>DAIOFZ010000172.1:0-3346 GCA_036745475.1 Actinomycetota bacterium | reverse complement strand
CGTACCGGAGGAAGAGGCCGCGTCGGCGCTCGCCCGTGGGGATCTCGGGGACCGCGAGCACCGCCTTGCCGCCGCCGAGCGGGAGCCCGGCCATCGCGTTCTTGCTCGTCATCGCCGAGGACAGGCGGAGCCCGTCCTGCAGGGCATCACGCGGCTCGACGTACACCTTCAGGCGCGTGCCGCCGGCGGCCGGACCCATCACCGTCGAATGCACGCAGACGAAGATCCACGTCGCGCCCGGCTCGTCGAACCGGTCGACGACCTCCTCGCCGCCCCAGGCCGGAAGCAGGTCCTCGAACACGTCACTCGGATCGCCTGGTGGTGGACTTCTTCGCCTTCTTCGCCGCGCGCTTCTCCTTGATCGACTTCTGTGCCGTCTTCTTGGCCTGTTTCTCGCCCTTGTCCTTCGCGTGCGCCATGACGGACCTCCGTTCGGTCGGGCGCCCATTATGACGCTCCCGGGTGCCTGAAGACGGTGGCCCTCTTCTAGGCCAGGTCGGCGAAGGCCGCGCGCACGTCCTTGCGGATCCCGGTCACGAACGGGACCTCCACCTTGGTGAACCGGCGGGCCTGCGCCTCGCGCAGCCGGCGGATGCAGTCCACGATCCGGTCGAGCTCGTCGGCCTCGAACGCGAGGATCCACTCCCAGTCGTTGATGCCGAACGCGCTCGTGGTGTTCGCGAGCACCTCGGGGAACTCCCGCCCGGCCTCGCCGTGCTCGCGCAACAGCGACGCGCGTTCGGCCGACGGGAGCAGGTACCACTCGGGCGTTCGAACGAACGGGTACGCGCAGACGTAGCGCCGCGGCGCCTCGCCCTTGACGAACGCCGGCGCGTGGTCGGGGGTGAACTCGGCCGGCTTGACCACGCCCATGAACGTCCAGGCCACGTCGAGCTCGCGCCCGGCGCGCGTCCGCCGGAACGCGACGAGCGCATCCTGCACGGCGTCGGCCGTCGGCCCGACCAGCCAGAGCAGCAGGTCGGTGTCGGCCCGGAAGCCGACCGTGGAGTAGAGGCCCCGAACGGTCACCGCGGGGTCCCACTCCTTGATCAGGTTCTCGACCTCCTGGGCCGCATCGTCCAGGTCGAGGTCTCGGAAGCCGCGCGTCGCCTTGAAGCAGATGTATAGCGCGTAGACGGTGTCGCTCATCCCACGTTCTCCGATCTGCTCGGTGCCCGTCCGTTGCCGCGCGGATCCTCGAACTCGGCAGCTGCGGACCCGGTACCGAGATGAACGAGGACGCGTTCGCCGGCGAGTCCCGCGCTGCGGACGGCGTCGGCGACGCCCACCCCGTGGTACGCATTGCCGGTCAGGAAGATACCTCCCGGCAGCGAGTCCTCGATCGCGCGGATGCGCTCGAGGTGCCCGACCTCGTACTGCGGCATCGACCGAGGCCACCGGATCACCGACGATGCGGCCGGGCGCCCCGGCAGCGGGAGGAAGGCCGCCAGGTGCCGGCACACGGCGTCCACGATCTCCTGGTCGGGTTCGTCCAGGACGTCCTCGAAGCCCACGGCCCCGACGAAGCAGCGGACGACGGCGCGAGTGCCAAACGCGACGTCGGCCCATTTCCGCGAGACGAACGTCGCCGCGGTCATGGGCGCCCGGCCCCGCGGCACGACGAACCCGGTGGCCTCGGGGAGCGCCTCGGCCGTGTCCTCCGGGTAGACGAGGTGCACGACGCCGGTGCTGGCATACGGGATCGCGCCGAGCGACGCCGCCGCCGACCCGTCGATCCCACCGACCAGCTCGGCCGCGACGAACGCCTGGGTGGCGATGACGATCGCATCGGCGCGCAGGGCGTCCCGCGCGGTGCGCAGCACGAACGCCTCGCCGTCGCGTTCGACCGAGCGGACCGGCGTCTCGAGCCGGACGCGATGCGGGCCCACGCGTTCGAGCAGCGCGCGCGGGAGATGCCCGACGCCGGCGTGCGGACGCAGGAACATCGGCCCCACGTCGGCGGCCGCCCTCGAGGCCGCGCGGGCGCCGCGGATCAGGCTGCCGAACGCCCGCTCCCACCGCGCGAGCTCGGGGAAGGTCGCGTCGACGCTCAGCCGGTCGATATCGCCTGCGAACAACCCTGCGAGGAGCGGCCCGGTCAGTCGCTCGGCCACCTCGTCGCCCATCCGCCGGCGTACCAACGCGCCGATCGACTCGTCGGCCTTCGGCGCCCGTACCTTGCGCAGGAGATCGGCGAGCGCGCGCGCGCGACCTCCGCGCGACAGGCCCGGCCAGCGCACGAGCTCCTCGAGATCCGTGGGGATGCCGAGCGCGCTCTCCGGGAGCGGGACGAGCCCGCGCTCGGTCCAGATGAGGGCGTCGCGGGCACCGGGTTCGGTCAGCGCCAGGCCCAGCTCCCGGCACAGGTCCACCGCCCACGGCTTGCGGGCGACGAACGAGTCCGGACCGCTCTCGAGCTCGAGATCGCCGACGGTCGCCGTCCGCAGCCGGCCGCCGACCTCGCCCTCGGACTCCAGCACCACGAGGTCGAGCGCGGGATCCGCCTCGAGCATCCGGTGCGCCGCCGTCAGGCCCGAGACCCCGCCACCCACGACCACGACCCGCACCGCGGTGGGGTCCACCACCGTCAGATCCTCGAGGCCGCGAGCCGCTCGCGGACGACGTCGGCAAGCACGCGGACGAACGCGGGATCCGCGTTGGGCATCTCGGTGCGCACGAGACGCATGCCGGCCGCCTCGGCGATCGACCGCGCCTCGATGTCCAGGTCGTACAGGATCTCGAGGTGATCGGCCACGAACCCGGCCGAGCACACGACCGCGGCCGGACACTCCTGAGACGCCAGGTCGGCGAGCACGTCCTCGATCGGCGGACCCCACCACGGGTCGTCGGTCCGGCCGGCGCTCTGCCACGCGATCGTGTGGCGAGCGAGGCCGAGCTCCGCCGCCACCAGGTCGGCCGTCTCGGCCAGGCCGTCGCGGTAGCGGCACGCGTCCTCGCAGGCGCGGCATCGCAGGCACCGGAGCGACCCGTCCTCGACGGGCCGGGTGGGCAGGCTGTGTGCGGAGAAGATCACCGTCGCGCCCCGGCGCTCCTCGGCGGTGAGCCCGCTGAGCGCATCTGCCACCCGCGCCGCCAGGAACGACACGAAGCGGGGGTCGTCATGGTAGGAGCGGACGAAGTCGAACGCGGGCGGGCCCTCGCCCACCCCCTCGCGCACGCGGTCGAGGTAGCTCTCGACGGACATCCCCGACCAGTGCGGCGCCATCACGATCCCGATCGCGCGTTCGATCCCGTCCTCGCGCATGCGGTGGATCGTCTCCCAGATGAACGGGGGCGAGTGCTTCATCCCCAGCCGGACTGGCCGGAGCTCGCGCACCTGCTGGTC
>DAIOFZ010000171.1:0-3354 GCA_036745475.1 Actinomycetota bacterium | reverse complement strand
GGCGCCGAGGCCAACGAGAACGCGATCCGGATCGCGAAGGCGGCGACCGGCCGGCAGAAGATCCTCGCGCGGTACCGGTCCTATCACGGCGCGACGTACGCGACGATCACCCTCACGGGCGACCCGCGGCGATGGGCGAACGAGCCCGGGATGCCGGGCGTCGTGCACGTGCTCGACCCGTACCACGGGACGCAGCGCGGGACCGACGACGCGCAGACCGCGCTCGCGTACCTCGAGGAGACGATCATGCTCGAGGGCCCCGAGACGATCGCCGCCTTCATCCTGGAACCCGTCACCGGCACGAACGGGATCCTGATCCCGCCCGACGGGTACCTGCAGGGCGTCCGCGAGCTCTGCGACCGGCACGGGATCCTGTTGATCGCCGACGAGGTGATGTCGGGGTTCGGCCGAACCGGCGAGTGGTTCGCGGTCAACCATTGGGGCGTGGTACCGGACATCGTCACGATGGCCAAGGGCCTGACCTCCTCGGCGGTGCCGCTGGGCGCCGTCGGCCTGTCCCCGAAGGTCTACCGGTACTTCGACGAGCACGTGTTCTACGGCGGCCTCACCTACAACTCGCACCCGCTCGGCCTGGCGGCGGCGCTCGCGACGATCCGCGTGTACGAGGAGGACGGGCTGATCGAGCACAGCGCGAAGATGGGCGAGGTGATGGCCCGCCATCATCAGGAGCTCTTCGACAAGCATCCGTCGGTCGGGCTGGTCCGCAACATCGGCCTGTTCGGCATCCTCGAGCTCGTCCGCGACCGCGACACGATGGAGCCGATGGCGCCGTACAACGGCGTGAGCGACGAGATGAAGGCGGTCGGCAAGCACCTGGACGAACGCGGCCTGTTCACGATGGTCCGGTGGAACGGGATCATGACGAACCCGCCGTTGCCGATCACCGAGGAGCAGCTCGCGGAGGGCTTCGGGATCATCGACGAGGCGCTCGAGATCGCGGACCTCGCCGTCGCCTAGCGGCGTGACCGAACGCGTCGGCTTCATCGGGCTCGGCGTGATGGGCGCGCCGATGGCGCGTCACCTGCTCGCGGCCGGATACCCGCTCACGGTGCACTCGCGCTCGGCGCCGCCGGTGGACGAGCTCGTCGCCCAGGGCGCGCGGCGCGCCACCACGCCGGCCGAGGTGGCGTCGGGATCGGACGTCGTGATCACGATGCTGCCGGACACGCCGGATGTCGAGCTCGTGCTGTTGGGCGAGGCCGGGGTGGCCGAGGGCGCGGCGGCCGGCTCGCTCGTGATCGACATGAGCACGATCGACCCGATCCGCACCCGCGGGATCGCCGAACGGTTGGCAGCCAACGGCGTCTCGTTGCTCGACGCCCCGGTCTCGGGCGGACAGGTCGGCGCCGAGGCCGGCACGCTGTCGATCATGGTCGGCGGGCCCGAGGAGGCGTTCGCGCGGGCGCGCCCGCTGTTCCAGGCGATGGGCTCGACGATCGTTCACGTGGGGCCCTCCGGGGCCGGACAGGTCGCGAAGGCGTGCAACCAGCTCGTCATCGCGTCGGCCGTCGAGGCCGTCGGGGAGGCGTTCGTCCTGGCCGCGAAGGCCGGCGTCGACCCGGCGAAGGTGCGTGAGGCGCTCCTGGGCGGGTTCGCGAGCTCGAAGGTCCTCGACCTCCACGGGCGGCGGATGCTCGACCACGCGTTCGAGCCCGGGTTCCGCGCGGCGCTGATGGCCAAGGACGGACGGATCGTGGTCTCGGCGGCCGACGGCCTCGACGCGCCGATCCCGGGGTTCCGCGCGGTCGCCGAACGGCTCGAGGCGATGCTCCCCGCCGGCCGGGGCGACCTCGACTACGCCGCGCTCGTCACGCTCCTGGAGGACGAGGCGGGCATCGACCTTCGAGCCGAGTCGTGAGGCGCGAACTCCCCCGCGGCTACGAGCTCGACGACGACCCCGCTCGCCTGGACCTGGACGCGATCTGGGACTTCCTGTCGAGCGAGGCGTACTGGGGCACCGACCGTTCTCGCGACGTGGTCGAGCGGCAGGTGCGCCACGCAGCCCGCACGATCGGTCTGTACCAGGGGGGTCGCCAGGTTGGGTTCGCGCGCGTGGTGAGCGACGGCCGGATCGCGTACCTCGCGGACGTATACGTGCTGGCGGAGCACCGGGGTCACGGGCTGGGCATCGAGCTCGTCCGCGCCAGCGTCGACGAGGGTCCCCAGCGCGACCTGCGGTGGCTGCTGCACACCAGGGACGCGCACGGCCTGTACGAGCGGTTCGGGTTCGGGCCGCCGAGCGACGGGCTCCTCGAGCGGCCGGCCGGCGAGCGCCGGTGACCCGGCCTCAGGCGGGCGCGTCGGCCACGGCGAACCGCTCGGCCCACTCGCCCAACGCGTCGATCGCCTTGCCGAGCCCCGCTCCGGACTCGGTCAGCGAGTACTCGATCAGCACGGGGCGGCTCCCGTGCACGGTCCGGAGCACGATCCCCTCGACCTCGAGCTGCTTCAGACGTTCGGAGAGCAGGTTGTCCGAGATCCCGGGCACGCGCTCGCGAAGCTCCCCGAACCGCGCCGGACCGTACAGGAGGACCCGGATGATCTGCGGGATCCATCGCCGGCCGAGGATCTCGGCCGCGTGCTGGAAGTGCTCACAGACCTGCCCCTCGGTCTCGGCCGCGCGGTTATCGTCCACGGTCGGCATGGTAGCCTGTGCCGCTTCGGAAACCTCGATACCTTCGGGAATAGGAGGAACTCTCATCTCGTTAGGGAAAACGATGCACGAGTGGGGTCTCTTCCCGAGATCTCGAGGGAGCCAGGAGGAGGAGGAGGAGTATCGATGGCAACGGAGACGCCCAAGATGATCGACCGGAGTACGCTCCCGCCCGCGGGGACGTGGACGTTCGACAAGAACCACACCCGGCTGGAGTTCGTCGCCCGGCACATGCTCTCGAAGGTGCGAGGCCGGTTCACGGAGTTCGACGGCACGGTGACGATCGCCGAGCGGCCCGAGGAGTCCCGCGTCGAGGTCGAGATGCAGACCGCGAGCATCACCACCGACACGGGCATGCGGGACGACCACCTGCGGAGCGACGACTTCCTGGAGGTCGACGAGTACCCGATCATGACGTTCCGGAGCACGGAGCTGCGCCCGACCGGCGAGAACACCTTCCAGTTGGTGGGCGACCTGACGATCAAGGGCATCACGCGCCAGGTGGTCCTCGATGCCGAGTTCAACGGCTGGGGCCCCGGCGCGAGCCCCGATAATCCGCCCCTGGCGGCCTTCTCGGCGAGGACCGAGATCGACCGCGAGGACTGGGACATGACCTGGAACGTGGCGGTGGAGACCGGCGGCTTCCTGGTGAGCAAGAAGGTCCAGATCGAGATCGAGAC
>DAIOFZ010000170.1:0-3392 GCA_036745475.1 Actinomycetota bacterium | reverse complement strand
ATTACACCACCTTGACGGACGTGGCCCGCAGATGTGGCACCGCTCAGCCTTGATGTACTCCAGTTCCGTAGTTCGAGCGGCCTTCTCGATGTCCGCGCGCAACACCTCCGACGCCCTGCCGATCTGCTTGGAGTCCTGTGTCCGGCGGTCCATGCCACCACCTCCCGCGAGGGCGGGCGCCCTCCCATCTACTGAATCGGCACGACCCTCTCGATTTCGGGCCGATTTCGCCGTATCCGGTTAAATTTCATGCATGTAATTTTCGTGAACATCGAAGACCGGTATGTGCATGGCATGTTCAAGAGCGATCTCGAGCGGCGATCAGCGAGCGTTGCTCACGATCTGAGCGACACAGAGATAGGCAGATCGCGTGTAGGGCGGCGCCTACCCGAACCCCGGACGAAGCGGGACCCCGTACCGACCTTCGTCCAGCCGCACTTCCAACACCTGGTGCACCTGCCTTCGGCCGGCCTCGAAGTTCACCCCCGAGGCCGCCATGTCCAGGCGCCACACCCGGCCCGGCCCGACCTCGGCGATGGCCTCCTCCCATCCCGCCTGAGGATCTCCTACCGGCGCACGGCGGTCAGTCGCGATCCGCCGCTTCGGCATCCGCCTTCGTGCGGTGGACCGTGCCGTCCGGATGCTCAGGTGGAGCGTAGAGCGAGTAGAGCTTCAGGTCGCGGTCACCGGTGTTCACGACGTTGTGCCACACCCCGGCGGGGACGATGATCGCCCAGTCGTCCTCGACGTCGTGCGTCTCGTCGACTCCGTCCTCGCTGCGGCCGAACTCCACCCGCCCCGTCCCCGACTCGATCCTGAGGAACTGGTCGAGGTGCGGGTGCGCCTCTCGGCCGATGTCTTCGCCCGGCGTCAACCGCATGACTGTGAGCTGCGTGTGCTCGCCGGTGTGGATCACCGTGCGGTACGTCTCGTTCTCCAGCGTCGTGCGCTCGATGTCACCGACCCATCCGAGCATCGATCCTCCCCTCGCGTCATCGGATCAGAGAGGTCCTTACCCGTTCCGACCGTTCCCCGGCGTGACCTTTGGCCGCCGGAGTTCCGCCCGAGGGCGGCCGTCGGTCAGAGGATCTGCGCCAGGAACAGCTTGCCCCGGTCGCTCGTGGGTTCGGTGAAGAAGACATCCGGCGGCGCCTCCTCAACCAAGAGGCCGCCGTCGAAGAACAACACGCGGTTGCCCACCTCGCGGGCGAAGCCGATCTCGTGCGTGATGACGACCATCGTCATCCCCGAGCCGGCGAGCTCGTTCATGACGTCGAGGACCTCCTTGATCATCTCCGAGTCCAGGGCCGAGGTTGGCTCGTCGAAGAGCATGATCTTGGGCTCCATGGCGACCGCCCGGGCGATCGCCACCCGCTGCTGCTGGCCGCCGGACAGCTGAGCCGGGTACTTGCCGGCCTGTTCGGGGGATGCCCACGCGCTCGAGGAGCTCACCGGCCTTCCGCTCGGCCGTCGTCCGGGGCCACCGTCTCGCGTTGCGAGGGGCCAGCGTGATGTTGTCGAGGACCATGAGGTGCGGGAACAGGTTAAGTGACTGGAACACCATGCCGATCTCGCTGCGGATCCGCTCGATGTTCTTGATGTCGTCGATCAGCTCGATCCCGTCGATGACGATCCGCCCGCGGTCGTGGCGCTCGAGGCGGTTGATCGTACGGATGAACGTCGACTTGCCCGAACCCGACGGACCCACGATCACGACCACCTCCCCCCGCCGCACCGTGGTCGAGATGCCCTTGAGCGCGTGGAAGGCGCCGAACCACTTCTCCACCTCCTCCCACGATCATCGGCTCTGCGTCCGGCGGCTCGCTCATCGTTCGCCGACCCCCAGTCACGTCTCGACGCGCTGGCTCCATCGGGACATCGAGAACGCGATCACCCAGAACAGGAAGGCCGCCGGCGGCAGGGCCTCGGCCTGGTGCCCGATGAACTCGAAGTCCTGGGACGCTCGCCTCGCCGTGAACAGCAGGTCCGAGAACGACAGGGCCGCCAGCAGCGACGTGTCCTTGAACACGCTGATGAAGTGGCCGATCATCGGCGGGATCGTGTTGCGCAACGCCTGGGGAAGGGCCACGAGGATCATGGTGCGCGTGGTCGACAGGCCCAACGCCTTCGCCGCCTCGTACTGCCGCTCGGGGACGCCTTGCAGGCCTCCCCGTACGATCTCCGCAGCGTAGGCCAAGCTGAACAGCGTGAACATGAAGATCGCGCGCACGATCTGCGCGAACGTGAGGCCCGGCGGCAACAGCAGGATCAGCACGAACCGGCCGAAGATCAGCAGGGTGAGCAGCGGGACGCCCCGGATCAGCTCGATGAACCCGACGCAGAACCACGAGATCGCGGGCAGCGAGCTTCGCCGGCCCAGCGCCGGCAGGATCCCCAGAGGGAACGACAGCGAGATCACCGCGACCGCGACGGACGAGAGTTTCGGTTGATGCGCTTCGCCGAGTTCGACTCAGGAGTCGCGCGGTTCGCCCATCTCCAGCCAGTGCGAGCGGGGGAACCACATGCGGCTCCGTCCCGCGGTCCGAGTCATCACCAATAGGGCCGAGTCGCAATGGCTGCATCGCAACACGATGCCGGGGGCCTGCACGTACGCGTGCTCCGCCCCGACGGGCTCCACGTTGCCACATCCCTTGCACGCGATCCGAGCCGCCGTCATCTCGTGGACGAACACCTCGCCCAGCGTGCCGGCGATCGCGTTGCCGTCGAGCCTGAGCGCCTCGCCTTCCATCTAACCTCCCGTCGGTCCGAATCGCTCGGTCTTCACGATGTTCGATGGATAGCCGAGACCCACCAGTCCCTCGGCGACCGACTCGACGAACGAGGTCGGTCCGCACACGAACGTCATCGGCATGCTGGTGGCCGCCCACGCCGACTCGGCGAGCATCTCCCCGTCGACCCGCCGAGCGTAGCCCGTCCATCCGGGCGGCCGGGAGCGCGTCAGGGTCTGGATCACCTCGGGACCGTTCGAGGCGGCGGCGAGTCGTTCCAGCTCGTCCCGGTAGATGACCTCGTCCAACGATCGAGAGGAGTAGATGAGTCGAGCCCCGTCCGCGGCGTCCGAAGCCCGGCGGTGTCGAAGCATGGACATCAGCGGGACGATCCCGGAGCCTCCGGCCACGAGCAGGAGAGGCCCGCCCGAGCCGGCCTCCCACACGAAATAGCCGCCGATCGGACCGCGGAGCTCGAGCATGTCGCCACGGCGCAGCTCGCCGACGAGGTAGTCCGAGACCTCACCATCGGGCAGGCGCTCCACCGTGATCGTCAGCCGCCCGTCTTCGGGAGCCGAGGCGATCGAGTAGCTGCGCTGCGCCTGGTAGCCGTCCTCGGCGGTGAGCCGAATGTCCACGTGCTGGCCCGCCCGGTGGCCGGGC
>DAIOFZ010000169.1:2474-3497 GCA_036745475.1 Actinomycetota bacterium | reverse complement strand
TACCTGCGGCACAACCCGCGCTTCGTGGTGTTGTTCGGTCGGCAGGTTCTCCGCACCAAGCTCCGGCGGGCGCTGGGCTCGGCGGACGACGAAGAAGGGAACGATCGGATATGAGGACTGCGTTGGTTGCCGGTGCCGGTGGGTTCATCGGACACCACATGGTGAAGTACCTGAAGGCGGACGGTTACCGGGTTCGGGGTGTCGACGTCAAGCGGCCGGACTACGAGCCCTCGGACGCGGACGAGTTCGAGGAGCTCGATCTGCGCGACCCCGGGTCCTGCCTCAAGGCGACCCGAGGGGTGGAAGAGGTGTACCAGCTCGCGGCCGACATGGGCGGGATCGGCTACATCACCGAATTCCACGCCGATGTCGCCAGGAACAACGTCCTGATCAACGCGAACATGCTGGAGTCGGCGCGCCGCAACGGCGTGGAGCGCTACTTCTTTTCATCGTCCGCCTGTGTCTACCCGATGTACCGGCAGCACGAGGCCGACGTGACCCCGCTGAGGGAGGAGGATGCCTACCCGGCCGAGCCGGAGGAGGGCTACGGCTGGGAGAAGCTCTACGCCGAGAAGCTCTGCCAGTACTACGAAGAGGAAGGCAAGCTCCGTACCCGCGTCGCGAGATTCCACAACATCTACGGCCCGCTCGGGACCTACGACGGAGGGCGAGAGAAGGCCCCCGCCGCGATTTGCCGAAAGATCGCGCTGGCCACCGACGGCGATGAGATCGAGATCTGGGGAGACGGTCAACAGACGCGATCGTTCACATACGTGGACGACTGCGTCGAAGGGATCCACCGCGTGATGCGATCCGACGTGTCGGATCCGCTGAACCTCGGGTCGGATCGGCTGATCTCGGTGGACGGCCTCGTCGACCTCGTGTCGGTGACTGCGGGCAAGGCGCTGGTCAAGCGGCACGACACCTCGAAGCCGCAAGGCGTGCGCGGCCGCAACAGCGACAACACGCGGTGCCGCGAGGCGCTGGGTTGGGAGCCGTCGACCACGCTGGAGGACGGGCTCG
>DAIOFZ010000169.1:0-2464 GCA_036745475.1 Actinomycetota bacterium | reverse complement strand
GCCGTTACCTACCGGTGGATCGAGTCACAGATCGGTCGTCGGGCGATCGATCCAATGGTCGAGGTGGCCTCGTGAACGAGGTCATCACGCGGTCCCGGCCGGCGAAGGTTGCCCCTGGCGAGCGGCTGCGCGTCGCGGTGATCGGGACGGGGCACGTCGGACTGATCACGTGCACATCCTTGGCCGCGGTCGGCCACGACGTCGTCGGCAACGACGCGGATCGAGACAAGATCGATCTCCTCACGTCGGGCCGGATGCCGTTCTACGAGCCGGACGTCGCGGAGCTTCTCGACGTGTGTCTCGCCGATGGTCGGCTCCGATTCACCGGCGACACGAGCGACGCCGTGAGCGGCGCCGACGTCGTCTTCATCTGCGTCGGGACGCCACCGCGAGCGTCGGGCAAGGCCAACCTCGTCGCCGTCGAACAGGCGGCCCGTCAGGTCGCGCGCGCGGCGACAGGGCCGTTGGTGATCGCCGAGAAGTCCACGGTGCCGGCCGGGACGGCGGAGCGAGTGCAGCGAACCTTATGGCTCGAGCGACCAGAGCTGGCCGCGTCGATCGACGTGGTCTCCAATCCGGAGTTCCTTCGTGAGGGACGCGCCCTTGAGGACTCCCTCGAGCCCGACCGGATCCTCGTGGGTGCATCCACGCAGCGGGCATTCGACGTGATGCAGCGTCTGTACCGACCGTTCGTCGAGCGGGGCGTCCGGCTGATCGAGACGAACATCGCCACCGCCGAGCTCGCGAAGCATGCCTGCAACGTGTTCCTGGCGATGAAGATCTCCTATGCGAACGCACTCGCCAGGATCTGTGAGCGGGCCGACGGGGACGTGACGGCGATCGTCGAGGTGATGGGGGCAGACCCCCGGATCGGCCCCGAGTTCTTGGGAGCCGGGCTCGGCTACGGCGGCTACTGCTTCCCGAAGGACCTCGTCGCGTTCGAGCGGCTGGCGGCCGACCTCGGGTACGAGCTTCCGTTGCTGTCGGCCGTCGCGAAGATCAACGACGACGCGGTGGATGCCGCGTTGCACAAGCTGCGCGACGCGCTCTGGAACCTCGAGGACAAGCGGGTGGCACTCCTTGGGCTCGCGTTCAAGCCCGGCACCGACGACGTGCGCTTCTCGCCCGCTCTGGCCCTCGCTCAGAACCTGCTCGAAGAGGGCGCCACGGTGGTGGGGTATGACCCGTATGCGGCGGCGAACGCGGTCCGTGAGTGTCCGGGCCTCGAGCTCGCGGACGATCCCTACGACGCGGCGCGGGGAGCGCACTGCGTAGTGCTGTCCACCGGGTGGCCCGAGTTCCGCGAGCTCGATCTCGCGAAGATGGCGGAGATCGTCTCCTTCCCGATCCTCGTCGATGCCCGCAACTTCCTCGAGCCGGAGGAGGTCGTGGGTGCCGGGTTCACCCATTACCAGATGGGGCGTCCGACGATCCATCCGCCGCCCCGGCACGAACGTGGATAGGGCCGTCGTCACCGGGGGCGCCGGCTTCGTCGGGAGCCATCTCTGTCGCAGCCTCGCGGCGGACGGTATCCGCGTCGACGCGTTCGACTCGTTGATCACCGGGCGGCGCGAGAACCTCGAGGAGCAGCGCGGTGGTGTCGCCTTGCACGAGCTCGACGTGTCGACGGAGCTTTCGGTGAGCGGTGATGTGGACGTCGTGTACCACCTCGCGTCGCCGGCATCGCCGCCGGACTACCTCCGCCACCCGATCGACACGTTGAAGGTCGGGGCGCTCGGGACGCTGAACGCACTCGAGCTCGCGTCAGGGAAGGATGCGGTGTTCGTGCTCGCGTCCACCTCCGAGGTCTACGGCGAGCCCCAGGTCCACCCGCAGGTCGAGAGCTATTGGGGGAACGTGAACCCCGTCGGACCTCGCTCCGTCTACGACGAGGCCAAGCGCTACGCCGAGGCGCTCGCGATGGCCTTTCACCGCGACCGAGGTGTCGACGTGAAGATCGCGAGGATCTTCAACACCTACGGTCCGGGGATGCGCAGGGACGACGGACGTGCGGTCCCTACGTTCATCGATCAGGCGCTGCATCGACGGCCGCTCACGGTGCACGGGGACGGGTCGCAGACCCGCTCGCTGTGCCACGTGAATGACCTCGTGGAGGGGATCCGGCTGCTGACTGGCTCCGAGCACATCGGACCGATGAACCTCGGCAACCCGGAGGAGATCAAGATCCTCGAGCTCGCTCGACTGGTCATCTCCGTGACGGATAGCACCTCGGACGTCGAGTTCACCGACCGGCCTGTAGACGATCCCACGGTACGCTGTCCGGACATTACGTTGGCGCGGCGGACGCTCGGCTGGACACCGACGGTGCCGCTCGGGGAGGGACTCGCGCGGACGGCCGCGTGGGCGAAGGAGATGTGGATGCAATGACGCTTCGAGTGCACCGCTCTTTGCGAGTCATACTCGGTTACGCCTTGATCGTTGGGATGTTGGTTCTCCCGGCCGC
>DAIOFZ010000168.1:0-3709 GCA_036745475.1 Actinomycetota bacterium | reverse complement strand
CGGAGGGTCGGCGCTCGGCTCGCTCATCGCGAGGGTCATGCGGGAAGGGAGCGAGGGGACCTGGCTCGTGATCGCCGGGACCGTCATCGCGGCGACGGGCATCGGCGTCGGCGTCTCGCCGTGGTTCCCCTTGGCCGTGGCCATGCTGTTCGTGATGGGCCTCGCGGACGGGATGACGATCGTCGCCGAGACCAACCTTCGGCAGCGCCGGGCCCCCGATGCGGTGCGCAGCCGCGTCTCGGCCGCGTTCATGGGGGTGATGCACCTGATGCTTGCCTTCGCGTACATCGTGGCCGCCTTCGTCGTCCCGTGGATCGGGCCGAAGGCCACCTACGCCGTGGGAGGCGTCACCGCCGGCCTCGCGGTCTTCGTCCTTCTCCGGATGAAGCGCTACCTGGAGCAGGAGGAGGCCGGGCGTCTCAAGGAGCAGGCTGCATGACCACGCGCCGCCGTGCGCAACTGGCCCTCGCGCGCGATTGATCTCGGTTTCGTGGAAGCGCGGCCGCCTCGCGCCGGCGGACCTCCCGCGGTAACGTTCGGAGTTGAACAGCCGTTCAAGCTCGAGGAGAAGCGCTGGCGGGTCCGAACGCCTACGACGCGGTCGTGATCGGCGGCGGCCACAACGGCCTGGTCGCCGCCGCCTACCTCGCCCGCGCCGGCGCGCGCGTGGTCGTGTGCGAGGCGCGTCACAAGACCGGCGGCGCGGCCGCGACCGACCAGCCCTGGCCCGATCATCCGGAGTTCCGGGTCACGACCCTGTCGTACGTGATGAGCCTGATGCCGGACACGATCGTCCGCGATCTGCAACTCGCCCGGCACGGGTACCGCGTCCACCCGGTCGGTCCCTACGTCGTGCCCTTCCCCGACGGCCGGGTGATGATCGAGTTCGACGATCCGTCGAAGAACCACGACGAGTTCGCGAAGTTCTCCAAGAAGGACGCTGACGCCCTCGAGCGCTGGGAGGCGTGGATCGGAGGCCTCGCCGCCGTCCTCGGACCGCTCCTGATGAGCACGCCGCCGCAGATCGGCTCCAAGCGGCCCGGAGATCTGCTCGAGCAGCTGCGCCTCGCGCGGCGGCTGCGCGGGCTGTCGGTCCGCACGGTGGGCGAGGTGACGCGGCTGCTCACGATGAGCGTCGCCGACCTGCTCGACCGGTTCTTCGAGTCCGAACAGGTCAAGGCCGTGATGGCGATCGATGGCCTGATCGGGACATGGGCCGGCCCCCACGAGCCGGGGACAGCCTACGTGATGGCGCACCACGAGATCGGCGACGTCGGCGACGGGACGCTCGGCTCGTGGGGCGTCCCCGAGGGCGGGATGGGCGCCGTGGCTGCGGCGCTCGAGCGCAGCGCGCGAGCGTTCGGGGCCGAGGTTCGCACGGAAGCGACGGTGGACCGGGTCCTGGTCGCCGCCGGGCGCGCTCGCGGTGTGGTCCTGGCCGGCGGGGAGGAGCTGACGGCGCCCATCGTCGTCTCGGCGTGCCACCCGAAGATCACCTTCCTGCGGCAACTCGACCGCACGGACCTGCCGGGCGATTTCGTGCAGGACATCGAGCACTGGTCCACGCGTTCGGGCGTCGTGAAGATCAACGTGGCGATCAGCAAGCTGCCCACCCTGGCGGGCGAACCCGACTGGAGGGACTTCTCGGGTGGGTTCGAGATCGCGCCCTCCGTCGACCAGATGGAGCGGTCATTCGAGGAGGCCCGGGCGGGACTGCCCGCGACGCTGCCGTTCTCCGACGGCGTGATCCCGACGACCCTGGACCCCTCGCTCGCGCCCGAGGGCGCGCACGTGGTCTCGCTGTTCACGCAGTGGGTCCCCCACACGTGGTCCGAGGAGCCGCATCGAGAGGAGCTCGAGGCCTACGCCGACCGCGTCGTGCAGGCCTATGAGGACGTCGCGCCCGGTTTCCGGGAGTCGATCGTCGCCCGGCAGGTGCTCGGGCCGTACGACATGGAGACGGAGTGGAACCTGATCGGTGGCAACATCTTCCACGGCGAGCTATCGGCCGATCAGCTGTTCCACATGCGCCCCGCGCCGGGTTACGCCGATTACCGGACGCCGATCGAGGGCCTGTATCAATGCTCGAGCGCCACCCACGGCGGCGGGGGCGTGTCCGGCATCCCCGCGTACAACTGCGTGCGCGAGATCCGCAGGGATCGCAAACGTCGGATGGGGCGTCGATGAAGGAGCCGTACTCGTTCACGTTCTACACCGCGTCGTGGTACCGGCGTTCGCCGTACTGGAAGCGGACCGTCGAGGCCGGCTGCACGAGCTGGGACCTGTACAACCACATGTTGATCCCGACCCTCTACGACGACGACGAGCAGGAGTACTGGCACCTGGTGGAGCACGTCGGGCTGTGGGATGTCGCCGTCGAGCGTCAGGTCGAGATCCTCGGACCCGACGCCGCGAGGTTCACGCAGCTCCTCACGTGCCGGGACCTGTCGCGGTGCGACGTCCTGCAGTGCAAGTACGCACCGATCATCGCCCCGAACGGCGGGATCGTGAACGATCCGATCCTGCTGCGTCTGGGCGAGAACCACTTCTGGCTTTCGCTCGCCGACTCCGACGCGATGTTGTACGCCCTCGGCGTGCAGGCGTTCGCCGGGATGGACGTGACGATCCGCGAACCCGATGTCTCGCCGCTTCAGGTTCAGGGGCCCAAGAGCAAGGACGTGATCCGGACGCTGTTCGGCGACGAGGTCGCGGACCTGCGGTACTACCGGTGTTGGGAAGGTGAGCTGGGTTCGATCCCGGTGGTCGTCTCGCGCACGGGGTGGACGGGTGAGGTCGGCTACGAGATCTATCTGCGAGACGGCTCGCGCGGCACCGAGCTCTGGGACCGTGTGATGGAGGCGGGAGCTCCATCTCAGATCCGGGCGATCGCCCCCAGCGACCAGCGGCGGCTCGAGGCCGGGATCTTCAACTACGGCAACGACATGACGGTGGAGGACACGCCCTTCCACGTGACCGGCATGGAGCGCCTGGTGGAGTTCGACGCCGAGTTCATCGGCAAGGATGCCCTCCGACGGGTGGCGGCCGAGGGTGTCGATCGCAAGCTGGTCGGCGTGACGCTCGGCGGCGAGCCCTTCCGGATGTGGCTCGAGGACTTCTGGATCGTCCGCACGGACGGCCGGGACGTCGGCCGCCTCGTGAGCGCCTCACATTCCTTCCGCCTGAAGGAGAACATCGGCTACGCCTGGGTCCCGATCGAGCTCGGCGAGCCCGGGAACGAGCTCGAGGTGCTGTCGCCGGACGGCCCGGTCCAGGCGGTCACCGCGGCGCTGCCCTTCCTGGATCCGAGCAAGGACATCCCCAAGGCTTGACGCAGCGGGATGATGACGCCGTGGAACCGTTGAGCGGACACCTGCTGATCGCCGGCACGTCCCTGCTGGACCCGAACTTCCGCCGCGCAGTCGTGTTGATCGGCCACCACGACGACGAGGGCGCGGTGGGCGTCGTCCTCAACCGCGCGAGCGAGGTCGAGGTCGCCGTGGCGGTGCCGCCGCTCGCCGGGCTGGTGGAGCCGGGGGACCGGTTGTTCATCGGCGGGCCGGTCTCGTCGCAGTCGGCTGTGGTCGTCGCGGATTTCGAGCACCCGGAGGCGGCGGACGTGGTCGCGTTCGACTCGGTCGGGTTCCTGCCCGATGAGGCCGACGCGGCATCGATCGGCGGCCTTCGGCGCGCCCGGGTGTTCGCCGGGTAC
>DAIOFZ010000167.1:0-3729 GCA_036745475.1 Actinomycetota bacterium | reverse complement strand
ATGCCTTCGCGCTCGCAGGCGTGGACGAACCGGGCGGCGCCGTAGATCCCGTCGCGGTCGGCGAGCGCGACCGCCGGCATCTGCAGCTCGGCGGCCCGGCGCGCGAGCGCCTCGGGTGAGAACGCGCCCTCCTTCAGCGAGAAGAACGAACGGACGTCGAGATGGACGAAGCCGCCGGACATCTCACCGCTCCGGTGGCTCGTCCGGAACCGCTACCCGCGCTCCCAGATCTCCGGGTCGTGCGCGAAATGCACGCGTGCCGGCTCGAGCTCCCTCAGGCGTTGCACCGAGTTCGGATACGCCGGGTCGCGCGCGGCCGAGGCACCGGACGCGCTCGGCTCGGTCGCGCCCTCCCACTCGAGCCGCGACTGCACCGCCTGTCCGGCGAGCACGATCGCCCCTTCGGGTGCATCCACCACGAGCGACTGATGACCCGCCGTGTGGCCCGGCGTGGGGATGACCCGCAGACCCGGTGCCACTTCCGCCTCGCCCTCGATCACCTCGTAGGTCAGGCCGGGCGCGTCGATCCATTCGGGGATCGTGTAGTCCGGCTCGTGCACCATCGCCCACTCGGCGCGCTGGACGAAGATCGGGATGCCGGGGAGCCGGACGTTCTGCCCGCTGTGGTCGAAATGCAGGTGGCAGTTGGCGGCGCCTGTCACGTCCGCGAGCGAGATCCCGTTCTCGCCGAGGGCGTCCTCGATCGCCGTCACGCGCGGCGAGAACGTCGTCTCGACCTCGTCGTTGCCGAACCCCACACCGTTGTCGAACAGGAAGACGCCGTCGCGAAGGATCACCGCATGCGCGTAGGACGGCCACCATTCCCTGGCGAGCAGATCCTGCTCGTCGGGTGGCAGGCGCACCTCGGAGACGAGGAATGGGACGACGCGGGCGTCGGTCACTGGCCCGATTCAATCCCACAACCGCTCCATGTGCCAACGGTCGCGGTGGCGGTCGTGGTACAGGTCCCAGACCGCGCCGCCGCGCGCCTCCACCCGCCAGTACTCGCGGTCGCGTCCGTCGGCCCACCATCGGCCCTCGATCCGCCAGCGCCCGATCACGTCGGCCACCTCGTACCGGCGCCCGCGCCAGACGAACGCCGAGGGCATCCCGGCGTCGCGTTCGACCCGAACCTCGACCTCCTCGTCGTAGCGCTTGGACACGACGTCTCCTCGACCACCCGCGGCTCTCTCAGGGAATCGAACATATGTTCGAGAGGGGGAAGGTGAATCTACGCCCGTCCGCCGACACGAGTCAAGCCGAGGTTCCAGGGCAGGTTCCCCGGGACGACGAGAGGGGTGTTCGCGCTGGTCAGGCAGGTGTTTCGAGGCGGTCGTACCACTCCCTGTGCTGGACGCACAGACCGGCGGCGTCGAAATCGCAGACCAGGATCCCATCCACCTCCACCATCGAGCCCGCGTCGTCCCGGAAGGACACACGCCAGTGCGCCACACCCCGGTCCCCCGCCACCGCGATGGGCTCCACGTCGGTCCGCAGCTCGGTCGGGACCCCTCCCTCCACCCACGCCCGGACGATCGCCTCGCGCCCGTGCGTCTCCTCGCGGAAGGGACCGTACGAGTACACGGCGTCCTCGGCGAACAGTGCCGACACCTCGACGGGGTCGTTCGAGGCCCATGCGTCGAAGTAGCGCTGGAGCCAGCCCCGGAACGCGTCGAGATCCATCCTCCGCATCGTAGGCTTCAGCCTCGATGGCCGAGACCGGAGCCCTCGTCGTCTGCGTCCCGAACTTCAGCGAGGGTCGCCGTCTCGACGTGATCGACGCGATCTGTGACGCCCTCGCCGCCGGAGACGCTCGGCTCGTCTACCGGCAAGCCGACCCAGAGCACAACCGTCTCGACACGACCGTCGTCGGCTCGCCGGACGCGGTGCGCGCGAGCGCGCTCGCCGGCGCGGCCAAGGCCGTCGAGCTGATCGACATGACGAAGCACACCGGCGGCCATCCACGTATGGGCGCGGCGGACGTGATCCCGTTCGTACCCCTGTCCGGGATCTCGATGGAGGAGGTCGTGAAGCTCGCGCGGGCGTTCGCGGCCGAGCTCGCCGACGCGCTCGGCATCCCGGTCTACCTGTACGACCGCGCCGCAACCTCGCCCGACCGCGCGAGCCTGGCCGAGGTTCGAAGGGGCGAGTTCGAGGGGCTGCGCGAGGCGGTAGCCCGCGGCGAGCGGTTGCCGGACTTCGGCCCCCACGAGATCGGCAGCGCCGGCGCGACCGCCGTCGGGGCGCGGAAGCCACTCGTCGCGTTCAACGTCTACCTGACCGGAACCGAGGATGCGGCGAAGGAGATCGCGAGATCGATCCGCGAATCGAGCGGGGGCCTGCCGGCGGTCCGGGCGATCGGGTTCGCCGTCCCCGAACGCGGTGCCGTCACGGTGTCGATGAACCTGGTCGACGCGGAAGTGACGTCGCCGCGGGTGGCGTTCGACAGGGTACGGGACCTCGCGGCCGAACGCGGGATGGAGGTGCGCTCGTCCGAGATCGTGGGGCTAGTTCCGCGCGCGGCCCTCGGCGAGGACGACATCGGGTATCTGCGACTGGAGGGATTCGATGCGGACGGACAGATCCTGGAGCGGCTCGTGAACACCAACGGAGAGCGCCGATGAGCGGGCGGATCGCGGAGCAGACGGTCGAGGCGTTCCTGGGGAGTCTCGCGTCCGATGACCCCACACCCGGCGGCGGCGCGGTCGCCGCCCTCGCGGGCGCGACGGGCGCCGCGCTGATCTCGATGGTGAGCAACCTGACGATCGGCAAGCGGGGCTACGAGGAGGCCGAGGAGCGGATGCACTGGATGCTCGAGGAGGCCGAGGCCGCCCGGACCGAGTTCCTCGGCCTCGCGGATCGGGACGCCACCGCGTTCGACGGCGTGATGACCGCGTTCAAGATGCCGAAGGAGACCGACGCCGAGAAGGCGGTCCGCTCCAAGGCGATCCAGGCGGGCTACGAGTCGGCCGCGAGGGTCCCGCTCGAGATCGCCAAGCGCGCGACCGAGCTCATGGAGCTCGCGCGCGAGACCACCGAGATCGGCAACGTGCAGGCCGCGTCCGACGGCGCGTGCGCCGGGCAAGCGCTGGCGTCGGCCGTCTGGTGCGCGACCTACAACGTCGAGATCAACGCGGCGGCGCTGAAGGATCCGGCGAAGGCGCAGGCGCTCCGCGACGAGGTCTCGGCGCTCCGGGCGAGCACGGCCGCCCTGCTGGACGCGACCAACGCGGCCTTCGGCTCGCGCATCGGCTGACGGTGCGCAGGTTCGAGCCCGGGGAGTCCGCGGCGCTCCGCGAGATCTGGGACGGCCGGATCTGGAGCGCCCGGCCGGTCACCGTGGTCGAGGACGCCGAGGAGCAGATCACGCTGTTCATCCCCGCGGGCGCGCACTGGATGGCCCCGTTCCGCAACGGAAAACGGCTGAAGATCCAGCAGGCCGAGTACGAGCTCATGGAGCAGCCGTACAAGGCGCACGTGCTCTCCTTCGCGTGGCCGGCGAACTCGGCGGCGGTCCTGCTCTTCTACGGGTCGGACTGGTCGCCCTCGCACTGGTACGTGAACCTCGAGGACCCGCTGCGCCGCTCCCCCGTCGGGTTCGACACGCTGGATCACAAGCTCGACGTGATCGTGGAGCTCGACGGGTCGTGGCGCTGGAAGGACGAGGACCAGTTCGCCGAGATCATCGAGCTGGGTCTCCTCGATCCCGAGGAGGAAACGCTCCTGCGC
>DAIOFZ010000166.1:0-3888 GCA_036745475.1 Actinomycetota bacterium | reverse complement strand
TTCCGCTTCGCGCGGGTGAGCGCCACGTAGCAGGTGCGGCGTTCCTCGGCCACCTCCTGTTCCCGCAGCGCGTCGGTGAACGCCTTCATGTTGTCGTCGAAGCTCGGCAGCAGGTCGCGGTCACGCCTGAGCTCGACGTCGAGCGAGCTCCCTTTCCGCGCCGGGTTCTGCTGGACGCGCGCATCGGGGAACAACCCGTTCGCGAGACCGGGCACGAACACCGCCTCGAACTCCAGACCCTTGGCCGCGTGCACGGTCATCACCTTCATCGAGTCGTCGTCGCTGGGCTGGACCGGGTTCCACTCGCGGTCGTCGTCGATCGAGTCCAGGTGCTCGAGGAACGCCCCGAGCGTGAGCTCTCCGTCGACGGGCTGGAAGGCGTGCACCTGCTCGAGGAACGCCGCGAGGTTCCGCCGCCGAGCGAGCGCCATCGGCTGGTCCGCGGCCGAGTCCAGCTCGGCGAGCAGGCCGGTCCGGCGGATGATCTCGGCCAGGAACTCGCCGACCGGGCGTCGCGCGGCCACCCGGAGCTCGTCCAGCTCGGCCCGGAACTCGCCGAGGCGGACCCGGCCCTCCTCGGTGAGCCCCTCGATCTCGTCGAGGCGTTCGAGCGCCTCCGCCATCAGGAACGGGTGGTCCTCGAGGAGGTCGTCGTCCTCGTCGAGCGCGAGATCGGCGAGGAGCTTGCGGAGCTCGCCCCCGCTGGTTCGGGACCATCCGGCCAGCACGCCCAGGTCGCGGAGCCCGATGCGGTACCGGGGCCCGGTCAGGATCCGCGCGAGCGCGACGCCGTCACGCGGGTCCTCCGTCGCGCGGGCGTACGCGAGCACCTCAACGACCTCGGGCAGGTGGATCAGGCCCGCGAGGTTCACGAACTCGGCGGGCACCCCCATCGCGCCGAACGCGAGCTGCAACGCCTCGAACAGCCGGTGGGTCCGGCACAGGACGGCCATCTCGCGCCAGGCGACGCCGTCCGCGTGCAGCTCGCGGGCGCGTTCGGCGACGCCCTCGGCCTCCGCGATCTCGTGCTCGTAGCGCGCGACCTCGACGTGCCCCTCGCCGTTGCGTTCCCAGGGGCGAAGGAGCTTGTCGGGGTCGGGGCGTTGGTTGGCGGGCAGCGCGTCGATCACGCGGTCGGCCGCCTCGAGGACCCGGGCACCGGAGCGGAAGTTCGTATACAGCGGCAGCTGCGCGGACTCGCCCCCGTCGCGAAGCGGGAAGTCCTTGCGGAAGTGCAGCAGGTTCCACAGGCTCGCGCCGCGCCAGGCGTAGATGTTCTGGTCGGGGTCGCCGACGGCCGTCACCGGGTGGCCGCCGCCGAACACCGCCCGCATCAGGACCGCCTGGGCGTGGTTCGTGTCCTGGTACTCGTCGAGCAGCACGGCGCCGAACCGGTCGCGGTGGGCCTTCCCGACCTCCGGATGCGCCGAGGCGATCCGGACGGCATGGGCGATCTGATCCCCGAAGTCGATCACGCCGAGCTCCGCCTTGAGCTCGCGGAACACCCGGACCGCCCGGGCGATCTCGATCCGCTCCTCCGCGGCCAGCAGCGGCTCCGCGGATCTCGCCCTGCGGAGTGCATCCAGTTTGCCCTGGACATGCTCGATCACCGTCTCGGGTTCGACCAGGTGGTTCTGCAGCTGTTCGTCGAGCCCGAGGATGTAGCCCGCGATCGCCGGCTGCCACCGCGTGTGGAGCTTCTCGAACGTCATCCGGTCCAGCACGCGCGCCGCGATCTGGGCGCGCTGTGCCTGGCTCAGCACCCGCTGCCCCGGCTCGAGCCCGATCAGCATCCCGTGGCGTTCGAGTACCTGGGCGGCGAACGCATGGTAGTTCGAGATCTCGGGCTCCTCGCCCTCGTCGAGTTCGAGGGTCCGGAGCGCCCGGCGCATCTTCACGATCAGGTTCTCCGTGGCCTTGTTCGTGAACGTTAGGCAGAGCACGTTGCCCGGCATCACGCCCTCGTGGTCGGCCGGCCACGCTCCCGTCGCGACCATGGCGAGGTAGATCACGCGGGCGGCCATCACCGACGTCTTCCCGGAGCCGGCGCCGGCCACCACGACGCAGGGTTCGAGCGGCCACGAGATCGCCGTCCACTGTTCCGGCGTCGGCTCACCGCGAAGGAACTCGACGATCGGCTCCGGGTAACGCTCGGTCATGAGCCGGCCACGACCTCGGCCGGCGCCGTCACGAGACCGTCGATCGGGAACACGGCACCGCCCTGCGGGTAGCGCGTGCAGAGCGTTTGGAAGCGACAGAAGAAGCAGCTCGCCTTCGTGTTCGCGACGTACCTGCGTTCCTCGTTGAGCTCGCGGATACGGTCGATCAGCTCGGCCAGCCGCTCGCGCATCCGCGCCTTGTAGTCCTCCTCGACGTCCTCGGAGACCGACCACGCCTTGACGTCGAGCGCCGCGTCGGCCTTCTTGCCGCCGAGGAACGCGAGCTCCACCGCCTGCACCGGCCGGTGTTCGGCCAGGTCGTCGTCCTCGTGCACGGCGAGGTAGTAGATGCCGAGCTGCAGGCTCTCGGCGGGCCTGGGCGCGCTGTCCGAACGCCCGGTCTTGTAGTCCGTGATCCGCGTGCCCCCCTCGGGCACCGGTCCGATCCGGTCGATCTTGCCCCGGATCCTCGCGCCCTCGAACTCGAACGCGAACCCGCGCTCGGTGGCCGTCGCGGGCGGCTCCGCGTAGCGCTCGAACCAGTTCCGGATCAGCACCGTCTTCGCGTTGGCGCGCTCGGCCTCGGAGACGGCGTAGGAGGGGAAGCGCGTCTTCTCCCACCGTTCGTCCAGCGCGCGTTCGAACGCCTCGGGCGTGCGGTCGATCGATCCGCGTTCGCATTCCTCGATGATCCTGTGGACCGTCCTGCCCACCCAGGCCTGGTAGCCACCGCCCGGGTCCAGCCCGAGCTCGCTGGACAGCACGAACTGCAGCTCGCAGTTCTCCAGCGTCGACAGCCGTGAGTACGACAGGGAGAGCGCGTCCTCCGCCACCGCGGACAGGTCGGTCCAGTCGCGCTGGAACCACCACCGCCTCGGATCGTCGCCGAGCGCGACCAGGGCGTCGAGGCTGGCGACCCGCTCGGCAGGCGCCGCCGTCGGGTCGCCGAGCCCGCGTCGCCAGGCCGAAGCCGCCTCGAGCGTCGACACGGGCTCCGCGAACGGCGCGCTCGGGACGTCGCACCATGACAGGTCGAGTTCCTCGACGAACCGTGAGGTCAGCGTCACCGACGACTCGTCGCCGTGCGGATCGGTCGCCGTCAGCACCACCCGGCGACGCGCGCGCGAGCGGACCATCCCGAACAGGCGCCGCTCGTCGGCCAGGCGCCGACGGTTGATCTCCGAGCGGGCGGTCGCTCCTTCGAGCGTCGCGAGATCGAACATCGGCTCGGGCCGGGACAGGCTCGGGAAGTCGCCCTCGAGCGCGTCGAGCACCAGGATCGTGTCGAACTCGCGACCGGCGGCCGCGTGCGCCGTCAGCACGTGCACCCCGTCGTGGCCGCCCTCGTCCCCCGCTGCGAGGATCGGCGCTCCCTCCGCCGCGCCGAGCGACAACAGGAAGGCCTCGGTCGACGGATCGGCGGCGGTCCCCGCCGACGCGATGGCGTTCGAGAGCTCGACTACCGCCTCGAGGTCGACGAGCGCATGGTGGTCGGTCTCGGCCCGCTCGACCAGGTCGGCCGCGAACGGGAGCTCGAGCCAGAGCACGCGGAACGCGTCGAGCACCGAGGCGGCGACGGCCTCGGCCCGTGCCAGCACGCCGCCGAGCGCTCTCAACGCCTCCGCGTCCTCGGGTTCGGGCAGGTCGTGCATCGCGAGCGCGTCGCGCGGCGGGCGACCGTGCGCGCGATGCACGACCTGCCCGAACCCGAGGACGCGGAGGCGTTGAG
>DAIOFZ010000165.1:0-4151 GCA_036745475.1 Actinomycetota bacterium | reverse complement strand
GTCATGATGCCGCAGATGGACGGCTACGCCGTCTGCCGGCGACTCCGCGAGCGGGACGAGACCGCCGTGCTGCCAGTGATCATGGTCACGTCGAGCGGGACGGAGAAGACCAAGGCGATCCAGGCAGGTGCGGACGATCTCATCGAGAAGCCGTTCAGCCACGACGAGCTGCTTATCCGAGTCCGTTCCCTCCTGCGGATCAAGCGGTACCAGGACACGATCAAGGCACAGGCCACGGAGCTCCTCGAGCTGAATCGAACACTCGAGGAGCGCGTGCGGGACCAGGTCTTGGAGCTCGAGCGGTTGCGGAAGCTGCGGCGGTTCCTCTCGCCGCAACTCGCCGACGCCATCGTCTCATCCGGTGACGACTCGATCCTGCGCAGCCACCGTCGGAAGGTCGCGATGTTCTTCGCCGACCTCCGGGGATGGACGGGCTTCGTCGACGCCGTCGAACCGGAGGAGCTGATGCAGGTGCTCGGCGAGTTCCACGCGACGATCGGTGAGCTCGTGCGGGAGTTCGATGCAACGGTTGGCTTCCTCGAGGGCGATGGGGTCCAGCTCTTCTTCAACGACCCAAAGGAGGTTCCCGACGCCGCTCTGCGTGCGGTGCGATTGGGGTGCGCGCTCCGCGAGCGGATGGTGGAGCTGACGAGCCACTGGCGGAAGCGAGGATACGAGCTCGACTTCGGCGCCGGCATCGCGTTGGGTTACGCGACGTGCGGCGAGGTCGGTTTCGAGGGCCGCTCGGACTACGCGGCGATCGGATCGGTGACGAACCTCGCGGCCCGGCTCGCCGATGAAGCGTCGGCCGGCCAGATCCTGATCGAACAGCGCCTCCTTGCTGAGGTCGAGGGGGACGTCGAGGTGCGATCGGTCGGCCCGTTCACTCTCAAGGGGTTCCAACGACCGGTCGCCGCCTTCGACGTCCTCGCCGTCCGCGAATCGGCCGGGCACGTGTCAGCCCTGCGTTCCTGACCAGGGGCCCGCACCTCGAGGCGTGCCTCGCGAGGGGAGTGGCCTCCTAGCCGAGCGCCTGCTCGAGATCGGCGAGGAGGTCGTCGGGGTGCTCGATCCCCACCGAGAGCCGGATCAGCGTGTCGGGCACCTCGATCGGCGAGCCCGACACGCTCGCGTGCGTCATCGGGCCGGGGAGCTCGATCAGCGACTCGACGCCGCCGAGCGACTCCGCGAGGAAGAACAGCTCCGTGGACTCCGCCACGTGGATCGCCTCGTCTCGGCTCCCGACCTCGAAGCTCACCATGCCGCCGAAGTCCCGCATCTGCCGGACCGCTACCTCGAACCCCGGATGGCCGGGGAGCCCGGGGTAATGCACGCGGGTCACGCGCGGGTGACCCTGGAGGAACTCAGCGATCCTCTTCGCGCCTCGGCAATGGGCCTCCATCCGCAGCGCGAGCGTCTTCACCCCCCGGAGGGCGAGATAGCAGTCCATCGGGCCCGGGACGGCGCCGGCCGCGTTCACGAGGAACGAGAGGCGTTCGGCCAGCTCGTCCTCGCTCGTCACGAGCGCACCGCCGATCAGGTCCGAGTGCCCGCCGAGGTACTTCGTCATCGAGTGCAGCACCACGTCGGCGCCGAGCTCGAGCGGCCGCTGCAGGTACGGGGTCGCGAAGGTGTTGTCCACCACGCAGCGCGCCCCGGCCTGATGCGCGAGGTCGGCCACGGCGGCGATGTCGGCCACCTTCAGGAAGGGGTTGGTCGGGGACTCGACCCACACGAGCGCCGTGTCCTCCCGTACGACGGAGCGGCACGCGACGAGGTCGGTCATGTCCACGGTGTCGAACTCGAGACCCCACCGGTCCATCACGCGGGCGAGGAGACGGTAGGTGCCTCCGTACACGTCGTCCGAGATCAGCACGTGGTCGCCCGGGCTCAGCGTGAGCAACAGGGTGGTCGTGGCCCCGAGCCCGCTCGAGAAGCACAGGGCCTTCGATCCCCCTTCGAGCGAGGCGAGCACCTGCTGCAACGCCTCGCGCGTCGGGTTGCCGGCCCGCGCGTAGTCCCAGGCCTTCGGCTTGCCGACCGCGGGTTGCTCGTACGTCGAGGTCTGGTAGATCGGCACGTTGACCGATCCGTACTCGGCCTCGGGATCCTGGCCGACGTGGATCGCCCGCGTCTCGAACCGCATCGGGTCCTCGCTCACGGTGTCCGCCCGCTCATCGCATCTCCGGGGGGATCGCCCACTTCCGCCGCCTGAGCTCGTCGACCGCGTCCTGCCCCTGCCGGGCGCGGGCCCACAGCGCCGACTTGCGCTTGGCGTCGTGCCCGGGCGCGAACTCTCGACCGGTGAGCGCGGTGCAGGCCGGGTCGCCGCAGGCGCAGGGTGCGAGTCCCGGCAGCGACGGCTGCTCGCGGGCGGGAGCGGGGGCGGTGGCACGGCGATACGGGCGCGCGGGCAGGGTCGCGGAGGGCACGACGATCTTGCCCTCCCTCGGATCGCCCGGCGCGCTGAACCGGCGTTCGAGCGCGAACAGCCCCGTGAGCGCCGCGAGCGCCGCATCGACCTGGTCGGGCGATCGGAGCGCCGCCGCGTCGACCGATTGCGCCCGCAGCACCGTCCGCCGCCACGCGTGTGGACTCATGCCCGTCGGCGGGAGCAACCCCGACAGCACCACCGCGGTGGCGTGCGGAAACACCTCGATCGCCGAACCCTTCACCGGCCCACTGCGGTATCGGGGGAACCCGTCCTCGATCGCGCGGAACGCCTGGAAGCCGATCGTCATCCACTCGTAGAACGGGTGCTCGGCCATCTTCGGATCCGAGGGCGTGTTGAAGCACTGGATGCCGAACCACCGGAGCTCGCGCTCGGTCAGGCGGGAGCGGCCGGAGGATGCCCAAGCTGGCGGCGCGTCGATCGCCACCACGTCGGGCCCGAAATCCGGGACGAGCTTGTGCAGGTCGTCCACGCTGACGCGCCGCGCGGTGTCCAGGACCGTCCGGTCTTGGCCGAGCAGCACGAGGTCGAGCCCCTTGCGAATCCCGACGTCGATCCCCAGCGCGCGCACGTCAGACGCGGGAACGGTGCGCCAGGAACTCGAGGAGGTCGCTGCGGGTCAGGACGCCCAGGACCTGCCCCGCCTTCTCGACCAGGACGGCGGGACCGTGCTGGAGCGTCTCGAACGCCAGCTCGATCGCTGCGTCGAACTCGACCAGGCCGATCGGCGGTCCCATGACCTCCGCGACGTCGGCCTGCAAGGCGTCGGGGTCGCGGAAGATGCGGTCCAAGAGCGCGTTCTCGTGCACGCCACCCACGAACTGCGAGACGTCGACGCCGTCCTCGCGTACCACGGGGGCCTGCGAGATGTTGAACTCGTGCAGGACGTCGATCGCCTGGCGGACCTTGTCGCGAGCGTTGACCGTGATGAGCGGCGGGACGTGGCCGTGCTTGGACGACAGGACCTCCTCGACGCGCACGATCTCGGGGCGTTCCATGAGGCCGTACTGCAGCAGCCACGTGTCCGAGTACGCCTTCGAGAGGTAGTTGCGGCCCGTGTCGGGCAGGATCACGACGATCGTGGTCTCGGCCGGGAGCTCCGCGGCTACCGTGAGCGTCGCGACGACCGCCGTCCCGGAGGACGAGCCCACCAGGATCCCTTCCTCCCGCGTGACCCGGCGCGCCATCCGGAACGCGTCCCGGTCGGAGACCCGCACGTACCGGTCCACGAGTGACGGGTCGAACGTGGTCGGCCAGAAGTCCTCGCCGATGCCCTCGGTCAGGTACGGGTGGACGCCGCCCGAGTAGATCGAGCCCTCGGGATCGGCGCCGACCACGAGCAGGTCCGGCTTGTGCTCCTTCAGGTACCGGGCAGCCCCCGTGATCGTCCCGCCGGTGCCCACCCCGGCGACCAGGACGTCGATCGTCCCATCGGTCTGGCGCCAGATCTCGGGGCCGGTGGTCTCGTAGTGGGCGGCCGGGTTCTCCGCGTTGAAGTACTGGTTCGGCTGGTACGCGCCGGGGATCTCCTCGGCGAGGCGATCCGCGACACGGTAGTAGGACTCGGGGGACTCGGGCGGGACGGCGGTGGGGCAGATCACGACCTCGGCGCCGTACGCCCGCAGGAGCGAGATCTTCTCCTGACTCATCTTGTCGGGCATCACGAAGATGCAGCGGTACCCGCGGATCGCGGCGGCGA
>DAIOFZ010000164.1:0-4158 GCA_036745475.1 Actinomycetota bacterium | reverse complement strand
CTCCTGCACGGCGGCGAGCTCACCCTCCCAGGTCGCCCGGCCGCCGTCGACCTGCATGCCCAGAGTGGCCTCGACGATGTCCGTCCCGGGCGGCGCCTGGATCGAGATCGTTCCCCGCGTCGGCAGGACCGTCTGCTGCGCCCGGATCCGGAGAAGGTAGGTCCCGCCGAGCTCGTCCCCGCTCCAGGCCTCCGCGCGCCGCAGCTCGAGCGCAAGTTCGCTGGTGGTCCCCGGTGCTGTCTGCACATAGGTCGAGAACACCGGAAGCCTGCGTTCACGAGCAAGCTCGAGGTCCTGTGGCTTCCCGTCGACGGTGGCGTCCTGGAATCCACAGCCGGGGGCGCAGTACACCGAGAGGAGCGCCTGCGACACCCCCGGCCCGAGCCCCGTTCCCGGATACGGCTCGAACACGTAGCCCTCGGGATGCTTTGGCGCCGTGTTCTCGGTCGCGAGCGCCACCTCCGCGGTGGATCCGCCGTCCTCGCCGAGATCGACGCGATAGCTGAGCGAACGCCGGACGTAGAAGTCGATCTTCGTGGCGTCGGCGTTGGACGCGAAGGCGCCGAAGAGGTCGCCCGCCCGCGGGGCCTCGACGGTTCCGGCGACCCCGGCGGCCTCGAGGGCCGCCTGGACCTCGGGATCCCTGGAGTGGACGACCAGGTGGCCGCCGGCGCCCGCATCGGCCAGCGCACGGAACGACGCGACCGGATCCGTCCCGGCCAGGAAGCGGCGGAAGACGCTCAGGGCCGCCGCGCCGAGGACCCGCTTGCGCTCGGCCTGGCTCCCGAACTGCGCGTACGCCTCGTTGGTCAGGTAGTCGACGACCGTCGAGGCCTCCAGCGTCCGGTCCAGCGTGGGTTCGTCGATCGGACCGGTCGCCTCGAGCATGCTCGCGAGCGCCTGCGGGTCGACCAGGATCACCCCGTCGATCGGCACGCCCGTGGTCCGTTCGTAGAGCGCCTCGATCAGCCTCCCGACGGTGGGCGCGTGGGGGTCCATGTTCAGGTTCCGCCAGAACCCCGTGCCCCCGAACCCCGAGAACGGTTCGCCGAAGCTGTCGGGCGCGGGGGGCGCCTGCTTCGGGGGCAGGTCTCGAAGTTCCGTGATGCTGCGCGTCCGGTCGAAGCCGAGCCGGCCGCCGTCGGCGGTCAGGATCGTGTACGCGCCCATGAATCCCCCGGTACCGCGGAGCTCTGCCGGGTTCTGCGCCGCGACGAAATACCGGCGCTCCCCCTCGGATCCCACGAGACCCGGCAGCGCCCCGGCCAGGGCGTCGGCGGCCCTCGCCGTTCCGGCCGCCTCCTCGAGCTGGGCGATCGACCGATCGCGTGCGTCCGCGACGGGACCCACGATCCAGGACGTCGGCAGCGACCTCACGCCGGCGAGCGCAGTCTCGAGCTTGGCTCGCGCGTCGCTGACCGCGGGATGAAACGCCTCGATCCGTTCCACGGGGATGGTTCCGTTGGAGGGCGCGAGCTCGGCGATCCCGCCGGGAAGCTGCCGGATCCCGTCCGATAGGTCGGAGCCGGCCGAGGCGGCGAGCCGGCCCGCCTCCGCGAGCACGACGACCGCGTCGAAGGAGCGGCCGGCGAGGGGGACCGACCCCGCGAGGCGCAGGACCGGGTTCCTCGCGTACCCGCCCGCCTCGTCGAAGGCGTCCTCCGCCCGGCCGAACGCGGCGGACGCCGCCGCGAGCTCCCCCGACAGGAGCAGGTCGCGAGCATTCTCCAGCTCGTCTCGGCCCGTAAGCAGGCGCGCTCGCGCTCCGAGGGCCGGGGCGACGGCGAGCACGCCCAGGATCAACAGGATCCCGGCTGCGATCAGGACGCCCCAGCCCAACCGCCGGTGTTTTGGCAGGCCCCGGTGCCTGGGTACCGAGCGTTCGCGGGTCGCCGACACGCAGGGATGCTATACGTGAACCCTCCGGCGAGGGTTTCCCCGCCCCCCGGACCGTGCTAGCGTCGGCGTCACGGCACGATCGATCCGCCATGACGATGAGATCCGTCGGGAGAGGTCGATGAAGAAGCTCGCAACCGTCTCGATGTCGGCTCTCATGATCGCCCTGCTCGTGGGACTCGTGGTGGCGCCCGCGTCGGCCCAGAATTATCCTCCAACGCCCACTACCCCCCCTCCGACCACCACTCCCCCCCCTCCGACCACCACGCCCCCCCCTCCGACCCCGCCTCCGCCGAAGGGGAGGCCGACCTGCCGGGTCAGCGACACCACGATCAACCCCGGTGACCAGATCACCGTCAGCGGCAAGCATTGGCAGCGGGGATCCACGGTCACGTTCACCCTGCAGCCCGAGGACATCAACCTGGGATCGGCCCCTGTCGGCCAAAATGGCAAGTTCAGCGCCGTCGTGACCATCCCCGACAGCATCCAGCCGGGCCCTCACACGATCGTGTGCTCCGGCTTCGACCGGAAGGGCGCCCCCTTCGTCCTCGCCATCGCTGTCACGATCCTGGGCGTCGTGGGTGGCGGAGGGGCAGCCTTCACCGGCACGATCCTGAACGTGCCGCTGTGGATGGTCCTCATCGCCGCGTTGTTTGCCGCTGGCGTGGTGGCGGTCGCGATCGGCCGCCGTCGCAGGCGAAGCGTCGGGACTGGCTCCTAGCGGGCGCTTAACCAGTCCAGCCCCCCGGGGAGCCGGGTGCCGATGATCCGTCGATCTGAGAGCTTCCTGACGCCCGCAACGCACATGCAGACACACGCGATCGAGGTCGGCGAGACTCGAGCACTGGTGGGAGGGTCGCGGCGCCTAGAGCTTCCGGACCGCCTCGTCTGGATCTCTCCGGTTCACGGGGCCACGAGGTGTCCACCGTCGGGTGCTCGTCTGGCGTAATGGGCCGAAAGAGGATGCGCCAGTCGCCGGTCCCTAGACACATCAACGGTCGCCGGCCCGTCAGAGGCTTGAGTCGAGATTCGCTACGCGCTGCCGAAATGCGGCCATTTCGCCGAAAGTGACAAAACCCCGCCGATCTCGTCACTGCCGAAAACCACCTACCTGCGGAGACGGCAGGATTCGAACCTGCGAGGGAGTGTTACCCCCCTAACCGCTTAGCAGGCGGCTGCTTTCGGCCACTCAGCCACGTCTCCGGGAACGATTCTACGGAAGGGCTCAACCGGTAGGCTCGCCATCAGTGCCCGACATCGTCGTGGTGGGCGGCGGGATCATCGGAGCGGCGTGCGCGTTCGAGCTCGCCGACCGAGGCGCATCGGTCACGCTGCTGGAGAAGGACGAGCTTGCGGCCGGCGCCTCCGGGCGCAACCTCGGGTACCTCGACACGTCGAAGGACCCGGTCCTCGCGCCGCTCGCGCGCCGAAGCCTCGAGCGCTACGCGGAGATCTCGGCCGATCCGCCGACGCCGTTCTTCCTCGACGACGAGCCGATCGGGACGCTCGCCGTCACGATCGACGAGGACGAGATCGAGGACCTCCGCGCCTGGGCCGCCTCGGCCGAAGCGGTTGGCGTCGAGGTCGAGCGGGTGGACGAGCGCGTCGGGGAGCTCGAGCCCGAGCTCTCACCCGAGGTACGCGAGGCCTATCTGCTGCACGAGGGTCACCGCGTGGACCCGCTCGCCCTCACGGTCTGCCTCGGAGCCCTCGCACGGAGGACTGGCGCGAGGATCCGCCACCACACGCCGGCCCGCCGGCTCGTCGAGGAGGGCGACCGCGTCACCGGGGTTGTGACCGACGACGGCGTCCTCGGCGCCGACGCGGTCGTCCTCGCCGCCGGACCGTGGTCGCCGGCGGTCGCGAGGCCGCTCGGCGTCTCGCTCCCGATCGCCTCGGCCCGCGGGTGGCTGGTCCACGCGGCGCCCGAACGCCCGTTGTTCCACCACTGGATCCAGGGCGGGGCGCGCCGCCTGCTGGCCGGCCGGGACCCCGCGCCCGCGAGCGAGCCCGGTTCCCTCAGGTTGTCGATGCGCGAGTTCGGTGAAGCCGGGGAGGAGCGCGACGTATCCCCCATGATCCAGCCCTCGCCCGACGGCTCCGTCCTCGCCGGCACGTCGCGCGAGCCCTCGTTCGCGGCCGATCCGTACGAACTGGACGTCCCGAGGATCGTTGCGGCGCAGGCGTCGCGGCTGGTGCCCGCGCTCGCCGAAGCGATGGTGCTGTCGACCTGGTCCGGCGTTCGGCCCGTCTCGCCCGACG
>DAIOFZ010000163.1:2913-4234 GCA_036745475.1 Actinomycetota bacterium | reverse complement strand
TCGGCAGCAGCCAGAGGCCGTGGATGAAGACGACCGGAGTGGTGCCGGAGGCGTTAGCCGCCTCGATCTCCCTGCTCTCCCGCTCCGAAATCGACGCCATGACGGCCCCCTCCGGTCGTGTGAAAGTCGATCCAACCTATCGAACCCTGCAAAACGCCGGGCGCTGACCCAGGTCGCCTACGTCGCAGGGCGCACCAGCGGCAGGCACCCACACCTCAGTCGGGATTCGGATCGACCCAGGCGCTCCCTGTCTGCTCGAGGTAACCCTTGACCGCGGTGCCGATCGTCGGGAAGCGGTATCCCTCGCCGATCCGGTCGGCGATGCCGCCGTACACCTTGAGCTGGTCCCATACCGGCCCCTTCAGCTCGGCGAACGCGAAGCGGACACCGCGGGCGTGCAGGTCGTCCAACAGATCCGACAGCTCCCGCGCGGCGGTGGCGTCGATGTCGGTGATCGGCTCCGCTGCCACCACCACCCACCTGGCGGGTGGCTCGGCACGGCGGACGTTCCGGAGGACCCGCTCTCGGAACCGCGCGGCGTTCGCGAAGAACAACGGCGCGTCCCACCGGTACAGGACCAGCCCCGGGATCTGCAGACCCTCCGGGTGACGCGTGATGTCGTGATAGCCCTTCATGCCCGCGACCCGTCCCAGGACGGCGTCGTACGGGAGCCAGGCGCGGTGCACGAACTGTCCGAGACCCAGGCCGATCGCCAGGAAGATGCCGGAGATCACGCCGAGGAGCGTGACTCCGAGGAAGCAGGTGATCGAGACCCAGAACTCGGCGGGGCGTATACGGAAGAGGCGTCGCACCCTGCGAACCTCGATGAGGCTCGTCGCGGCCACGATCACGATGCCGCCGAGGGTCGCCTGCGGCAGGTTGCGCAGCAGCGTCGGCGCGAACAGCAGCAGGAGGGCGATCACGACCGCCCCGACGACGCCGGTCAGCTGCGTCTTGGCCCCGGCGGACTCGGCCACGGGCGTGCGCGATGCGCTGCTGGAGACCGAGAACCCCTGGAACAGACCCGTCGCGAGGTTCGCCGCGCCGAGCGCCATCATCTCGCGGTTCGGATCGACATCGTCCCCCAGCCTCGCCGCATAGGTGCGCGAGAGCACGCTGGTGTCGGCGAACGCGACCAGCGCGATCGCCGCGGCCGCGGCCGCGAGCGACGGGAGATCGTCGAACGGGACGCCGGGCACGTCGAACGAGGGCAGCCCGCGCGGCAGCGGCCCCACCACGTCGACCGTGTCCTGGAGACCGAAGAGGGACACCGCGAGCGTGCCGAGGACGACCGCGACGAGCACCCACGGCACGGCCGACG
>DAIOFZ010000163.1:0-2813 GCA_036745475.1 Actinomycetota bacterium | reverse complement strand
GACACCGCGAGCGTGCCGAGGACGACCGCGACGAGCACCCACGGCACGGCCGACGTCAGCCGGCGCCCGCCCATCACGATGGCGATCGAGGCGATCCCGATCGCCAGTGCGGCGCCGACGGTCTTCCCGTCGGCCAACCCTCGGATGAACGCGGACACCTCGTCGACGAGCCCCTCGCCGTCCGCCGAGAACCCGAAGACCTTGGGCAGCTGGCTCACGATCACGGTGAGCGCTATGCCGTTGAGGTACCCGTACCGGATCGGGAGGGAGAGGAGATCCGTCAGGTAGCCGAGATGGAGCACGCCGGCCAGGACGAGGAGACCGCCGGTCATCAGCGCGGTCGCGCTCGCGAGGGCGATCGCCTTCTCCGGATCGCCCGGCGCCAGCGAGACGACGGTGACCGCGATGATCGGTGCGAGGGACGAGTCCGGCCCGAGCACCAGGATCCGCGACGGCCCGACGATCGCATACACGAGGAGCGGGACGATCGTCGCGTACAGGCCGGTGATCGCCGGGAGCCCGGAGGCCTCCGCGTACCCCATCCCCACGGGGACGAGGAACGCGGCCAACACGAGGCCGGCGATCGTGTCGCGCGCCAGCCACTCGCGTCGGTAGGAGCGCAGCGTCGACAGCCCCGGCACGAACCGGATGATAGGAGGCGTCACCTCTTCGGTTCGAACCGACCGATGTTCGGAGTGGCCAGGACGTTTCGCTCGTCAGGACCAGTTCAGCCGACCGTGCCCGAGCGCTGCCAGGCCATTAGGGATGTTCGCTTCCGGGCGTCTTCGAACCTTCGTCCTCGGCCTTGCCACCGGCGTGCGCCTTCCCGGCGGCCCTGTGCTCACGCGCGTGCTCCGGAGGCCCGCCTCCGTCGCCTGCCGCAGCCATCGGCTTGCCGCAGTCGCTGTGAGCGGCCTCACGGATCTGCGCGGCGTTGCCGTTTTCGGCGACGGCGCTCACGTAATCGCCGTGCGTCCAGTTTCCCGGCAGCGAGGAGGCGGCCGTGAGATCACACGATCCGGCCGTGTGGAGCCGGTCGATCGGCCCGCCGTGGACGCCGGCGTCCTGCTCGTTCGACTCGGCCTTGTCGTCGTTGTCGTCATTGGCGCCGGCCAGGACGCCGGCGGTGGCGATGCCCGAGACGGCCAGGACGAACATGACCAGGAGCGTCAGAACGCCTCGTTTCAAACCGGGTATGGGTCCCCGACTGGGCAAAGAGCCGGTTGAATGGGCTGGCCCGTCGATCGACCGATCGGCGATTTGGGGGCTGGACGACGTACGACGCCGGGCGACCTTCGATCGTGCGGCAGGGCCAAGGTAGCCGCCGTCCTGCCCACCCAGGTGGTTCACCCCGATCGGCACCAGCTCTTGGAAGTCGCGCTCCGCATCGCGCTTGAGGGCGGGATCGGGAAAGGGGATCCTGCCCTCTGCTTCCTCGCCGAAGATCACCTCGATGGTGCAGTCTCGATGGATCGGACATGAGGAGAAGATGATCTTCACGGGCTCGGCCCTCGCCATCGTCTGCGTTCGGACAGCATCCAACGCGATCTATCTGGCGGGTATCGGCCCGAATGACCAAGCAGGATAGGCCCCTGACCGAGACAGCGGTGACCCCAAGGAGCCGATGTCTCTTTGGCACATACGACCTACAGGGAGTGCGAATGACGAACTCCATCTCTCCGCGATTCGCTGGATCGACCTCGATGCGAGCCTGGCCAGCCTCTGCTCGTGGTGCCGCCACTCTGTGTTCATCCATACCGAGAGCGGACCCTGCTTGTTCAGCGAGCGCAGGTGCCCACGCTTCTTCCCCACGGTCGAATCGGCGCCGCTTGGCGAGTCGGCCCGGTGAGTCCGCGGCCTAGCGCCGATGAGCTCGAGCCGATGGGTGAGCCGACGGCCTCGGTCGGACTAGGCTAGGGCGGATGGCCGTTCCCGGATCCAACGAGATTCCAGCACCTCCGGAACGCCGAACCGCGACGGCGGACGGCTCTTGGATGCCGTGGACCGCCATCGGGATCGGTGGCATCTGGGTCGCTGTCATCTTGATCAGCCTGCTGTCCCCCGATATGGTCTCCGGCTCCGAACAGGAGCACCTGAAGGTGGCGGCGTTCGCGACGTGGTTCTGGGGCGGGGTGGGCACGCTCGTGTTCCTGTGGGCCATGGGTCGGTTGCGCGGTGATGCCATGTGGCGTCCCACGTGGATCGGACTGTCGATCGTGACGCTCGGAATCTGGGCAGTGGCGACGGTCCTTGCCATCGCGCTGCCGGTCGTGGAAACGGGCTCCGACCCGACGCAGATCCCGCTGGGCGCGGTCGTCGGGCCGGTGGCCGCCGCGATGCTCACCGCGATCGCCGGCGCCGTCACGAGCGTGTTCCGCCGCGGCCCCGACCGCCGCTGAGCGCGTGCGGTGCCCATCTCTCCTGACCGCCTACAAGCTCCTTGTCATCGGTCTCGTCGCTCGCCGGGATTTTAAATACCCTCGCTGAAGTCATGGACGACGTACTCGAGGGCATCATCCTCGGGCGGCTGGACGCCGACGACAAGCTGGCGGAGCGCACCAGGGCCCTGGTCATCGGGGCGTGCCATGGCGCCGAGGCCCTCGACGAGACGCTGGAGGGTAAGGCGCCCAAGCCCTCGAAAAAGACCGACGCCAAGGCCACCTCTGCCCGAAATCCCGCCTACATCCGATCGATCGAGGTGCAGGGTTTTCGCGGCGTCGGTCCGTCGGCGTCGCTCCCGATCACCACCGGACCCGGGCTCACGCTCGTCGTCGGGCGCAACGGAAGCGGCAAGTCGAGTTTCGCCGAGGCGC
>DAIOFZ010000162.1:0-4249 GCA_036745475.1 Actinomycetota bacterium | reverse complement strand
TGGCCGGTATCGTCGGAGGGTCCTCGATCGAGGTCGGTGGTCCCGCCCTGGTTCGCGAGCGCGGGCTCGCGGCACCGGGCGAGATCGCCGAGGAGACGGCGAAGTGGCGGGCGCGGGGTGCGACGGTGCTGACCGTCCTGCGCGAGGGCCGCATGATCGGTGCGCTCGCGCTCGAGGACGAGATTCGGCCGGAGTCGCTCGAGGCGATCCGTGCCCTGCACGCTGAACGGATCAGGGTCGTGATGATCACGGGCGATGCTCGGGAGGTCGCCGAGGCGGTGGCGGCCGACCTCGGGGTCGACGAGGTGAAGGCCGAGGTGCTTCCCGAGGACAAGGATTCCGCCGTTGCCGACCTGCAGGCTCCAGGCTTCCACGTCGCGATGGTCGGAGACGGGGTCAACGACGCGCCCGCGCTCGCCAGGGCCGACGTCGGCATCGCGATCGGCGCCGGCACCGACGTCGCGATCGAATCGGCCGGCGTGGTCCTGGCGAGCGACGATCCGCGAGGCGTGGTCTCGGTCCGCCGGCTCTCGAAGGTGGCGTATCGGAAGATGGTGGAGAACCTTGCCTGGGCCGTCGGCTACAACGTGGTGGCCATCCCCCTGGCAGCGGGGGCGTTCGCGTGGGGCGGCGTGATCCTGGCACCGGCGGTGGGGGCGCTCGCGATGAGCGTCTCGACGATCGTCGTTGCGATCAACGCGATGCTGCTCCGACGCATCGATCTCCGGCCGGACGCCGTGCGGCCCGACGCGGGGTCAACTCGACCCGCCGTCGAGATGACCGCTCGCTGAGGCTCGGTCGGTCAGCGCCGAGGCGACGCCAGCCGCCGCGCCGGACGATCGACGACGCGAGCGAGGGGCGGCCCACCGCCGCTCGTCAGCTATCAGAGCTCGTCGAGCTGCTTCCTGAACTCCGCCATGTCATCGGAGTCCCGCCTCCCTTCCCCGAGGAACATCAACACGCATCCCGTCCATGCACCGGCGAGCCCGACCACGACGTTGAAGAGCCCGCCGACCTCGAGGATGCCGAGGGTCATCACGGCATACCCGACGGCGACAAGCGCGTACCCGACGTTCTCGACCCGCTTGCTCGGTGTCGTGCGCGCCGGCGATCGATCGAGGGTATCCATCGGCCCCCCCGCTAGGCCGGCAGCCGGCCGAGCAGCTCATCGAGGAGCTCCACGGCGCGACCGGCGGCCGGCTCTTCGGAACCTTCCGGGGAGCTCAGCACCTGCTGGCGGGCCCTGACGACGGCGACACGTCGGCCCCCGCACAGGGCCTCGAGCTCACGGACCGCCTCGTCTCGATCGACGGCGGTCCGGGCGAGCGCGAGCGCATGCTCCCGGACGGCATCGGCAGTGGTCATGATCGTCCCCTTTCGAGCGCGTTCTCGGTGGCGAACGTCGCGCGAACGCGTCGGTTCGACGCGTCGCTCGAACGCTGCACGCGGTCAGGCGGCAGCGAGCAGGGGTGGACCTCGTCCCGCCAGGTGCAGCGCGAGCGGCACGATCCGCGAGCTCGCGCTCGTCGGCCACGCTTCCCGCACCAGCGCCGAGGGATGCGCGAGCGCGAGGCCGGCGGGCGTCGTAACGGCCGTTTGCGTTCTCTCGGCGCGCCGGACGAAGAGCAGGGTGCTCGGTCGATCGGACGCCACGACGGGCATCGACGTGAACGCTTGGACCGTGGTCGAGGCGCTCGGGGCCGCGCCGGATGACGCGGGGGGCCGCTCGCCGACCGCTGACACCGCTGCCCACGTGAGGTTGGCGATCGCCAACACCAGCACAGCACGTCGGTGCCGAACGGGGGATCGGTTCACCCGACGAGCCTAGGCGATGGTGATCGTGACGGCCGGAGCGCAGACGGATAGGATATGGAGCATGAGTAGGCTCCAGATCCGCTCCATCGAGCCTCCACTCGACGATCCCGAGACCACGGACGCGGCCATCGACGTGCTCAAGTCCATGGAGGCGATGGGGCTCCTGCCCGACGACGTCGACGAGCTCACGCTGGAGGTCATCCGCGGCGTGGCCACGCGGGCCGCGGAGGTGGGGATCGGCGAGTCGGCGGCGGCGTCCCTGCGCCGCGCGCCGAGGCCACCGGGCCACGTCGCCGCCGCGCTCCGCGAGCTGGGGCTGGCGCTCGAGGGCTCCCCGATGCCGGCCTTCGAGTGGCCCGCGATGCTCGACCTGTTCGGCGCCGAGCGGCTGGCCGAGCTCCTCGGCGTCTCGGTCGCGAGCCTCCGCCGGTACGCCAAGGACGAACGCCCGACGCCCGACGTCGTGGCCGCGCGCCTCCACCTGCTCGCGCGGATCGTTGCCGAGCTCCGCGGCGCGTACTCGGAGGTCGGGGTGCGCCGGTGGTTCGAACGCTCGCGCACCGCGCTCCGCGGTCGTGCGCCGGACGACCTCCTGGCCGGCGCCTGGGACCCGGACGGCGCGGACGCCGAACGCGTCCTCGCGCTCGCCCGAGCGCTCACGGCCTCGCCCACCACGTGATCGTCTTCCGACACACCGATCCGCGGTTCCCGTTCCTGTGGGAGACCGGGGGCCAGCCCGGCGGCCGGTGGAACGCCGAGGGCGAGGGGCCCGTGAACACGTTCGCAGATCGTCCCGAGGGCGCGTGGGCCGAGCTCCTGCGTCACGAGGAGATCATCGACCCGCGCGACGTGGCCGAGATCCGTCGGTCGCTCTGGGCGGTCGACGTGGGCGAGGTCCCCGGCGCCCGCCCCGAGCTCCCTCGCGCAACGATGACGGGAGGACCGCGTTCGTACGCCGCGTGCCGACGCGAGGCCGCTCGCCTGCGCGCGGGCGGCACCGAGGGGTTCACCGCGCCGTCGGCCGCGCTGGTCCGGGGCGGCGCGCACGGCTGGCGCGTCGAGGGCGGCCTGCGCCCGGGACCCCAACGCGACGGGACCGTGATCGTGCTCCTCGGCGCCCGTCCAGGCCTCGTCGGGTGGGAGGCCGCGTACGAGGGCCGGCCCTCGGACGAGCTTCTCTCACGCGTTCGGCACTTCGGGCGTCGCTAGGCATCCCACGGGCCCACCGGCTCGGATCACCGGCCGTCACCGGGATGTCGAGCGGGACCGAAGGAACCCGCGGACCGCGGCGAAGAACCGATCGGCCGTCGCCGTCCACGTCGGGAGGGTCTGGGCGCGTCTGCGCGCGCCGGCCGCGAGTCGATCGCGCAGGCTCCGGTCGGAGGTGATCGCTCGGAGCGCGGATGCCAGGCCGGCGGCGTCGCCCGGCTCGACCATGAGCGCCTCGCGACCCTGTTCGGCCAGGCGCGGGAGGTTGCCGGCACGCCAACCGACGACGGGGAGGCCGGCCGCGAGCGCCTCGGCCCACGCGGTCCCGTACGCGTCCGCGAACGAGCAGAGCGCGAAGACGTCCGCGGAACGGTAGAGCCGGCCGACCTCCTCGATCGGCACCGAGCCGCGTACGACCACGCGGTCGCGGAGGTCCGGCGCCGAGATCCGACGTCGGACGCGTTCCGCGTACCCGCGTTCGGTGTCCGTCTCGCCCACCAGCCACAGGGTGGCCGATGGCGGGGGCAGCGTGGCGAAGGCCTCGACGAGCTGGAGGATCCCCTTGGGCGGCGCCCAGTTCGCGACGCAGAGCAGCGAGGCGTCACGGCCGCGACGGAGGTCGAGCGGTGGTCCGGCCGCGACCGGGACGTCGCACCCGGGCGGTACGAACGCGATCCGCTCGGATGCGATGCCGATCGCCCGCAGGTCGTCGATCAGTCCCTCGCCGGCGACGATGATCCCCGCCGCCGCTCGGTAGGCGACGCCGTCGAGCGCGCGCTGGGCGGACGCACGGACCCGCCCGTGGCCGAGGCCGCCCGGCGGCTGGTGCGCGACCGCGATGACGGGCGGACGCACCCCGCCGATCCATGGCGCGACGAACGCCGCCGTGATGCTGTCGAGGAGGATCGCGTCCGATCCCTCGGCCGCCGCCCGCACTCGCCACGCCGCGGGCAGCGCGGGGATCGGCCAGGGCATCGACGGGACGGATCCGATCCTCAGCTCGGCCCCGTGGTCCGCGGCGGCCGCGGCCATCATCCGGTGGTACCGGTACCCGCCCGTCCTCCGACTCGGATCGCCGAGCGTCACGAGCCCCAGCCGCAGCTCTGCGACCTCGACGTCAGACCTTCGCACGGACCCCTCCGAACGCTTCGTCCGACTCCCACACGCGCACCGCTACGACCTCGGCCCCGTCACCGCCGAGCGGCTCCGCCAGCCGGCCGTGGAT
>DAIOFZ010000161.1:0-4284 GCA_036745475.1 Actinomycetota bacterium | reverse complement strand
GCCGGGTTGCCCGGATCCATCCGACCATCATAGGTTCGGGTGCAGTACGCCCCGTCCTTACGGAGGGCGCACGAACGACTCGGGGGGAGGCCCGAGGTGAAGCGACGCGTGGCCCTGTTGACCGTCGTGGCGACCCTTGCGCTGATCGCGGCGACCAACGTGCCGGCCGGCGCCGGACCCGGGAGCTCCGCGACCGGGACCACGGACCGCCTGCAGATGTACACCGTCGTCGCGGACCAGGCGGGCGCGAAGGCGATCAAGTCCGGCGGGTACGACATCGCGTCGGTCGAGCAGGGGCCTGGCGGGAATGTCAGCCTGGAGATCGTCGCCTATCCGTCACAGCTCCCCGCACTGGAGAAGTTCGGCACGGTCGAGCTCTGGCGGAACGATGCGGGCCTGACCTCGATGCAGCTCGCCGCGGAGCAAGCGTCGACCGGCTTCAAGGTGTGGAGGGACTACGACGGTCCCGACGGGTTCCGTCAGTACATGGACGATCTGGTGGCGGCCAACGAGGACATCCTCGATCTCGAGATCATCGGCCATACCTACGGGACGGACCCCGAAGGTGACGACCCGAACACCCCTCGAGACATCGTTGCCTTGCGGCTCACCGCCGATGAGGACGGCAGCGACGACGGCTCCAAGCCGGCCGTCCTGTACTCCTCGACGATCCACGCGCGCGAATGGATCGCGACCGAGGTCAACCGCCGGCTGCTCGAGTGGTTCATCAAGGGCTGGCGCGAGGAGAAGCCCGACGTCGTGAACATCCTCAACACGACCGAGCTGTGGTTCGTCCTCGTCCAGAACCCGGACGGCTACCAGTACACGTTCGACGTCGACCGCCTGTGGCGGAAGAACCTGCGCGACAACGACGGGGTGGCGGGGATCAGCAGCCTGGACGGCGTCGACCCCAACCGGAACTTCGAAGAGCACTGGAACTACGACGACGAGGGTTCGGGCACGATCACGTCGGACGAGACCTACCGTGGTCCCGCGCCGTTCTCCGAACCCGAGACCCAGGCGATCCGGGACCTGTTGGACGCGATCCACCCGGAGTTCCACATCACCTATCACTCGTTCGGGGAGCTGCTCCTCTACCCGTTCGGGTTCCAGGTCAACACGCCCTCGGCCGACGATCCGATCTACATATCGTGGGCCGGAACCGACAAGAAGCCGGCCGTCCAGGGCTATGACCCGGGCGTCGGCGCCGATCTTTACACCACCAACGGTGAACAGACCGACTACGCGGCCGCGGTGGAGGACGTCCTGTCCATCACCCCCGAGCTGGGAGAGGGCAACCAGGAGAACGGGTTCGAGTTCCCCGATAGCGAGGGCGAGATCCAGCACGAGTTCCTGATCAACAGGGACTTCGCTGTCGCGGCCGCGCGTTCGGCGACCGAACCCGACAACCCCGTGTCGCCGGTCAATATCAAGACGCAGCCCTTCTACCTGGACACGGCGACGGTGGACCCGCAGAAGTCGTTCAACCCCATGAGTGACTTCACGTTCGCGCACTCGTACAACGGCGCCAGCCAGCCGGTGCAGGTCCTCGCGCGCCGAGACCTCGACAACGATGGCGATCAGGACCAGGTCACGCTGAACTACTCGATCAACGGGGGCGCCACGCAGACGGCGTCGACCAACGAATGGGACGGCGGCGATCGATACGGTGGGCCAGGCGATGCCTACTACCGGATCATGCGCGGGGACCGTCACGGGTGCCCCGATGAACAGCGACGTGAAGGTCTGGTTCACGGGGGCGGGCAAGACGAGCGACTCGTTCACCTTCCACGTCGACGAGGCCAACGCCGATGAGGTCTTGATCCTCGCCGATACCGACTACATCGGGCCGTCGAACTTCCCGCCGTACACCGCGCACGATGGGACCCCGCCGTTCCTGTCCGCCTACACGGACGCCGTCGAGGCCTCCGGACGGAGCTACGACGTCTACGACGTGGACGCGATGGGCGCGGCCCCCGACCACCTCGGCGTGCTCGGTCACTACGACGCCGTGATCTGGTACACGGCCAACGACCTACTCTCGAGGGTGGCCGGCCAGCCCGGGGGGACGGGCGCCGAGACCCAGGCCAACACGATGATGCTCCAGGTGCGCGCGTATCTGAACGAGGGTGGCCGGCTCCTGTACACGGGCCGCCACGCCGGGTGGCAGTTCGCGAACGCGTTCGACTACAACCCGGTGAGCACCCCGCCACTGTGCGACGCCGTCGACCTGGAGGCGAACGACGGGTGCCTCTTCCTGTCCGATGACTTCCTGCAGTACTGGCTGGGGGCGTACCTGTTCGTCGAGGACGGCGGGACCGACCGGGGCGATCCCGAGACCACCGACGACGACACGGCCTTCCCGGTGGCCGGCACCGACGTTCCCTTCGCCGGAGCCACATCGAGTCCGTGGACGATCGACCAGGCGTTCGCGGCCGGCCGCGACGCAACGACGCAATCCTTCATCACCACGAGCAGCATCCTGAAGACCGACACCTACCCACAGTTCACGAGCACGGCGCCCGCGGAATGGGTCACGGGGATCGTCGGCCCGTACGAGCCGCACAGCCCGACGCACTACGTGTATTCGCAGCGCGCCGACGTCCGGTACCAGCGTCTGATGAACACCTTCACCGTGGCACCCGGCGAGGATCAGCTGTCGTTCTTCATCTCCTACGACACGGAGCCCAATTGGGACTTCGTGTTCGTCGAGGCCCACACGGTCGGACAGGACGACTGGGTCACGTTGCCAGTCACCGGGATCACGAGCAGCGACACCGGCGAGTCCTGTCCCGAAGGGTGGTTCGAGCTCCACCCCTGGCTCGAGCGCTACCAGGGCGCCGACTGCTCCGGCGCGGGTTGGAACGCGACGTCCGGACGCTCCCCCGGCTGGGAAGAGTGGGAAGTCGATCTCTCGAGCTTCGGCAACGCGGACGTCGAGGTCTCGATCTCGTACGCGCAGGACTGGGCGACGCAGGGACTCGGCGTGTGGATCGACGACATCGACGCCCCGGGGACGGCCGCCAACACGGACTTCGAGGCATCCGGCATGGCCGGATGGACGGTGGGCGACCCGACCGAGCTCGGCAGCGACATCAACCCCCTCGACTGGATCCTGACGACAGACGTCGGATTCACCGAGGGTGCCATGACCTCGATGGATCCGCCGGATGCCGACTTCCGAACGCTCTACTTCGGGTTCGGCTTCGAGAACGTGGTCGGGACGGACGAGCGGAACGAGATGAATGGACCTGGCGCTCGACTACCTGACCTCGTAGGGACGTGGGTGGGGTCGGCGGGTGGCGCCGACCCCACCGTCCGCCGCCGGTGGGCGAGGGGGGAGTTGAACCCCCACGTCCTTGCGGACACAGGAACCTGAATCCTGCGCGTCTGCCAATTCCGCCACTCGCCCGAGCGGGACCGAATCGTAGCAGTCGCCATGCCGGATTCGAGGCGGTTCCGAGCCCTGTGTGCGGGGTAGAATCCGCGCGACCCGCCTTCCGACCAGCGGAAACAGCGCCTGTGCCCATCCTTCGTGACTTCGAGCGTCGTCTCGGCGGCATCGTCGAGGGCTTCTTCGCGACGACGTTCCGCTCGGGCCTGCAGCCGGTGGAGCTCGCCAAGCGGATGATGCGCGAGATGGACGCGACCAAGACCGTCGGGGTCAAGGAGGTCTGGGCGCCGAACCGCTACGTGTTCACCTTGTCCGAGTCCGACGCACAGCGGTTCGAGCAGGCCGAGCAGGCCCTGGTGAACGAACTCAAGCAGGTCGTGCGCGAGGCCGCGGCCGAACGCGGGTGGGGGCTCGTAGGTCCCCCCGAGGTGGCGTTCGAGGTCGATACGGGGCTCGGCAAGGGTCGGTTCGGGTGCGTGGCCTCCTTCGTCGAGGGCGAGGAGGAGCTCGCGCCGCAACCGTCCGTGGGCGAGCGGGGCTCGCTGGTCCGCCTCCTCGACGGGGTCAGCTTGGCGCTCGCCAAGCAGTCCGTCACGATCGGTCGGCTCCCCGAATGCGACGTGGTCGTGGACGATCCCGGCGCCTCCCGTCAGCACGCTCGGATCCTGCGCACCGAGTCCGGCTTCGTCCTCACTGACCTCGGCTCGACGAACGGCACGATGGTCAACGGTGAGCCGATCCAGGAGCACGTGCTCGAGAACGGCGACCGCATCACGATCGGCGAGACCGAGCTCGAGTTCCGGAGCGGGTGACCGTGTCGCCCTTCGTGTTGTCAGTGCTGAAGTACTCGTTGCTGGTCCTGCTGTATTTCTTCGTGTTCCGCGCGATCC
>DAIOFZ010000160.1:0-4401 GCA_036745475.1 Actinomycetota bacterium | reverse complement strand
TGAACCGATCGGTAGCGCGGACGCCACCGGCGACGAGGATCGAGATCGTCGGGTATTTCCTGGTTGCCGTCGGCTACGTCGTGATGACGCTGGGGATCCTCGAGATCGGCGGGTTGTTCAACATCGGGATCGGGTTCGCAGTCGCGTGGGCGGGCTGCGTGCTGATGTTCCTCGGCGAGGAGCGTCGCGAGTTCGACGAGGAGGCCGAGTTCCGCAGGGAGCTCGAGGAGCTCTGAGCTCCCGCGTCGAACAGCGAGGTCCGCGGCTCGGATGGGACAATCGCTCCGTGGAACCGAGGGTCGCCGTGGTCGGCGTGGGACACGCGGGGTTCGCGCCCGTCACCGCCGGGGTCTCCTACAAGGAGCTGATGTTCGAGGCGGCGCAGCGCGCCTACCACGACGCGGGCGTCCATCCGCGGACCGAGATCGACTCCTTCGTCTGCTGCTCGGAGGACTTCCTCGAGGGCACGTCGATCTTCGACGAGTACGTGCCCGACCAGCTCGGCGCGATGCAGCGGCCCGTCCAGACGGTCGCCGCGGACGGGCTGTTCGGCGTGGCGACGGCGATGATGCTGATCCGCTCGGGCCTCGCGACGATCGTCGCCGTCGAGGCGCACAGCAAGGTCTCCGACGTCCGAACGCTCGGCGCGATCGAGGCGTTCGCGCTCGACCCGGTGCTGAACCGCCCGCTGCGTTTCCCGACGCTCGCGATCGCCGGGCTCGACATGAACGCGTTCCTCGAACGCACCGGGCTGTCCGAGGAGCACTGCTCGATCGTCGCCGCCAAGAACCGCTCGAACGCGCTCGACAACCCGCGTGCGGCCTATCCTGCCGATCTCACGGCCGACGCCGTGGACGACTCGAGCCCCGTCGCGTGGCCGCTGAAGGCGCTCGAGGTCGCCGAACGCGCCGACGGCTGCGTCGTCGTCGTGCTCGCCGCCGAGGACCGCGCGCGCGAGCTCACCGAGGGGCCTGTGTGGCTGCTCGGGGCCGGCTGGTCCTCGGGGAGCCCGTCCCTGGAGAGCCGGACGTGGGGCGAGACCGAGCCGGTGACCCGGGCCGCCGAGTCCGCGTACCGTCAGGCCGAGATCATCGACCCGCAGGAGGAGATCGACCTGGTCGAGGCCGATGACACCTTCGCGTACAAGGAGCTGCTGCACCTGGAAGCGCTCGGGCTGGGCGAGGCGTCGGAGCTCGCGCAGCTGCTCGAGGAGGGCGAGCTCGAGCCGGGTGGGGACCTCCCGGTGAACGTCTCCGGCGGCTCGCTCGGGCAGGGGAACCTGTTCGAGGCGAACGGACTCGTTCGGCTGCTGGAATGCGTCGAGCAGCTCCGCGACGAGGCCGGCGAACGCCAGGTCGACGAGGCGTACGTGGCGGTCGCGCAGTCCGCGCGCAGCGCGCCGTCGACGTCGGCCGCGGTCGTCGTCCTCGCGAACGACGAGGGGGCGGGCGGGTGAAGCTCCGGGCCGTCGACCACGTCTGGTTCTGGGTGACCGACATGGATCGGTCGGTGCGCTTCTACGAGGAGCAGCTCGGGCTCGGGCTGCGGGTCAGGCACGGCGACGAATGGGCCGAGCTCGAGGCGGGCCCGATCCACATCGGGCTCCACGGCGCGCGCAGCGAGGGCAACGCGCCGCACGGCGGCACCGCCGTGTTCCGCGTGGACGACCTCGACCTCGCGAAGACCGCGCTCGAGCAGCGCGGCGTGGCATTCCACGAGCACCTCGGCGAGGTGCCGGGCATCGCGCGCTACGCATCGTTCGACGACCCGGACGGCAACTCGATGCAGTTGATCGAGTACGTCGCGGGGGAGGGCTAGATGGCCAGGCGGGTCGCGGTCGTGGGTGCGGGGATGACCAGATTCGTCCGGCGCGCGCGGGAGACCGGCAAGGAGCTGGCGTGGGAGGCCTCGCGCGAGGCGCTCGCGTCCTGCGAGCTCCCGCTGGATCGGATCGACGCGGTGTGCCTGACCAGCGCCCCCGACGCGTTCGACGGCGTGCATATGAAGGGCGAGTACCTGTCGGACGGGGCGGGTGCGTTCGGCCGGCCCTTCATCCGGACGTACGTGGGCGGCGGCAGCGGCGTGTTCACGGCGATCCAGGCGTACTACACCGTCGCCAGCGGGATGGCCGATGTCGTGCTCGCGGTGGCCGAGGAGAAGATGTCGTCGACGCAGCCGCACCCGCAGGGCGCCTTCCTGACGATCTTCGACAACATCCTCGAGCGCCCGCTGGGCCCGAATCTACTGTGGATCTTCGCGCTCGAGATGAACCGCTACATGACCGTGCACGGCATCGACAAGCGAGACATCGCCGCCGTCGCGGTGAAGAACAAGCGGAACGCGGCCGACCACCCGGCGGCGCTCCTCGGCCAGGCCGACATCACGATCGAGGACGTGCTCGCCTCCGAGACGCTCGCGTGGCCGGTGCAGCGCCTTGACGTCTCGCCGATCAGCGACGGCGCCGTCGCGATCGTAGTGGCGAGCGAGGAGGCCGCGAAGCAGATCACGAGCGACCCGGTCTGGATCCAGGGGGTCGGGTGGAACCTCGACACCGCCTACTGGACCAACCGCGACCTCGTGTTCCCGGACTACGTCGCGAACGCGGCTCGCATGGCCTACGGGATGGCCGGCGTGACCGAGCCGCGCAAGCAGATCCACGTCGCCGAGCCCTACGACCCCTTCGACTACAAGGAGCTGCACCACCTGGAGGGCCTGCTGCTGTTCGACAGGGGCAAGGCGCCCGAGGCGGCCCGCGACGGCGTCCTCGACCGCAAGGGCGACCTGCCCTCGTGCCCGAGCGGCGGCCTCCTCGGCGTCGGCAACCCGATCGCGGCGGCCGGCCTCATGAAGATCGCCGAGCTCTTCTGGCAGCTCCGCGGGGAGGCGGGCGCCCGCCAGGTTCCGGGCCCACCCGAACGAGGCGTCGCGCAGGCCTGGGGCGACCTCATGCAGGTGGGGACGGTCGTGGTGATGGGTCGCGAGGGCGGTCCGCCGACGACGGCGACGCGGCTCGAGACGCCGCCCGCCGCGACGCCGGCGACGTCGCTCTCGGAGGCCGAGTTCCGCTCGGCCACGGGCGCCGTCGAGGACGAGATCGGCGCACGCTACGCCTGGGATGCGGGCGTCGCGATCGGCCGGTTCCTCGACGGCCTCCGCGAGGGCAAGATCCTCGGCCGGGAGTGCCGCGTGTGCCATCGGGTGCTCGTGCCACCCCGGATGTTCTGCGAGCGCGACTTCCGCGGAACCGACGCCTGGGTGCAGGTCGAGCACACCGGCGTGGTGCAGACGTTCTCGATCTGCAACGTGCGGTGGGACATGCAACCCCTCGAGGAGCCCGAGCTTCCCGCGGTGATCGCGATCGACGGCTCGGACGGCGGGTTCCTGCACACGCTCGGCGAGGTCGAACCCGGCGAGGTCACGATCGGGATGAAGGTGGAGGCCGTGTGGAAGCCGGTGGGCGAGCGCACCGGCTCGATCCTCGACATCGCCCACTTCCGGCCGCGGCAGGAGGATCCGGGGGGCTCAAGGAGCGAGCGCGAACGCGCGGGCGATAGCCCCCCGGGAGAGGGAGACGGCTGATGCTCGAGAGGATCGTGCGTCCCGAAGAGATCCGGCGGTGGGAGGGGGACCTGCCCGTCCGCCACCGCTACACGCCGGGTGTCGCCGGCGACGCGTTCTTCACGACGCTCAAGGAGCGCGGCGTGCTGCTCGGCTCGCGGTGCGAGAGCTGCGCGTACACCTACGTGCCGGCCCGCCTGTTCTGTGAGCGATGCTTCTCGGAGCTCTCGGCCGACACCGAGGTCGGCCCCGGCGGCGAGCTCGTGTCGTTCACGATCGTGTTCCTGGGGATCGAGGGGCAGCCGCTCGAGCGCCCCGAGACCCTCGGCGCCGTCCGTCTCGATGACGCGGACGGGGTCCTGATCCATCGCGTCGAGCCGGGCGAGGAGCCGCTGGAGATCGGCGAACGCGTCGAGGTGGTCGTCGAGCCGGGACCCAAGCGAACCGGATCGATCCTCGATATCGCGGGCTTCAGGGTCGTCGAGGCCTAGAGCGTCGCCCGGCTCGATCTATCGAGCGGTGACCGGGGCGCGCTCAGCTCGTCGCCTTCTTCACGAGCGCGCCGATCTTCTTCTCGTCGGCGGCGGTCAACTTCGTCAGCGCGTAGGAGGTCGGCCACATGGCGCCCTCGTCGAGGTTCGCCGCTTCCTCGAAGCCGAACGTCGCGTACCTCGACTTGAACTTGTCCGCGCTCTTGAAGAAGCAGACGACCTTGTCGTCCTTGGCGTACGCGGGCATCCCGTACCACGTCTTCGGGGACAGCGCCGGCGCGCTCTTGGTGATGATCGCATGGAGCCGCTCGGCCATGGCGCGATCCGGTTCGGGCATCTCGGCGATCTTCGC
>DAIOFZ010000159.1:0-4573 GCA_036745475.1 Actinomycetota bacterium | reverse complement strand
TCCAGCAGACCGCGCGCAAGAAGGTCCCGTTCGGCATCGCGCAGATCGGCAAGTCGTTCCGCAACGAGATCACGCCCGGGAACTTCATCTTCCGCACGCGCGAGTTCGAGCAGATGGAGATGGAGTATTTCGTCGAGCCCGGCACCGACGACGAGTGGTTCGAGTACTGGGTGAACGAGCGGATGCAGTGGTACGTCGAACTCGGGATCCGCAAGGAGAAGCTGCGCCTGCGTCCGCACGAGCCCGACGAGCTCGCACACTATGCGAAGGCCGCCTCCGACGTGGAGTACGAGTTCCCGTTCGGATGGCAGGAGGTCGAGGGCATCGCGAACCGCACCGACTTCGACCTCAAGGCGCATCAGCAGGCGAGCGGCGAGGACCTGACCTACTTCGACCAGGAGCGGGATCGGCGCTACCTCCCCTACGTGGTCGAGCCCGCCGCTGGTGTCGATCGCGTCCTGCTCACCGCGCTCGTGGACGCCTACCGAGAGGAGGAGGCGCCCACCGCCAAGGGAGGCACCGAGAGGCGCACGTACCTCGCCCTGCACCGCGATCTGGCGCCCACCAAGGTCGCCGTGCTTCCGCTCTCCCGCAACGAACAGCTCGCGCCGGATGCGAGGGGCGTGTTCGACCTCGTCAAGAGGCTCTGGATGTGCGATTTCGACGATGCCGGCTCGATCGGTCGCCGGTACCGCCGTCAGGACGAGGTGGGCACGCCGTTCTGCGTGACCGTCGACTTCGACACGCTCGAGGACCGCCAGGTCACCGTCCGGGAGCGGGACTCGATGGCCCAGGACCGGATCCAGGTCGAGAACCTCGTGAACTACCTCGCCGAACGCCTCTAGACGATGGACGAGCCGGGGCGGCAAGGCGCGAGCGCGGGACCTCGAGCGTCAGCCCCCCCGAGGCGGGGTGGGGGGGCTCAAGGAGCGAGCGCGGGAGGGCGAGCGTCAGCCCCCCCGAGGAAGGGCTGGGTAAGTCTGTACGCTGCCGCCTTCGCGCTGGTGCTCGCGGCGGCGATCGCGCTCATGACCTCATCGTTCGGCTCCCTGCGGTCGATAGGACTCCTGTGGATCTCGGGCGCCCTCTCGCTGGTCGCTGCCGGCCTGGCCGTCGCGAGCGTGCTGGTGCCGAGGCGTAGGTGAGGCTGCTCCGCGCAGCGGCCCTGGCGGCCGTCCTCGGGCTCACGCTCGGGGCATGTACCGGCGGAACCGATGTATCCGGCGATCCGACGTCGGTCCCCCAGACCTCTGTCGAGCCGGTGCCGGCTTCCCCGGAGGTCCCCTCGCCGGTACACGGCGGACCGGATTCGGCCGCCGCCGCCACGAAGCGCCTCTGCGAGATCTCCGCGCCCAGGCCGGGCGCCGGATCGGACGTCCCCGCCGAGGGGCCAACGCCCGCCTTGATCGCGCAGGTGATGCGGCAGGTGGCGCAGATCCGCGGGTTCGACTACTCGCAGCGGGTCGTGGCCGAGCCGGTGTCGCAGGCGGAGATCGGCCGTGACATCTTGAGGTTCTCGGACATCACCTACCCGGAGGGACAATACGCGCGCCGGAGCGTCGCGTGGGACACGATCGGGGTGATCCCCGACGGCACCAGCCTCCGCGACGCCTACGAAAGCTACGGCTCGAGCCAGGTGATCGGCTATTACGACACCGTGAGGGGCGAGCTGAAGTTCACGGGGAGCGAGTCGCCCTCACCGCTCGAACGCATCACGCTCGCGCACGAGCTCACGCACGCCATCGACGACCAGCGGTTCGGCCTCGAGAGGCTCGATGCGTTCGGCGCCGCGTGCAAGGACGAGGACGCGTCCGCCGCGATCGCGCTGGTCGAGGGCAATGCGACGTTCTTCATGCTGCGGTGGGCGCGGACGTTCCTCACGTTGGCCGAACAGGTGCAGGTCGGGATCGAGGCCGCGGCCCAGGACGTGTCGACCGAGGGCGTGCCGCCGTTCGTGGCCCGGCTCCAGGCATGGCCGTACGACGAAGGGATGCGGTTCATCGAGGCGCTCGAGGCACGGGGCGGCCTCGACGAGGTGGACGAGGCGTTCGTCGACCTCCCCACATCGACCGAGCAGATCATCCATCCCGAGCGGTACCCGAACGACGCCCCCACCCCGGTCGACGTACCGGACCTGTCGGCGGAGCTGGGGCCGGGGTGGGAGGACCTCGACGTGATGTCGATCGGCGAGGCGTGGCTGCAGATCGCGCTCGGCCTGCGGCTCGACGGTTCGGAGGCCGGCGCCGCGGCCGCGGGATGGGACGGCGGGACGTACCGGGCGTGGTCGAACGGGACCGACACGGCGGTCGAGCTGTCGACGGTCTGGGATACGGCTCGTGAGGCGGAGGAGTTCGCCGTCGCGATGACCGAGTGGATCGGCCAGGGGGACGGCGCCGCGCAGGTGCTCGAACCCGACGGCAACGCCGTGACGGTGCTCTTCGCCAGCGATGCTGCGACGCTGGAACAGCTCCGAACCGCCATCGGCTGAGGCTCACCCCGTCGCGACCCTGCCATCCGGTCCAGATTCGCCGAAGGTCCTAGGCCTATCGGCCCCATTTCAGGTCACCCGGCCGATGGTGCGGACGCCGGTCGGGGGACGACACTAGGCTCCGCTCATGGACGGCATCCTCGTACAGACCACGCGAAGCCTCCGGGCCCTCATCGGCAACGCCACCGAGGGCGCCCCGGCCGAGGAGATCGCGCTGGCGTACCGCGCTCTGCTCGACCAATGCGCCGCGGCCGAGCGCGAGGCGCTCCGAACCCAGCACGACCCCGTCGCCAGGTTCGACGCCAGGGCCGCGGCGGTCCTCGGCGTGGCCTACCGGCCGGTGCTCGACGTCCTGTGCTCGGGGCGTTCGCTCCGCTCGGACGATGTCGAGCTCGCGCAGAAGAGCTCCGGGTGGCTGAACCTCGCCTACGAGGCACTCCTGGACGGCGACCACGACACGGTCGAGCGCTGCCTGCGCATGGCCTCCGCGTTCGTCGTCGCAGGGGAGGACTCCCACGACGCCGCCCCGCCCGCCTAGCCGCAGCTCGTCCGCCGGGCGGTTCCCTCTGTCACGTCCGTAGACTGGTCCGGTCCGAACCCATCTCGCGGCGGAGGCATCACTGATGACCAAGTACGTCTACGACTTCTCCGAAGGCAACCGGGACATGAAGGATCTCCTCGGAGGCAAGGGCGCCAACCTCGCCGAGATGACCAACATGGGCCTGCCCGTCCCACCCGGCTTCACGATCACCACCGAAGCCTGCCTGGCGTTCCTGGCGCAGGGCGGGTCCCCCACCGAGATGCTCGAGGAGACGGGAGAGCACCTGCGTGGCCTCCAGGACGCGATGGCCAAGACGCTCGGCGACCCCGACGACCCGCTGCTGGTCTCGGTGCGGTCGGGCGCGAAGTTCTCGATGCCCGGCATGATGGACACCGTCCTGAACCTCGGCCTGAACGATCGATCGGTCGAGGGCCTCGCGAGACAGACCGGCGGCGATGTTCGCTTCGCGGCGGACGCCTACCGCCGGTTCATCCAGATGTTCGGCAAGATCGTCATGGATGTGCCGCCCGACGCGTTCGAGCACGCGCTCGACGAGGCCAAGGCGGTGAAGGGCCCGAACGCGCAGGACACCGAGCTTGACGCCGACGAGCTGAGCGCATTGATCGAACGCTTCCGCGCGATCTACCGTGAGCACACGGGCGAGGACTTCCCGCAGGAGCCGATGGATCAGCTCCGCCTGGCGATCGCCGCCGTCTTCCGATCGTGGAACGGGAAGCGGGCGATCGACTACCGGCGTCAGAACAAGATCAGCGACGATCTGGGGACGGCCGTGAACATCGTCGCGATGGTCTTCGGCAACCGCGGCGAGGACTCGGGGACCGGCGTGGCCTTCACGCGCGACCCCTCGACCGGCGAGAAGGTCCCGTACGGCGACTACCTCGAGAACGCGCAGGGCGAGGACGTCGTGGCGGGGATCCGCAACACCAAGCGCATCGCCGAGCTCGAGCGGATCGACCCAGACTCGTACCGCGGGCTGATGGACGTGATGACCACGCTCGAGGGGCACTACCGGGACATGTGCGACATCGAGTTCACGATCGAGAAGGGCAAGCTCTGGATCCTGCAGACGCGGATCGGCAAGCGGACCGCGTTCGCCGAATGGGTCATGGCGTACGACATGCTCGACGAGGGGCTGATCGACGAAGAGGAGGCGCTGCTCCGCGTCGACGCGAACCGGCTCGAGGAGCTGTTCAAGCGTCGCGTGAGAGCCGACGGCGCCCGGCCGATCGCGAAGGGCCTCAACGCGAGCCCCGGCGCCGCCACCGGCGCGGTGGTGTTCACGGCCGACGACGCTCAGGAGCGGGCGAACGCCGGCGACAAGGTGGTCCTGGTCCGGCGCGAGACCACCCCCGACGACTACCACGGCATGATCGCCTCGCAGGGGATCCTGACGAGCGCCGGCGGGACGAACTCCCACGCCGCGGTCGTCGCGCGCGGCGAGGGGATCCCGGCGGTGTGCGGGGCCGACGCGATCAAGCTCGACCCCGTGGGCAAGACGTTCACCGCGAACGGCACGACCGTGC
>DAIOFZ010000158.1:0-4614 GCA_036745475.1 Actinomycetota bacterium | reverse complement strand
CCACCGTGCGGCATCTCGGGGGTCAGCGGGATATGCTCGTTGATCCAGACGGTGCCGAACTGGAGCTTGCGCGACATCCGGAGCGCGCGGCCGACGTCCCGCGTCCAGACCGATGCCGCGAGGCCGTAGTCGACACCGTTCGCCCACTCGAGCGCGGTGTCCTCGTCCGAGAACCGCTGCATCGTCACGACCGGGCCGAACACCTCGTTCTGCACGATCTCGGAGTCCTGGGTGACGTCCGTCACGACCGTCGGGGCGTACCACGAGCCAGGCTGGTCGATCACCTCGCCGCCGATGTTGATCCTGGCGCCGCCCTCACGCGCACGATCGACGAAGCCGCTGATCCGGTCGAGCTGCACGTCGGAGACCACCGAACCCATCGCGGCCTCGTCGTCGAAGATGTCGCCGACCTTCATCTCGGACACCTTCGAGACGACCTCGGATACCAAGTTGTCGTACACCTTGGGTCCCGCGATCACGCGGGTCGCGGCCGTGCAGTCCTGGCCCGAGTTGAAGTAGCCCGCGATCTGGATCCACTCGGCCGCCGCCGCGACGTCCGCGTCGTCGAACACGATCACCGGTGCCTTACCACCGAGCTCGAGGTGCACGCGCTTGAGTGTGTCGGCCGCGTTCTTGGCGATGAGCTTGCCGGTCGAGCTCTCTCCCGTGAGCGAGACGATCCCGACGTCCTTGTTCTTGACGATCGCGTCGCCGGCGGGGAGGCCGTCCCCCGTCACGACGTTGAAGACGCCGGGCGGGAAGATCTCGGCCTCGGCGAGGAGCTGCGTGAACCGGAGCAGCGTGAGCGGCGTGTTCTCGGCCGGCTTGATCACCACCGTGTTCCCGGCGGCGAGCGCCGGTCCGAGCTTCCACGCGGACATGTAGAGGGGGTAGTTCCATGGAGCGATCAGGCCCGCGACGCCGATCGGCTCGCGCCGAAGGATGCTCGTGTACCCCTTCATGTACTCGCCGGCGGCGAGCCCGCCGAGGATTCGGGCACCTGCGGCGAAGAACCGGAACTGGTCGGCGATGACCGGGATCTCCTCGGACATCGTGAGGGCGAGCACCTTGCCCACGTTCTCCGATTCGAGGCGTCCGAGCTCGTCCCCGTGCTCCTCGACGAGGTCGGCCATCCGGAGCAGCGCTCGGCTCCGCTCCCCCGGTGTGGCCTCGGACCATGTCTCGTCGTAGGCCTTCTTGGCGGCGGCCACGGCTCGGTCGACGTCGGCCGCGGACGCCTCGGGCACCTCGGCGATCACGTCCCCGTTGGCGGGGCCGACGATGTTGCGGGTCTGACCCTCGGTGGCGTCCACCCACTCGCCCCCGACGTACATCTTGTAGCTCTTCGCATCGCCCATCCGGACCTCACCTTCCTGCGCCGGGACCCCGAGGGGTCTGGAGGTCGTCCTCAGCAAAGTATGCCGAAAAGCGCGGATCGGGGTCTCGCCGAGGATCGCGGGTCCCGTTTCCTGCGCCTTCTTCCTCGTGTGCCCGCCACGCCGCCGGGCGACCACCCGTGGACCGAGGGCGAGGTGCGGGCCGCGGCCGGCGCGAGGCTGGACGAGGCTCGGATGCGCCTGGCCGGGCTCGGTGTGGAGGTGGAAGTCGAGGTCGGCGACGGGAACCCGATGCTCGCGATCGGCGATGCGCTCCGCGACCGCGGGGCCGTTCGACGAGATCATCCTGTCGACGCTGCCCGCCGGCCTGTAGAAGTGGCTCAGGCTCGATCTCCCCCAGCGCGTCGCAGCGAGCTTCTCGATCCCCATGACGCACATCGTGAGCGAGCCCGCGCACGTTGGGGCGTCGCGCCGATAGCCGCCGGTTCGCCCGGTCGTTCGGTCGCGTGCGAAACTGACGCCATCCTTACGAGGAGGGGGTCTACACGTGGACATCCCGCAGGAGCGCAAGGTCGTCACCGAGATCCCGGGGCCGAGGTCGCGCGAGTGGTTCGAGCGCCGCGCCGCGGCGGTTCCGCAGGGCGTGTTCAACACGCACCCGATCGTCACGGCCCGGGCTTCGGGTGCGATCATCGAGGACGTCGACGGCAACCGGCTGATCGACTTCGCCACCGGGATCGCCGTGCTCAACGTGGGCCACACCTCGCCCGAGGTGGTCGCCGCGGCGCAGCGGCAGCTCGAGCTCGACACGCACACCTGCTTCCACGTGACGGCCAACGAGCCCTACATCGAGCTCGCCGAGCGGCTGAACGCCCTCGCTCCGGGGGATGCCCCGAAGAAGACGATGTTCGCGAACTCGGGCGCCGAGGCCGTCGAGAACGCGGTGAAGATCGCCCGTAGGGCGACCGGGCGCCAGGCGATCGTGACCTTCGACCACGCGTTCCACGGCCGCACCCTGCTCGCGATGTCGCTCACGGCCAAGGTCATGCCGTACAAGCAGGGCATGGGGCCGTTCGCGCCCGAGATCTACCGGCTCCCGTTCGCCTACCCGTACCGCTGGCCCGGCGGCCCCGAGCGCTGCGCCGATGAGGCGCTCGACTACGCACGGGAGGAGATCCACAAGCACATCGGCGAGGACAACGTGGCCGCGGTGATCCTCGAGCCGATCCAGGGCGAGGGCGGCTTCATCGTCCCGGCGCCGGGGTTCGTCAAGGGGCTCGCCGAATCCTGCTCCGAGCACGGGATCCTGTTCATCGCCGACGAGATCCAAAGCGGCATGGGCCGGGCCGGCCGCTGGTTCGCGATCGAGGACGAGGGCGTCGTGCCCGACCTCATCACCAGCGCGAAGTCGCTCGGCGGCGGCCTGCCGATCAGCGCGGTCACCGGTCGGGCCGACCTGATGGACGCCGTGCACGTCGGCGGTCTCGGCGGCACGTACGGCGGCAATCCGGTTGCCGCGGCGGCGGCGCTCGCCGTCCTCGACCAGATCGAGAGACAGAACCTGCTCGAACGCTCGCGCACGCTCGGCGAGAAGGTGCTCGGGCGGTTGGGCGAGATGCAGCAGCGTCATCAGGTGATCGGCGACGTTCGGGGGCGCGGGATGATGACCGCGATCGAGCTCGTCGCGGATCGCGAGACGAAGGAGCCCCTATCGGGCGCCGACGGGAACGCGATCGTCCAGCACTGCCTGAGCGAGGGCCTCGTGATCCTGAAGGCCGGGACCTACGACAACGTGATCCGGCTCCTGCCCCCGCTGACGATCGACGAGGGGTTGTTGGACGAGGGGCTCCAGACCCTCGACGACGCGATCGGAAACGGCACCGGGTGACGAACCGGACCGACCGGTTCCATTGCTACCTTCGAGAGCATGAGCGAGGAGCCGGACCGAACGAGCACGTCGCGGCTCGGCGGGCTCGTCCGGCGGATCGCGGTCGATGTCACGCCGCTCGGCGCCTCACGCGACTTCAGGCGGCTGTGGCTCGGGCTGCTCGCGTCGACGTTCGGATCGCAGTTCACGATCGTCGCGACCTACGTCCAGGTCTTCCACCTCACCGAGTCGACGGCCGCGGTCGGGTTCCTTGGGCTGGTCGGGTTCCTAGGGCTCGTCGGGGGGACGCTGGCCGGCAGCACGTTCCTAGACGCATTCGATCGCCGCAAGATCCTGATCTGCGCACAGCTCGGGTACCTCGCGTCGTCGGGACTCCTGTTCTTCGGCGCGCTGAGCGGTGACCCGCCGCTCGCGCTGATCTACGTGGCGGTCGCGGGCATCGCCGCCACCAGCGCGGTCGACAGCCCGACGCGGAGCGCCATGACGCCTCGCCTGCTCGATCGCGAGCAGCTCCCGGCGGCCGCAGCCCTGAATCAGATCGTATGGAACGGGGCGGGCCTCGTCGGCCCGGCGCTGGCCGGCGTCGTGGTGGGCACGCTCGGGTTCCCGTGGGCGTACGGGATCGACCTGATCTCGATCGGGCTGCTGCTCCTCGCGTCGATCTCGATCCGGCCGATGCCGCCGGCGGAGGGCGAGCGCACGGCGGTGGGATGGAGGGCCGTCAGGGAGGGCTTCGCGTTCCTCAAGGGTCGCCAGGTGCTCCAGTCGACGTTCGTGATCGACATCATCGCGATGGTGTTCGGGATGCCCCGAGCCCTGTTCCCGATCCTGATCACTTCCCAGTTCCACGAGAGCGCGACCGCGGTCGGTCTACTGTTCGCGGCGCCCGCCGTGGGCGCGTTCATCGGGGCGGCGACGACCGGGTGGGTCGGTCGCGTCCGGCACCAGGGGCTCGCCGTCATCTGGGCCGTGGTGGTGTGGGGCGCAGGGATCGCGGCCTTCGGCGTGGTCGGCGCCCACCTGTGGCTCGGGCTGTTCTTCCTGGCGGTGGCGGGCGCGGCCGACGTGATCTCCGCCATCTTCCGCAACACGATCCTGCAGGTGACGGTGCCCGAGAACCTGCGCGGGCGGCTGTTCGGGATCCACATCCTGGTGGTCACCGGCGGGCCCCGGCTGGGCGATCTGGAGGCGGGACTGGTCGCGGCCGCGTACTCGCCCATGGCGTCGGTGGTCTCCGGCGGGCTGCTCTGCATCGCGGGCGCGGGATTGGTGGCGTGGCGCGTCCCGGCGTTCCGCCGGTACCACGCCGGCGACCCCGGCTGACTAAGCTCGCGTCAGTGTCAAGGTGCACACGCAGCGAGATCCCGGATGGGCTTCGGGATAGCCTCC
>DAIOFZ010000157.1:0-4671 GCA_036745475.1 Actinomycetota bacterium | reverse complement strand
GCCGGCGTGCGGCGTGAGGATCAGCTCGGCCTTGCGATCCTCGAGATCCTCGGCGCGCCCGGCGAACGCGTTCAGGCCGTCCGCGTCGAGGATGACCGGCACCTCGCTCGAGCGCACCAGCTCGCGGATCCATGCCGCCGTACGCTCGTCGGTCGTCATCCCGGGCCCGACGGCGAGTGAACCCGCCTGCCCGAGCACCTCGTCGAGACGGGCCGAGCCGCCCGCCGCGGCCCCGGCGTCCGTCTCGGGGAGCCCGACGAACACGGCCTCGCGCACGGCTCCCTGCGTCACCGGCAGGATGCCGTCGGGCACCGCCACGGCGACCAGGCCCGCGCCGGCCCGGTACGCGGCCGCCCCGGCGAGCGCGACCGCCCCCGTCATCAGCCGGGACCCGCCGACCACGACCGCGTACCCCGCCGAGCGCTTGTGCGTGTCGGGCTCGCGGGACGGCAGCATCGCCGCGACGTCCGCGGTCTCGATCACGACGAGGTCGCTGCGGATCAGATCCGTCGGGAACCCGATCTGCTCGACCTCGACGACGCCCGCATGCGTGGCACCGGGCAGCAGGACCAGCCCGGGTTTCGCCGCGCCGAACGTGACCGTGAGGTCGGCGCGGACCGCGGGACCCTCCACGGCCGCGGTCTCGCCGTTCACCCCCGAGGGGATGTCGACGGCCACGAGCGGGACCGGGGACGCGGCGAGCGCCCCGATCGCCTCGGCGTAGGACCCGGCCGGGGTTCCGCGAAAGCCCGTCCCGAAGACGGCGTCGACCGCCACGTCGGCGCGCCCGAGCTCTCGGTCGAGCGCCGCCGGTTCGAACGGGCGACGCCGCACCGTCGTGGTCCCGAGCCGTGCGAGGTTGCTCCCCGCGGGACCCTGGAGGACGTCGTCCAGCAACAGCACCGTGGTCCGGATGCCGGCGCGGTCCAGGTACCGGGCCGCGACCAGACCGTCGCCACCGTTGTTGCCCTTGCCGCACACCACCACTGCGCGCCGCCCGTACGCGCCGCCGACCAGCCGGACCGAGGCGTCGGCGACCTCGCGGCCGGCGGCCTCCATCAGCGCGTCCGCCGGGGTCCCTCGCTGTTGGGTCGCGCGATCGAGCTCCGCCGCCTCCGCCGGGGTCAGGACGAACCTCATCCGGACACCGCCACGGCGAAGGCCACCGCGCTGGTCCTCTCGTGGGCGAACGTGATCAGGACGTCCGAGATCCCGAGCGCGTCGGCGCGGGCCTTCGCGTTGCCCTCGAGCCGGATCGAAGGGGCCCCCGATGACGCCCTCGTGACCGAGATGTCCTGCCAGCGCCTGCCCCGATAGCCGCCGAGCGCCTTGATCACGGCCTCGCGGGCCGCGAACCGTCCCGCGTAGGACTCCGCCGGACGAGCCTTCGCGTCGCAGTAGGTCCGCTCCTGCGGGGTGAACACCCGCTCGCGCATCGCCGGGTGCCGCCCCAGGGCGCGCTCCATCCGCCCGATCTCGCAGATGTCGACCCCGAGGCCGAGGATCTCCACGTCGCTAGGGTAGCCGCCGAGGTGCCCCCCGCTCGCTACTCGACCGTGACGCTCTTGGCGAGGTTCCGGGGCTGGTCGACGTCGCACCCCCGGAGCTTGGCGACGTGGTGGGCCAGGAGCTGCAACGGCGGCGTCACCACGACGGGGGCAAACAGCTCGGGCACCCGCGGGACGAACAGCACGTGGTCGGCGTGCTGCGCGATCTCCCCGTCGCCCTCGCTCGCGATCGCGATCACGCGGGCGCCGCGCGCGCGCACCTCCTGGATGTTCGACAGGACCTTCGGGTAGACGTGGCACTCGGTCGCGACCGCGACGACTGGGACACCCTCCTCGACGAGCGCGATCGGTCCGTGCTTGAGCTCGCCTGCCGGGTAACCCTCCGCGTGCACGTACGACAGCTCCTTCAGCTTCAGCGCGCCTTCGAGCGCGGCGGGGTAGCCGGTGTGCCGTCCGATGAACAGGACATCGCGGGCCTCGTGGATCTCGAGGGCGATGCCGGCGATCTGCTCCGACAGCGAGAGCGTGCGACGAACCTGGCCCGGCAGCTCGCGCATCCGGGTCACGATGTCGCCGATCTCGGCCGGGAACATCGTGCCGCGGATCTGCGCGAGGTACAGCGCCACCAGGTGCAGCGCCGCCATCTGGGTCGCGAACGTCTTGGTCGCCGCGACGCAGATCTCCGGGCCCGCGCGCGTGTACATCACCGCGTCGGCCTCGCGGGCCAGGGACGAGCCGATCGTGTTCGTCACCGCGATCACCTTCGAGCTCTGCCGCGACGCATGCCGCGCCGCCTCGAGGGTGTCGATCGTCTCGCCCGACTGGCTCACGGCCAGGGTGAGCGTGTCCGGCCCCAGCACCGGATCGCGATACCGGAACTCCGAGGCGATGTCGATCTCGACCGGCACCCGCGTCCAGTGCTCGATCGCGTACTTGGCGACCAGCCCCGAGTGGAACGCGGTGCCGCAGGCGACCACGAACACCTTGCCCACCTCGCGCAGGACGTCCGTGTCGGTGTGCAGTTCGTCCAACGCGAGCAGGCCCTGCTCGCCGACGCGGCCGACCAGCGTGTCCCGGATCGCAGCGGGCTGCTCGTGGATCTCCTTCAGCATGAAGTCGTCGAACCCGCCCTTCTCGGCGCGCGCGACGTCCCACTCCACCTCGAACGGCTCGAGCTCGACCTCATCGCCCCCGAGATCGGTCACGCGAACGCCTCGGGCCCGGACCTCGACCACCTGGTTCTCGTCGATCGGCAGGACGGTTCGAGTCTTCTGCAGCACGGCGGGGATGTCGGAAGCGAGGATGTTCTCGCCGTCTCCGAGCCCGACGATCAGCGGCGAGGAGACCCGGACGCCGACGATGACGTCGGGTTCGTCGAGCGCGAGGACGACGAGCGCATAGGCCCCGTCGAGCTCGCCGACGGTGGCTCGCACGCGATCCGGGAGCGAACCCTCCTTCTCCTCGATCAGGTGGGCGACGACCTCGGTATCGGTGTCCGAGTCCAGCACGTGGCCGCGCTTCTGGAGGCCGGTACGCAGGTCGGTGAAGTTCTCGATGATCCCGTTGTGGATCACCGCGACTCGCCCCTCGCAGTCCAGGTGGGGATGCGCGTTCCTGTCGGTCGGCGCTCCGTGGGTCGCCCACCGCGTGTGCCCCATCCCGATCGAGCCCGGCACCGGGCCGACGACCTCGAGGGCGGCGTCGAGCTCGGACAGCTTGCCGGCTCGCTTCACCACCGAGAGTTCACCGTCGATCATCGCGACCCCGGCCGAGTCGTACCCGCGATACTCGAGACGTCGCAGACCCTCGAGGACGACGGGGAGCGCCTGGTCGGGGCCTACGTAGCCCACGATGCCGCACATGAGGGTTGGAGGGTAACAGGAGCGCCGTGCGTGTCGAAAGGTGGAGGAGTCCCTTACGTGAGGGCGGACACGATGCGCTCGGCGACCGAGTCCGCGTGCCTACGGGCGAGCTCCTCGCTCTCGGCCTCGACCATCACGCGGACGATCGGTTCGGTGCCCGAGGCCCGGACGAGCACCCGCCCGGAGCCATCGAGGGCCTCCTCGTTCGAGCGGACGGCGTCCCAGACCTCCCGGGCGTCGTCGAGCCGCTCCTTGTGCGCGACCTCGACGTTCACGAGCACCTGGGGGAACCGACGCATAGCGGCCGCGAGCTCGCCGACGGGGATCCCCCGGCGGGTCGCGAGCGACAGGAACCGCACCGCGGTGATCAACCCGTCCCCCGTCGTGGCCTGGTCGCGGAAGATCACGTGCCCCGACTGCTCGCCGCCGAGCGCCACCTCGTGCTCCAGCATCTGTTCGAGCACGTACCGGTCACCGACCGGCGCCGAGATCACGTCGATGCCGTGGTCCTGCATCGCGCGGTGGAACCCGATGTTCGACATCACGGTCGCGACGACCGTGTCGCCGGTGAGCGTGCCGTCCTCCTGCATCGAGATCGCGCAGGCCGCGAGCACCTGGTCGCCGTCGATCACGTTCCGGGCGGCGTCGGCGAACAGCGCCCGGTCGGCGTCACCGTCGTGCGCGACACCGACGTGTGCGGCGTGCGCCACGACCGCTTCCGCGACCACCTCGGGGTAGAGCGCCCCGCAGCCGACGTTGATGTTCGAGCCGTCCGGTTCGGCGTGGATCGCGATCACCTCTGCGCCCAGGCGTTCGAGCACGGCGGGCGCGAACGCGGAGGCGGCGCCGTTCGCGCAGTCGACGACCACGCGCCACCCGTCGAAGCGGGCCTCGGCGGCAGCCACCACGTGATCGAGGTAGCTCGAGCCGCCGGACGGCATCGGGAGCTCGAGCCCGGCCGGGACCCCCTCGTCACCCCCCGCCGCGATCTCCGCCTCGATCTCGTCCTCGAGGCGGTCCGACAGCTTGAACCCCCGGAACCCGAAGAACTTGATCCCGTTGTCCTCGGGCGGGTTGTGCGAGGCGGAGATCACCACGCCGGACTCGACGCCGAGCTCGGTCGTGAGGTAGGCCACTGCCGGCGTGGGAACGACGCCGGCCCGGATCGCGTTGCCCCCACCGGCGAGGATCCCGTCCACGAGGGCATCCTCGAGGACCGGGCCCGATGCGCGGGTGTCGCGACCGATCAGGAACGTGGGCGCCTCGTGACGGTCGCGGGCGATCACCGTCACGGCCGCGCG
>DAIOFZ010000156.1:1818-4705 GCA_036745475.1 Actinomycetota bacterium | reverse complement strand
GAGCAGGACCGCGTTCGGCTCCGAGTCGGAGAAGAACGCTCCCCAGTTCCAGGTGGGTCCGCCGTGCACGAGCGCCAGCAGCGGCAGCGGACCGTCGGCACCGCGCGGCGTCATCAGCAGGCCCTCGATCTCGATGCCGTCGGGCGCGATCCACCGGATCGTGCGCACGTCGGGGAAGAGCGTGTCGGCGATCACGGCATCGTTGAACGAGGTGAACCGAGACCATTCCCGCCTCTCGTGATCGAACCGCCCGAGCTCGGGTGGCAGGCCGTGCGCCTGGTGCGTGGTCCACACCACGGAGCCGCCGGCGGCGATCGCGCACGTCGGCTTGGTCACCTCGTCGCCGATGAACGCGTCGCCTCGCCACCGCTCCTCGACGGCCCCATCGAGCGAGAGCCGCCCGCACGCCGTCCCAGTCCCGTCGCAGCGCGAGTACCAGAGCGACCCGTCGTCGATCCACTCGACGAGGCCGACGGTCTGCAGGCTTGGCCAGGGATCGGTCGTCGTGCCATCGGGGAGTTCGACGATCATCGCGCTGCCGCTCAGCAACCCCGGGTCGCTCGAGTAGCCCTCGACCACGGCGGCGCGCCGTCCGTCCGGCGAGAGCGCGAGCCCCTCGAGCGACCACGTCGGCCGGTAGAGGGTGTGGGCGGTGCGCTCGGCGAAATCGAGCCGGGCGACGACCGAGCGGTACCACCCCGCCGTGCTCGGATCCTCCGAAACCAGCGCGACCACGATGTCGTCGGGGTCCCCGTCGACCTGCCACACGCTCATGCCGGGCGGCCCGACCTCCGTGACGTCGCCAGAGGCGAGGTCGATCTCGAACAGGCGCCGGCGGGCGTCACCCGGCTTGATGATCGTTGGGTCGGGCGTGGGTTCGGCGCCGCGCACGGCTCGGGCGCTCCAGTCCAGGCCGTAGCAGCCGGGATCGGCCGCGAGCACCAGCAAGCGATCACCCGAGCGTGACCACGAGACCGCCTCGGCCGAACCGTGCAAGCCCGCGGCGAGCACCGGCTCCGCGCCGACGGCCATCGTGTACGGGAGCTGATGGCCGGGAGTGATCCGATCGGACAGGAACGCCAACCGCGAGCCGTCAGGGGACCACGCCGGGCTCCGGTCGCTCCACGTGCCGCTCGTGATCCGTATCGGCGCGTCGGCGTTCCGGTCGACGAGATACAGGTCGCTCGGCGGGTGCGACCCGACGTCCGCGACCGTGGCGTGCAGCGCGAACGCGACCCTCGACCCGTCAGGAGAGAACGCGAGCTCCGCAGGCGTCCGAACGTCGAGCAGGCGCTCGTCGATCGGGCCGTGAAGCCGCTCGGTCGCACTCACGGCGCGCCAGCGTACCTCCCGGGTTCCGGCTGGGAGGAGGTGTCGAACATGAACGTGCGCAGACCGGCCGGTGCATACTGACTCGATGCATGCGTCGCTTGGCGGACGAACGATCGCGCTCGTGGTGATCGTGGCAGCGCTCGTGGCCTGCGACGCGCCAAAGGCTCAGGAGCCGAAGCCAGCTCCCGAGCCCGCGAATGGCGGGATACCATGGCCGGCGCCTTCGCACCCGCTCGAACTGACCGTCGCCGCCGGCCTTGAGCCGACGACCCACGAGTTCCTCGATTTCCACGTCCATGCGCATCTCGACGTCTTCGTCAACGGGTCACCTGTCGAGGTGCCGGCAGGGATCGGCATCAACATCGAGGACCCGGCCGTCCACACCGTGGAGGACGAACTCGGGACGACCTACGGGGGTATCGATCCTCCATGTGCGCAGCCCTGCATCTCGCCGCTGCACACGCATGGCACCGACGGCATCTTGCACACCGAGTCCGCGGTCGACCAGCCGAACACGCTCGGGCAATTCTTCACCGAATGGGGCGTGGAACTCACCGACACGTGCGTGGGCGGCTATTGCTCGCCCGCCGCGTCGATCCAGGTCTTCGTGAACGGGGAACCGTACGACGGAGACCCCGCCCAGATCCAGCTCATGGATCGGTTGGAGATCGCCATCGTGATCGGGTCGCCGCCCGAGGAGGTCCCCTCCACGTTCCCGGAGGCGTAAGCACATTTCCCCATGACGCCGCAAGTGTTCACGGCGCTCGCGGAGCAACGATGGTGCACTCGAACCCCAGATGAGGACGACCCTAGTCCTCTTCGTGCCCGTTGGCTTCGCCGTAGGGCGGCGAACCGCCGTGCCCGTCGTTCCCCTTCTCGTCGCCTGACGCGCCTGTCGGGCCGGTCGGCGCCGCGGTGGGAGCGAGGGCGAGGGCGCCTTCGTCCTGCAGAGAGACCACCAGGTCGGAGATCGATGTCTCGACCTCATGGGCAGCCGCGGGTGAGATCTCCCCGTCCTCGACGGCCTTGGCCAGGTGCTCATCGAGGTGCCGGAGCGACTCCTCGACCTTGTCGGTGTCGCCTTCGCGGTAGGCGCTCAGCAGCTCGTCCGCGTCCTTGAGGAGCTCCTCGGCGGCGTGATCGGAGATGTCCTCGGTCGCCTGTGCCGCCCCGATCGCGGCTATGAGCCCGGACCACGCGTCCGCGAACGTAGGCGGCGTCTCGGGCGGGAGCGCGTCCTGGGCGGCTTCACGTGCGGCGTCGCGTGCCGCGGCCCTCGTCGGCGGCGGGTCGTTCTGGGTGGCCACGAGCGCCCCGGCGAGCGCGACGATCAGCGCGACCCCCGCCGCGATCAGCCAGGGGCGACGCTCCCGAGGGAACCGGCGAGCAGGAGCGTGCGAAGGCGCGGACCGCCGCGAACGCAGCCCACCGCCACCGGCGGTGACCGGGGCGACCGGCTCGGTCTTCGCATCGTCTGAGGCGGCGGCGACCGAGCCGGTCGCCCCGGTCACCGCCGGTGGCGGTGGGCTGCGTTCGCGGCCCACCGCCACCGGCG
>DAIOFZ010000156.1:0-1808 GCA_036745475.1 Actinomycetota bacterium | reverse complement strand
CTGAGGCGCCGGCGACCGGCTCGGTCTTCGCATCGTCAGCCGCAACGCCTCCGGGCGCGATCACACTGGCGGCGGCGGCGTCGATGGGCGCGACCGGCTGGGTCTCGTCCGCGCCGATGGCCTCGAGCCGCATCGTGTCGCCTGCCCGCGCGAGCGGGACGGCGAGCAGGGCCGCCTCGAGCTCGGCGGCGGACGCGAACCGGCGCTTCGGGTCCTTCTCGAGGCATCGCAGGACGACGTCCTCGAGCTCGGACTGAACGGGCGCGATCGTGGACGGCGGCGGGGCGTCCTCATTGACGTGCCGGTACATCGTCGCGATCGGCGTGTCGGCACTGAACGGGACGTGACCGGTCAGCATCTCGTACAGGACGCACCCCAATGAGTAGAGGTCGGCGCGCTCGTCGACGGGCTGGCCGCCCGCCTGCTCGGGCGAGAGGTACGCGGTGCTCCCGAGCACCACGCCGGTGTGCGTGAGCGTGTCCGAACCCGCCGCGCGCGCGATCCCGAAGTCCACGACCTTGACGCCGCCGTCCGGGAGCAGCATCACGTTCCCCGGCTTGATGTCGCGGTGGATCAGGCCGCGCGCGTGCGCGGCGGCGAGCGCCCGTGTGACGTCGACGGCGGCCGCCATGGCGTCGGCCGGCGGCAACGGGCCGTCGCGGCGGAGCCGGTCGGCGAGCGTCTCGCCCTCCACGAGCTCGGTCACGATGAAGTGGATACCGTCGTCCGACCCGCTGTCGAACACGGCGACGATGTTCGGATGGCTCAGGCCTGCCGCGGCGCGGGCCTCGCGCCGGAACCGCTCGACGAACTCGCCGTCCCGGTCGAACGGGGGCGCCAGGACCTTGATCGCCACCCGGCGACCGAGCTGCCGGTCGAGCCCCAGGTGGACCCGTGCCATCCCGCCTTGGCCGAGCACCGGGCCGAGCTCGTACCGGTCGACGAGGACGTGCGTCGTCCGGGTCTGCGGCATGGACCTGGGCTTACCCACGGGAACCCGCCCGTACGCGCGGCGCCTCACGGGTCAACGGGCGCCCCCGCTTGTGCCCAAGACCGGAAGAGCCGCTTCCTGCCTGTCGACATCCCGCGGAGTCTACGTTCGGGGCGCGAGCGCCGTTCGCGCGGACAGGCGCCGGAGCGTATCGAGCATGCGGTCGACATGCATCTCGCTCGACAGGTAGTTGACGATCCCGGCCCGCAGGTACGTGGCGCCCCGGATCCTCGTCGTGGACACCCACGCCTCGCCGCTCGCCTCGAGCGCGAGCTGCAGCCTGTCCTGGTACGCGTCGAGCGCCTCGCCCTCCATCCCTGCGGGAAGGTGGCGGAAGCACACCACCGAGAGCTCGGGCTCGTCGGGAACGACCTCGAAGTCCGGCGCCTCCCGGCACCGCGCGACGAGGTACGCGGCGAGGTCGACGTTCTGTTCGATCAGCCGGGCGAATCCTGAAGTGCCGAGATGCTTCCACGAGAGCCACAGCTTCAGCGCCCGGAACCGCCGGGTGCCCTCGATCGAGTACTCGACCCAGTTGAGCTGGGCGTCCTGCGGGCTGGGATGCCGGTAGTACTCCGGAGAGCTGTGGAAGGTCTGCCGAAGGTCCTCGCGGCGCTTCACGACGAGCGCCCCGATGTCGTACGCCTGGAAGAACCACTTGTGCGGGTCGATCGTCACGCTGTCCGCGCGTTGCAGATCCGGGACCCGCGGCGCGACGCGCGGCGAGAAGGCCGCGCCGCCGCCGTACGCGGCGTCGACGTGGAGCCACAGGCGCTCGCGTTCGGCGAGGTCGGCGAGCTCGGCGGCGAGGTCGACG
>DAIOFZ010000155.1:0-4775 GCA_036745475.1 Actinomycetota bacterium | reverse complement strand
ACTTCCTCAACCCGGTGCCGATCCGGCTGATCCACGACCGGTGGATCGACAAGTATCGGGAGCGCCAGGTGTCGGCGCTCGCGGAGCTCAAGACCGAGCTGGAGGAGGAGATGGCATGACGACCGGAACGGAGATGGCCGTGACCACCCAGGTCTACCGCGTCTATATCAAGGCGACCCCCGAGGCGATCTGGGACGCGATCACGAAGCCGGAGTGGAGCGAGCGCTATGGGTACGGCGGACGGGTCGAGTACGACCTGCGTCCGGGTGGCGCCTACCGCGTGCTCGCAAGCGCGGAGATGAAGCGGGCGCGCGCCGAGATGGGAGGCGCCCCGACGCCCGACGTCATCGTCGACGGCGAGGTGGTCGAGTCGGACCCGCCGCGGAAGCTGGTCCAGACCTGGCGCATGCTCATGGACCCGCAGACCGAGGCGGAGGGTTTCACGCGCCTCACCTACGAGATCGCCGAGACCGGACCCGGCGTCAGCAAGCTGACGGTGACCCACGATCTCGAAGGCGCCCCGCGTCTCGCGCTGTTCGTCGGCGGCGGGATGGAGAGCGACGGCGCCGGCGGCGGGTGGAGCGAGGTCTTCAGCGACCTCAAGACGCTCCTCGAGACCGGCCGAGGGATGCGGGAGTAGCCGCCCGGTGGCGGGCCCCCCGGGTTCGAGATCCGCGGGGCCCCCACCGCCGTTCGCGAGCTCAGAGGGTGATCGTGCCGTCGTCGTTCACGGTCCAGCCCGGGTTGTGTGCGACCTCCCAAGGGTGGCCGTCGGGATCTACGAAGACTCCCGAGTAGCCGCCCCAGAACGTCTCGCCCGGCTCCCGCCCGATCCGCGCGCCGGCCGCGCGCGCCTCCTCGATCACCGCATCGACCTCCGCAGGCGCTCGAACGTTGTGGGCGAGCGTGACCCCGCCCCAACCTCCCCCGTCGGTCACCGAGCTGTCCGCCGCGAGGCTCCCCCGGTCCCACAGGGCCACCACCATGCCGCCCGCCTGGAAGAACACGACGTCGTCGTTCTCGTCGTCGCGGGCGGACCACCCGAGCCCCTCGTAGAAGGTTCGGGCTCGCTCGAGGTCTCGGACCCCGAGCGTGATCAGGCTCACCCGTTGTTCCATGCCGACCTCCTCTGCGCGGGTGGGATCGTTCGTACCACGATGCCAGGTGCGACCGACACGGCGGTAGGTCTCGTGCCCGGGTCGAGGCCGGCGCGAAGGCCATCGGAGCGTCACTATGCGATGCGAGCATCCGAACGTGGCCGACGAGGCGACGATCCTGCACGCGGACGCCGACTCCTTCTACGCCTCGGTCGAGCAGCGGGACGACCCCTCCCTGCGGGGCCGCCCTGTCATCGTCGGCGCCGGGGTCGTGCTCGCGGCGAGCTACGAGGCGAAGGCGTTCGGCGTCCGAACCCCGATGGGGGGCGCGCTCGCTCGCAGGCTCTGCCCGCACGCCGTCGTGGTTCGCCCGCGCATGGACGCGTACAGCCAAGCCAGCAAGGCGCTCTTCGAGGTGTTCGACGACACGACGCCGTTCGTCGAGGGGCTGTCGATCGACGAGGCCTTCCTCGACGTCGGCGGGCTGCGGCGGATCTCCGGCTCGCCAACCGAGATCGCCCACCGGCTTCGCCGGGAGGTCCTCGAGAGGGTCGGGCTGCCCGTCACGGTTGGCGTTGCCCGGACGAAGTTCCTCGCCAAGGTCGCGAGCGGCGTCGCCAAGCCCGACGGGCTGCTGGTGGTCCCCGCGGACGGAGAGCTGGCGTTCCTGCACCCGCTCCCGGTCGAGCGGCTCTGGGGCGTCGGACCGGTCACCGCGACCAAGCTCCGCGAGCGGTCAGTCGAGACCGTGGCGCAGGTCGCCGCGCTCGGCGAAGCGGCGCTCGTTCGCATGCTCGGCCGGGCGACGGGCCATCATCTGCACGCGCTGGCCCACAACCGAGATCCCCGGCCGGTGCAGGTCGGACGTCGCCGCCGATCGATCGGCACGCAGCGGGCGCTCGGCCGAAGACCGAGATCACCCGACCGGCTCGACACGGACCTCGTCGCGTTGGTCGACCGGCTCGCGCGCAGGTTGCGGAAGGCTCACCGCGTGTGCCGCACGGTCACGCTCCGCCTGCGGTTCGACGACTTCTCGCGTGCGACGCGTTCGCACACGCTGCCGGAGGCGACCGCCCACACCCCGACGATCCTCGTCGTGGCGAGAGGGCTGCTCTCCTCGGCCCTTCCGATGATCGAGCGTCAGGGGATCACCCTGATCGGGATCACGTTCGGCAGCCTGAGCGACGATCGAGCGATCCAGCTCGCCCTGCCGTTCGAGCGCGCAGGCACGTCCGCCGTGGACGAGACGCTCGACCACGTCCGGGACAGATTCGGCTCGGCGGCGATCACTCGGGCAGTGCTGCTCGGCCGCGATCAGGGGCTGTCGGTTCCGTTGCTCCCGGACTGAGACCCCGCTCAGGCCGACACGATCGGGGTTCGCTCGTGGTGGTGTGAACGAGGACGAGCTACGAGGACGAACGATAGAAGGAGCCCGCCATCGGCGGGCTCCTCCCGTGAAGCGGTCCGGAGCTCAGACCGCTCGCTCTAGCTCGATGCCCCCACGTACTCGGGGGTGGTGATCCGGTGCTCCACGGACCTGGCCTGCGCCTTGCCCGCGTGCCGGAAGCCCAGGATCGAGAAGATCCCGAGGATCAGTCCGGCGATCACCATCGCGAACCCCGCCCACAGGGCGATCGTCGCCACGGTCCACCAGCCGTACGCGTTCAGCAGCATCGCCCGCAGCGACTCGCCCTTGAACAGGGTGTCCGCCTTGGCCTGCAGATCCGCTGCCACGTCCGGGTCGAGTCCCTCCGCACGTGCGGCGGCGCTCGTCTCGGAGTACGTCGCTCCCTCGTTGACGCCCTCCAGGTGCCCGGCGATGTAGCGCGAGAACGCCTCGGCCTCGACGCCCGTGTCGACCTTGGCGCCGGCGAACTCGCCGACCTCGGCCCGCTCCTCGGGGGTCATCGCGTCGGCCGGCGGGAACGCGATGTGCTGCGGCACCAACCGGTCCCGCACGTTGTCCCGCCCGAAGTCCCCTCCGTAGATCGCCATCGTGCCGAGCACGATGAGCACGACCGCGACCACCGCACCCGCGGCGCTCACGATCCTGTCCCAGCTGCTCCTGTCCATGTCCCTCTCCTTGGCTCCTGGGGCCCTGCTCCATGGGACCCCTTGCGGACATGGTCGTCCGGGAGCGCAGGCGCTTCTCGGGCCGAAGGACCCGAGTTCACCTGGGACCTCCCGGGACCAGCCGGGACCACCGGATCGAGCGGTGGAGGGCGGCGCCACGGGCCACTTCGGCTACGCTCAACCCATGTCCGGGATGGCCTCCGGCGATGGGGATCGCCGCCTGATCGAGGCCGGGATGGCCCTCGCCTCGGAGCTCTCGCTCGACGCGGTCCTCCAGCGGATCGTGGAACTCGCAGTGGACCTCACGGACGCGCGCTACGGAGCGCTCGGCGTCCTGACGCCGGACGGCCGGGCGATCGAGGACTTCATCACCGTCGGGATCACGCCCGAGCAGCGAGCGGCGCTCGGGGACCCACCGGTCGGCCACGGCCTGCTCGGCGCCCTGACCCGTGAGCCCCACCCCATCCGGATCCCGAACATCGCCGCCGACCCCCGCTCGGTGGGGTTCCCGCCGAACCACCCGCCGATGACGTCGCTCCTGGGGGCTCGGATCATCGGGCGAGGGACCGTGTTCGGGAACATCTACCTCACCGACAAGCAGGGCGCGGAGATGTTCGACGAGGAGGACGAACGTGTCCTGGTGGTCCTCGCGACCCAGGCGGCGATCGCCGTCGAGAACGCGCGCCTGTACGACGAGACCGAACGGAGGGGCAGGGAGCTCCAGCGGCTCCAGGTGTTCGAGGAGCGGGAGCGGATCGCGAAGGAGCTCCACGACGGCGTCATCCAGTCGCTGTTCGCGGTCGGGATGAGCCTGCAGGGCCTCGCGTCGTCCTCGGCCGACCCCGAGACCGCTCGCCGCCTCGAGGCGGCGGTGGAAGACGTCGATTTCGCGATCCGGGACCTCCGCAACTACATCTTCGGTCTCCGCCCGGGGATCCTGGCCGACCGTCAGCTCGACCAGGCGCTCAAGGAGCTCGTCACCGAATTCGAAGCACGCTCGGGCGTCGTGACCGTCGTCGACGTGGACGGCGAGGCCGCGTCCTCGCTTGCCTCAAGCGCCGGCGAGGTGGTCCAGCTCGCGCGCGAGGCGCTCTCGAACGTGAGCCGGCACGCCGAGGCGACCACGTGCCGGGTCTCGCTGCGGCGAGGAGCGGAGGGCATCGTCCTGGAGATCGACGACGACGGATGCGGGTTCGACGTCGGCGCGACGAACCCGGGGATGGGCCTCCGCAACCTCCGGGACCGGGTCGAGACCCTCGGGGGGAAGCTCGAGATCCAGAGCACGCCGGGTGAGGGGACGACCGTCCGGGCGACGCTCCCGTTCTGAGCCAGCCGAGCACTCGACGTCCGATGTTCGGGCTAGCATCGTGGGATGGCCGAGTCGAGGCGTCCTCCGCTGCGGGTCATGCTCGTGGACGATCACGAGGTCGTGCGGGATGGGATCCGAGCGATGCTCGTACCGGAGGACGACATCCACGTGACGGCGGAGGCAGGCACCGTCCGGGAGGCGATCGATGAGGCCGACCGAACCAGACCCGATGTCGTCGTGATGGACGTCCGCCTGGCCGATGGAAGCGGCATCGAGGCGACCCGGGAGATCCGCGC
>DAIOFZ010000154.1:0-4829 GCA_036745475.1 Actinomycetota bacterium | reverse complement strand
AGATCACGACGTCGCATCCCGCATCGCGCGCGACCGCCGCCGCGGCGAAGGGATCGACGGTCCGTGCCGTCGCGCCGGGCAAAGCCTCGGACAGCAGCCCGTACAGGGGATCGGGCGGGGGATGCTCGGCGAGGACGCAGGCGCTCGACCGACGGAGCCTCCCCGCCAAGGTGTCGGCGGTCGTGGCGAGCGGCGCCACCATCCGGACCCACGCCCGGCGCCCGTCGGCGGCCCCCAGAGCCGAGAGGCTGAGGACCGGCAGGTCGGTGTCCAGCTCGGCGTCGTCGCCGTTCACACCCGGGGCCACGATCACGCCCACGTAGCTCGGATCTGCCTCGATCGACTCGAGGTCTGCCGCGTCCTGCGCGAGGTCGAACTCCTCGAGCTCGACCGGCACGGAGCTCGGGTCCTGCAACGTCGCGGCCTCGAATGCGAGGCGGATGGCCTGCGACGCCGGGAGCGAGTGCTCGTCCGCATCGGGTATCGATAGGTCGCGGACGAACGCGACCTTGACGACGGCTGTCGGCGACCCCGGTCCGGCCGGGGAAGCCGGTGCCGCCGTTTCACAGGCGGCGAGCAGCATCGCGATCGCGAAGGCGGTCGACCAGCGAACAGACCTCAGTGGCTCTCCTTCCCGGATCCGCCGTCCGTACCTCGATATACGGTCGTGCACACCGCAAGGGGGGCGACGATGCACTCACGATACGAGGTCAGCCGAGCTCTCTCGCTCGCGTCTGATGGCATGAACGACTCCCAAGTCTCGAGGGCTACAGGAATCAGCCGGACGACGATCGCGGGATGGCGCCGACATGGCCCGCCGGGGCGGCGAGAGGAAGCAGGTCGATCATCGTGCCCGCGGTGCCATGGACGCGACCTGGAGGTCGGCGCTTACGCATTCCTGCTCGGTATCTACCTCGGTGACGGCTCGATCGCTCGGCATCCTCGTGCGTACAAGCTCCGGGTCGTCCAGGACGCCCGATACCCGAACTCGATCGAGGAGATCCGTCACGCAATGGCAACCGTTCGCCAGTGCGAACTCGATCGTGTTCGAACCGTGCACCATGTCGGGTGTGTCGAGGTGTACACCTATTGGAAGCACTGGCCGTGCGTGTTCCCCCAACACGGTCCGGGGACGAAGCATCAGCGCAAGATCGAGCTGGCCGCCTGGCAAGCGTCGATCGTTTCCGAGCAGCCAAGGAGCCTTCTGCGTGGGTTGATCCATTCGGACGGGTGCCGCGTCATCAACAGAGTTGGGAACGGGAGATACGCCTACCCGAGGTATTTCTTCTCGAACCGATCGGAGGACATCCGTCGGATCTTCCGGGAGGCATGCTTCTCGGTCGGCGTTCGTCCCACGAATCCCAAACCTGACGAGATCTCGATCGCCCGGCGGGCGGACATCGTCGCGCTTGATTCCTTCGTCGGCCCGAAGAGTTAAGCGCCTAGACTTGGGGCGCGCCGGGATGGCGAAATCTGGTAACCGCGCGAGTCTCAAACACTCGTGGGCTCCGGCCCTTGAGGGTTCGAATCCCTCTCCCGGCACTTCAGACGACGTGACCCTCGCGGACGAGATCTCCGCGTTCGAACCGCTCGAGGCCGAGGCCGGAGACGTCCACGGTCGTCGCCGCTCCCTCGACGATCAGCTCCGCGATCAGCTTGCCGACAACCGGGGCGTGCTGGAAGCCATGGCCGCTGAAGCCGTTCGCGAGGTAGAACCCCGAAACCCCCGGCGCCTCGCCGATGATCGGATGGCGGTCAGGGGTCATCTCGTACAGCCCGACCCACGAGTGCTCCACCGACGCGGCTTCGAGCGGCGGGAAGACCCTGACCGCGGTCGGCAGGAGCCCGTCGGCGATGAAGGTCTCGTCGATGGTGGTCTCGAACGACGCGCGCTCTCGCATCCCGCCCACGCCCATCAGCACCCCGGCGCCCTCGCGATGGAAGTAAAAGCTCGTCTGGGCGTCGATCACCAGCGTCCGGCGTTCGGGCGCGCCGCGGAACGGGCCCGTGACCACGACGTGGCGCGGGATCGGCTCCAGCGGCAGGTCCACCCCGGCCGTCGCGGCCAGGACCCCCGCCCACGGACCCGCCGCGTTCACGACGACGCCCGCCTCGATCGGGCCGTCCCGCGTGTCCACGCCGCGCACCCGGCCCCCCGCGGTCCGAACGTCCACGACGGCGACGCCGAGCTCGATCTGGGCGCCCGCACGCCGCGCGAGGGTCGCGTACCCGTGCGTGAGCCCCGACGGGTCCGCGATGCCGTCCCTCGGCCCGTACGTGGCGCCGACCAGCCCGTCGAGCGCGATCCCCGGCGCGAGCTCGAGCGCCTGCTCGGGCGTCAGGACCTCGGCCTCGACACCCAGCGACGCGTGCAGCCGGTTGGCGGCCAGGAAGTCCCGCCACAGCGCCTCGCCGCGGACCAGGAACAGGTACCCGTGCTGCACGACGTCGAGCGGCAGCCCGTGCTCCTGTGTGAACCCCGTGATCATCGGCACGCTCGCCTGCGAAAGCCGAACGTTGAGCGAGCTCGAGAACTGGAAGCGGAACCCCCCGGCGCACGCTCCGGTCGACCCCGCCGCGAGGTGATCGGCGCGCTCGAGCACCAGGACACTGCCGGCGCCAGCCGCGGCCAGGTGGTACGCGGCGCTCGCGCCGACGACCCCTCCCCCCACCACGACGACGTCCGCCGTCCGGTTCACACCGAGCCCTCCGTCGGGGGGCGCGAGGACATGGTCGCGTCCCGGGGAGCGATCACTCAGAGCTCCCCGAGGTACGCCTCTCGCATCAGTGGGTTGTCGAGCAGGTTCTTGGCCGTGTCCGCGAGCACCACCTGGCCGGTCTGGATCACGTACCCGCGATCGGCGATCGAGAGCGCCATGTTCGCGTTCTGCTCCACTACGAACACGGTGCGGCCGAGCGCGCGGATCTGCTTGATGATCTCGAAGACCTGCTCGACCAGGATGGGCGCGAGACCCATCGACGGCTCGTCCATGAGCAGGACCTTCGGATCGGCCATGAGCGCCCGGCCCATCGCGACCATCTGCTGCTCGCCGCCGGACAACGTCCCGGCCTTCTGCTTGAGGCGCTCGCGGATCCGAGGGAACGTCTCGAGCACCTTGTTCCGATCCTCCGCCACCTTCGCCTTGTCCTTGCGCTGGTACGCGCCGAGATCGAGGTTCTCCGAGACCGTCATGTTCGCGAAGAGCCGGCGGTTCTCCGGGACCATCGAGATCCCCTTGGAGACGACCTCCGACGTCGGCAGCCCGGTCACCACCTCGCCGTCGAGCACCACGTCGCCCTCGGTCGGCTTGACGTACCCGAGGATCGTCTTGAGGGTCGTGGTCTTCCCGCTGGCGTTCCCGCCCAGCAGGCACACCATCTCGCCGGGGAAGATCTCGACGTTCACGTTGCGGAGCACCGCGACCAGCCCGTAGTGGGTGCTCACATCCCGGAGCTCCAGGACGGGGCGACGCTCGCCGTCCTGAACCGGGGTGGGCTCGTCGTGGGTCGGGAGCGCGGCGGTGTCGACCGGCTGGACCTCGACGCCTGTTTTGGCCCGACCGTCGGCCGGCATGGCGGCGGTCGGCGCCTCGTCGCTCATCCGACCGCCTTGGTCCCGAGGTACGCCTCGATCACCTGGGGATCGTTCGCGACCTCGTCGTAGGAGCCTTCCGCGATCTTGCGCCCGTAGTCCAGGGCCACGACCCGGTCGGAGACGCCCCTGACCACCCGCATGTCGTGCTCGATCACGAGCACCGTGAGCCCCAGTTCGTCGCGCATCCGAACGATGTGGTCGCGGAGCTCGAGCGTCTCGCGCGGGTTCATGCCCGCCGTGGGTTCGTCCAGCATCACGAGCGCCGGATCCGTGGCCAGCGCCCTCGCCATCTCGAGCCGTCGCCGGTTCGCGTACGAGAGGGCGGAGGCCGGCTGCTCCTCCCGGTAGCCTGTCAGGCGCGAGCCGAAGAACCCGAGGCTCTCGCGCGCCCTCGCTCGGATCCGCTCCTCCTCCCGCCGGGTGCCGGGCAGGCCGAGCACCGAGCCGACCACGCCGGACCTGGTCCGGCAGTGCTGGCCGACCATCGCGTTCTCCAGGATCGTCATGTTCGGGAACAGGTGCACCGTCTGGAACGTCCGGGCGATGCCGAGCTTGGTCACCTGGTTCGGCGCGAGCCCGACGATGTTGGCACCCCGGAAACGGATGCCGCCGTCGTCCGGCCCGTACAGGCCGGTGACGACGTTGAACATCGTGCTCTTGCCGGCGCCGTTGGGGCCGATGACCGAGACGATCTCGCCGCGGTCGACCTGGAACGACAGCCCAGACAGCGCGTACAGGCCACCGAAGTGCTTGGCGACGTCCGTCAGCTCGAGCAGGTGCTCCGGCGCGCTCATTCCAGATCCTCCCGCTCCACGCCGAGGCCACCGCCCGGCAGCACGGCCGCCACGGCCTCGGACCTGGCGCCGGCCGTCGCCCAGGCGTCCTGGGTGACCTCCTCCTCCTCGAGCTCACGGCTTCGCCGCACGTTCGGGATCAGGCCCTGCGGCCGCAGGATCATGATCGCCACCAGGGCGCCCCCGTAGATCAAGGGCCGGTACTCCTCGAACTCCCGCAGCAGGCCCGGCAACCCGATCAGCACCAACGCCCCGACGAGGACGCCGGGGATGCTCCCGAGCCCACCGATGATCACGACGGCGAGCGCCGTGATCGACACGGTGATCTCGAAGCTCGCCGGCGTGAGCGACCCGATGCTCACCGCAAAGAGCGCGCCGCCCAGCGATCCGATCGCGCCGCCGAGCGCGAAGGCGAGCAGCTTGAACTTCGTCGTGCTGAT
>DAIOFZ010000153.1:0-4908 GCA_036745475.1 Actinomycetota bacterium | reverse complement strand
GGTGATCGTGGCTCGGGCCAGGCGGATCCAGCTGTTCCTGTCCCAGCCGTTCTTCGTGGCCGAGCAGTTCACCGGGATCCCCGGCAAGTACACGCCGGTCGCCGAGACGATCGCGTCGTTCAAGGGACTGTGCGAGGGCGAGTACGACCACCTGCCCGAGCAGGCCTTCCTGCTCGTCGGCGGGATCGAGGAGGCCGTCGAGGCGGCGAAGAAGATGGAGCAGGCCGCGTAGATGGCGCTCGACGTCCATCTCGTCACGCCCGAGCGCGAGGTCTGGGCCGGCCCGGCGCAGATGGTGATCGCGCGCGGCACCGACGGGATGGTCGGGATCCTGGCCGGTCACGCCCCGCTCCTGATCCGGCTGTCGATCGCGCCGATCCGGATCCAACGGGAAGACGGTCGCTGGTTGGTCGCGGTGGTCGACGGTGGCTTCCTCCACGTCACGAGCGCCGAGGACTCGACGCGGGTGGACGTGCTCGCCTCCTACGCCGAGCTGTCCGAGGAGATCGATCGCGAGGCCGCGCAGGCACGCCTCGAGCAGGCGCAGGCACGCCTTTCGCAGGGCGACGACGCGAGCGCGCGCGCCGAACTCGCGAAAGCGCTCGCTCGCGCTGGCCTCGACGAGTAGCCTCGCGGGTTCGGGGGAACCACCCTTCCCGGACTCAGGCTCGGGGACCGACGATGGAGACATGATGGATCGCCTGCTCGTAACCGGTGGGGCGCCGCTCGAGGGCGCAGTCGAGATCGCCGGCGCGAAGAATTCCGCGCTGAAGTTGATGGCCGCCGTGGTGCTGTCCGACGGGCGCACGACGGTGCGGAACGTCCCGCGGATCCAGGACTGCATCACGATGGTCGAGGTGCTCGAGCACCTGGGTGTCGGCTGCGCGTGGAAGGGAGACGGGTTGGTCCTGGACACGACGGAGGTTCGATCGGTCGAGACGCCGTACGAGCTCGTGAGCCGGATGCGGGCCTCGATCCTCGTGCTCGGGCCGCTGCTCGCGAGGTTCGGGAACGCGAGGATCGCGATGCCGGGGGGGTGCAACATCGGGTCTCGTGCGATCGACCTCCACATCCGTGGGCTCGAGAAGATGGGCGCCCGATTCTCGTCCGAGCACGGCTTCCTCGTGGGCGAGACGTCGGGCCTCCGCGGCGCGGTGGTCAACCTCGACTTCCCCAGCGTGGGCGCGACCGAGAACGTTCTGATGGCCGCGGTCGCCGCACGCGGAACCACCGTGATCGAGAACGCCGCGCGCGAGCCCGAGCTCGTCGACCTCGCGGATTTCCTGCGCGGGATGGGCGCGCGGATCGAAGGTGTGGGTACCCCGACGATCGAGATCCAGGGCGTCGAGGGGTTCGCGCCGGTCGATCACGCGGTGATCCCCGATCGCGTGGAGGCCGGGACCTACGCGATCGCCGTCTGCTCGACGGGCGGGCGCCTCGTGCTCTCGGGGGCCCGGGCCGATCACATGGACCTCGTCCTGTCGAAGCTCGCGGACGGCGGGGCGGACGTGCTCCCGACCGACGGCGGTGTGGCGATCTCCATGGGCTCGCAGGCACGGTGTGTCGATCTGGTGACGCTCCCGTACCCCGGCTTCCCGACCGACCTCCAGCCGCAGATGATGGCGCTCCTCGCGTCGGCGGAGGGGACGAGCATCGTGACCGAGAACGTGTTCGAGGGACGGTTCATGTTCGTGGACGAGCTGAACCGGATGGGCGCGGACATCCGCACGGAGGGTCACCACGCCGTGATCCGCGGCGTCGACCGACTGTCCGCCGCACCCGTGCGAGCGCTCGACATCCGCGCCGGCGCCGCGATGGTGATCGCGGCCCTGACCGCCGACGGCGTGACCGAGATCGAGGACATGTACCACGTCGACCGCGGTTACCAGGATCTCGAGGCCAAGCTGACGGCGCTCGGCGCCATCGTCCGTCGCGAGCGCGAACGCTCACCCGCACTCCAGTGACCCGCGCGCGTCTCGGCGCGCTCGCCGCCGTCCTCGTGTCAATGATTGTGCTTCCCGCCGTCGCGGCTCTGGCGCAAGAGGGTGACCGACGGGCGCTCGTGGTGGAGGTGCCGCAAGCATCGCTCGAGGAATTGATGAACGTTCCAGAAGTACAGGCCCTGGCACGATCGGGCGGAGCGGGTCTCCTCGTGCCGCAGCTGGGGCGTCGGAACCTCGTGTACGGACAGAGCCTCCCCGACGAGGTAGGGGGTTCGATGATCTTGAGGATCGGCCTCCCCGACCTGGGTCGATGGCTCGACCGGCTCGTGCCGACGTCCGGAGGAGACGAGCAGCTGATCATCGTCGCTGGCGTCGACCCGAGATCTCCGGCAATGCGGGCCGACAAGGATGGCCTCTTCGGAATCGTGATGGCGAGCGGCGAACCGGATCTGTTGCCCGCGGAAGGCCCACCGGGATCGCTGACCTCGGACTCGACGCACCGGAAGGGCGTCGTGACCGATCTGGACGTTGCTCCGACCGTGCTCGATTTCCTGGATATCGGGTACGACGTCGTCGGCTCGCCGATCGAGATCATCCCGGGGCCTCCGCCGTTCGAGCTGCACGAGCGTTACCTGGCCCAGCGGCGGATGTACGTGCCGATCGGGACGGCGGGTGCGATCTACCTCGCGATCGCGGGGCTGGGCGCCATCGCGATGCTCGCCCTCGGGAGCCGGATCCCCCGAGACGTGAGGAGGATCTTCGGATGGGCTTGCCTCTCGGTCGCCGCGCTCGCGACCTCCTTGCTCGCGGCCGGGCACCTGCTCGATCTCACGTACGCCACCGTGGTTCCGTTCGTCGCGCTCGTGACCGTGTTCGGGACGCTGGCGTTCGCGCCGCTCGAGCATCGAGACGTGTTGCTGATCCCCGCGGGGATCGGGATCGCCGTCCTGGCGTACTTCGCGGTCGAGGCGATCCTGGCGTGGACCGCCACGCTCACGCCGTTCGTCGGCGGTTCCGAGCTCGATGGGGGCCGCTTCTACGGTCTGCCGAACGCCTTCATCGGCCTCCTGATCGGCGCCTCCCTCTGGATCGCCCAGCGGCTCCGGACCCTGGCCGGCTTCGGGCTACTGGTCGCGGTGGCGCTGTTCGCCGGCTTGCCGTACCTCGGCGCGAACCTGGGCGGCGCGGTCTCGCTGTTCGCGGCGGCCGGGTTGTGGCTCGCGATCCGCGAACGTGAGCTTCTCGGCGTGTGGAAGGGCATCGGGGTGGTCGTGGCCGTGACCGTGCTCGGCAACGCCGTGATCCTCGCGGCGCATGCGATCTCGCCGTTCGAGACGCACGTGTCGAGGTTCGAGGAACGGGCGACCGGGCTGGCCGGTGTCTTGGAGAGGATCGGGGACCGGTTCCAGGTCGGGTTCGACCTCATCGCGTGGAACCCGTTCGCGCTGATCCCGGTGATCGGGCTGCCGATCGCGATCGCGGCCGTCCTCCGCCCGCCCGCCGCGCTGCGCCCGAGCCTGCGGCGGAGCCCCGCGTGGCGGGACGCGATCCTGGTCACGTTGCTGGCCGGCGCCGTCGCGTACCTCGCCAACGATTCCGGGCCCGCGGCGGCCGGGTTCGCGTTCGGGCTTGGGCTGGGGGGACTCCTCGGCGTGTCGCTCCTGTCCGAAGCCGGGAAGATGGGGGAGCCGTGAGCAGCCAGCCACCGATCCCTCCCCGTCCCGACGGCCTCCACCCGGTCCCGGTGATGCCCCCGCGTCCCGACACGACCGACCCGACCGCCGACGCCCGTCCGAAGGCGACCTGGAGCTGGTACGAGGCGCTCGTCGTCTACATCGTCGCGTTCCTGGTCGCCGGGCTCGCGACGCTCCCCGTCCTCCGGCTCATGGAGCCGGAGGCCGATCTCACGAACATCGTCGTGACCATCATCGCCGCGCTCGTGATCATGGGCGTCCTGCTCCTGTGGCTCTCGACGTACCACAAGGGATGGCTCGGGGTGATGCGACTGCCGGAACGCGGAGCCTGGGGCAAGGCGATCGGCTCGGGCGTGCTGTTCGGACTGGGGCTGTACCCCGTGATCGTGATCGTCGTCGGCGGCCTGCTGACCTATCTCCTGCAGACGATCAGCGGCGAGCGCGTAGAGGCTCCCGAGCAGGTGGGTGAACACCTTCCGGCGATCGGGACCGCGCTGACGATCGTCTACGCGGTCGTGATCGCCCCGATCGGGGAGGAGCTGTTCTTCCGTGGCGTGCTGTTCCGGACGCTGCGCGATCGCCACGGGTTCTGGGTGGGGGCCATGGGCTCGGCGGTCGGGTTCGGGCTGATCCACTTCATCCCCGGTTCGGCGATCGACGCTGCCCTGCTCATGCTCGTGATGTTCCTCACCGGCATCGCCCTGTGCTTCCTCTACGAGCGGCGCGGGACGATCGTGGCCCCGCTCGCCACCCACGTGACGTTCAACGTGATCGGCATCGTGCTGATCCTCGGGTTGCGGTAGGAGAACCGATGGCGCTGTTCCCGAGCGACGAGTGGCTGACCCGGTACCGCGACCTCATCAACGGTTCGCAGGAATACCGCGAGGCGGCCGAGGACTGGGAGGGGGACGTCGCGTTCTTCCTCGAAGCGGAGCCGGACCGCGGCGTGCCACAGGACCTTGTGGCCTGGCTCGACCTGTGGCACGGCGAGTGCCGCGTCGCGCGGATGATCACGGCCGCGGAGGGCGAGGGGTCGGCCTACGGGATCCGGGCGCCGTATTCGCGCTGGCGCGACGTCGTGCTCGGCGATCTCGAGCCCGTCAAGGCGATGGTGCAGGGCAAGCTCAAACTGCGCGGCGACCTGGCCAACATCGTGCGGCACGTGCGCGCCGCGAAGGAGCTCGTGCACCTCACGACGCTCGTGCCGACCGAGTTCCTCGGCAACGCCTGATCCATGCGCGCCGTCGTCTATCGCGGCGTCGAACGCGTCG
>DAIOFZ010000152.1:0-4936 GCA_036745475.1 Actinomycetota bacterium | reverse complement strand
AGGCGATGTTCTCGTAGATCGACTTGGGGAACGGGTTCGGCTTCTGGAACACCATGCCGATGCGCCGGCGAACCTCGACCGGGTCCACATGCTCGTCGTACAGATCCACCCCGTGGTACAGAAGCGTCCCCTCGATGCGAGCCCCCTCGATCAGGTCGTTCATCCGGTTGAGGCAACGGATGAACGTGGTCTTCCCGCACCCCGACGGGCCGATCAGCGCCGTGATCTGATGCTTGTAGATCGGCAGGGTCACGTCGCGCACCGCTCGGAAGTCGCCGTAGTAGACGGAGAGATCTCGCACGTCGAACACCACGTCCCGGGCGGTCTCCTCCACCTTTCGTGGCTCGCGGTCGATCCGCACCGAGAGCGGCGCGACATCATCGGCCGGACGCGTCGAATCCGTCGGCCCCTTCGGGCCCTCGGGCTCGGGCACGTGTGTCAGGTCCCTCGTCTCCATGTGTCACCAGGTTCGCTCATAGCGGTTCCTCAACAAGATGGCGAGGAAGTTCACGACCAGGATCGCCACCAGCAACACGATAATGGCCGCGGCGGTGTTCGCCTGCCAATCCTGGGCCGGCAGCTTGGCCCAGGCGAAGATCTGGGTCGGCAGCGCCGTGTAATGCCCCTGGAGGATCTCCAGCGGCGCCTGTCCGGAGGGCGTCGACAGGTACCCGGTGACCGCGCCCACCAGCAGCAGCGGCGCGGTCTCCCCGAACGCACGCGCAAGCGCCAGGATCGCTCCGGTGAAGATCCCGGGCGCCGCGTACGGCAGCACGTGTGACCGGACCACCTCCCAGCGCGTGGCGCCGACGCCATACGCCCCCTCGCGTATGTTCGCCGGCACGGCACGGAGCGCCTCCATCGTGATCAGGATGACGATCGGCATCACGAGGACCGCGAGCGTGAGACCTCCGGAGATGTAGCTGCGCCCGTGGCTCCCGGGGCCCGTGATCGCGCGCAATGCCTGCACGAAGACCACCAGGCCGAGGATGCCGTAGACGACCGAGGGAACGCCTGCGAGGTTGCGGATGTTCGCGATCAGGATGCGACTGGTCCGTGTGTCGCGCGTGTACTCCTGGAGATAGATGGCGGCCGCGATCCCGATCGGCAGCGCGAAGGCCGCGACGAACCCGGTCAGGATCAGGGAGCCCACGAGTCCCTGCCAGACCCCGGCCCGCTCGGCCAGGCTCGATGTGTCGCTCTTGACGAAGTCCCATCCGCGCGTCGTGAGGACGGGCCACGCGTCGACGAGCGTCGTGACGAGCAGGACGAGCAGGATCGCGAGCGCTAGCAGCAGCGTAGCGAGCAGGCCGAAGCGGAACAGCATCCCGCCCAGTTGGCGCCTGCGCCCCCGGAGGGCGACGTCCACAGCGGTCCTGGCATCGGCCTCGGCGACGAGCGACATCAGTACCGGCTCCTCACGCGACGGACGAACCGCTCGGAGACGACGTTCAGCAGGAAGGTGATCACGAACAGCATCAGACCCACGAAATACAGCGATTCGAAGGCGAAGCCCGAGCCCCGGACCTGGTCGGACCCGATCGCGAGCGACGAGATCGCCCCGGTCATCGTCTGCCCTCGATCGAGGGGGTTGATCGTCCGAAGCGAACCCCCGGTAGCCCCGGCGGCGATCGCGACGACCATCGTCTCGCCGACAGCCCGTGAGAACCCCAGGATGAGAGATGCGACGATGCCGGACACCGCGGCGGGAAGCACGACACGGGTCGTCACGGTCATCCGTCGGGCGCCGATCCCGTACGCGGCCTCGCGGAGTGCCTGGGGAACCGCGTGCATCGCGTCCTCGGCGACCGACGCGACCAGCGGGATCGTGAGGATCCCCACGGCGAGCCCCGCGGCCAGGTAATTGAACGTGCTCGCGGACGCGAAGATCCTCTGAACCAGCTCTGGATTGATCACCTGCAGCGCGAAGTACCCGAGAACCACGCTCGGGATGCTGGCGAGCGTCTCGAGGATCGGCTTGAACGTGCGCCGCGTCCGCGGGCTCGCGTACTCGGAGAGATAGGCGGCGGCGCCCAGCCCGAGCGGCGTGGCCACGAACATCGCGATCACCGCGATCATCACCGTTCCGGAGAAGATCGTGAGGACGTCGAACTCGTCCTGCCGTGGGAACCACCCCTCCGTCCACAGCCAGCCCAGGTCGATGTCGATCAACCACTGGATGGCGCGTCCGACGAGCGCCACCACGATCGCGAGGCTGATGACGAGCCCGAGGACGGCCGCGGCCAGGAAGAGCACCCGAACGAGGCGTTCCTTCCGGTGGCGGCGCCTGCTTCCCCCCATGAGCTCGAGGGTGACCGGCTTAGGTGTGGTCGCGCTCACGCTCATGGCCCTCGGACCCTACCCCTCTCGTGCTCGGTCGCCGGTGGGGCCGGGCGCGAAGCGCCCGACCCCACCGCGATGAACCCTAGGCTGCGGATTCGGTCTCCCACGTCGAGCGACTCGCCTCGAGCTGGTCGGAGGGGAGCTCGACGTACCCCGTCTCCTGGACGGCGGTGACCACGCCGGTGTCCGTCATGTAGTAGTCGACGAAGGCCTTCACGGCTGGGCTCTCCGTGATCTTGGCCTTGTTGACGTAGATGTACAGCGTCCGGGAGAGCGGATAGGAGCCGTCGGCGATCGTGTCGCGGCTGGGCGCCACGCAGCCGTCGCCACCGTCGACCTCCACGATCTTCACCTGGTCGCCCGCGCTCTCGGCGAAGGCGAAGCCGACGAAGCCGAGCGGTGAGTCGGAGCCCTCCATCGCCGAGATGATCACGTTGTCGTCGGGCGAGCTCTGGTAGTCGGTCCGAAGCGCGGCCGCCTCGTCCTCCGACAGGCCCTGCTCGAGCGCGATGTCCTCGATGCCGGACAGTTCGATGAACGCGTCGTACGTGCCCGACTCCTCACCCGGGGCCGTGATCTCGAGCGGCGCGGACGGGAAGCCGTCCGTCCCGCCGACCTCGTTCGCCAGCGAGTCCGCGCCGTCCCACGTGTCGATCCCGTTGGACTCGTGGCCGAACAACGCGTACAGGTCCCCGTTGTTCAGACACGACACGTCGGCGTTCGCCGGGTTGGTCATCACCGTGATGCCGTCGAACGCGACCGCGAGCTCGACGTACTCGACCCCGTTCTGCTCGCAGGCCTTCACTTCCTCCGGCTCGATCTGGCGCGAGGCGTCCTGGATGTCGGTCTCCCCGTCGCAGAACAGGACGAAGCCGTCGCTCGTACCGGGACCGTCCACGCTCATCCCGACGTCGGGCGACACATCCTCGTGGAACAGCTCGGCCACCAGACTCGTGATCGGCTGCACCGTCGAGGATCCCGAGATCGTGATGGTCCCGGTCAGATCCTCTGCCGTCGAGCCGGTGGCGCCGCCCGTGCCCCCGGTCTCGCTTCCGTCGTCGTCGCCGCAAGCGGCCGCCACGAGCGACAACGCCGCGACCGCCGCGAGGATCGTCAGCCACTTCCGCCGGTTCCGCATCCAGCTCCTCCTTCGTAGGCCGAACGGGGGCCTGTCGCGGGGACGCTATCGGCCATCCGTGAACGACCTCCGGCGCGAAGGTGAACGCGGGGTGAACGACGTTCGGCATGTGAACGCCGGGTGACGTCGCGCCGCGGTCTCTCCCTACACTGCTCGGCGATGGACGCGGTCCCGATCCTCGTCGCGTTCGGCGGGATCCTGGTCGGCGTCGCCTCCCTGGCGCTCCTGCGCCGGGAGCGGGTGCGCGTTCGAACGGAGGCTCGCGAGCGGGCCCGACTGGACGACGAGTTCCGGCGCGAACGCGCGGCCGCCGACGACGCCCGGCGCTCGGCCGACCTCGTGCTGTCCTCGATGGAGGACGGCGTGCTGCTCTTCGGGCCCGAAGGAGGGACCAGGCTCGCCAACCCGGCGGTCGAGGCGCAGCTTGGCGTTCGGCCGGCCTCCATGGAGGCCCTGCTTCCCCTGGGCCTGCGCCACCTCGCCGAGCGAGCCGCCACGACCCAGGCGGTGCTCGCCGTCGAGGTCGAGACCGGCTCGCCGGCCCGAACGCTCCGCGGCTTCGCCGCCCCCGCGCCGGATGGCTCGGTCGTGCTGGTGATCCCCGACACCACCGAGACCCGGCGGCTGGACCGGGTGCGCCGCGACTTCGTGGCCAACGCGTCGCACGAGCTGAAGACGCCCGCCGCCTCGATCCAGGCCGCGGCCGAGACGATCCGGACGGCCGCGGTCGAGGACCCCTCGGTGATCCCGCGCTTCGCCTCCCAGCTCGAGCGCGAGGCCGCGCGCCTGTCGCGCATCGTGTCTGACCTGCTCGACCTGTCCCGTCTCGAGTCGGGGAGCGTGCTCGACGAGTCGGTGGCGCTCGACGCGATCCTTCGGGACGAGGGGGAGCGGTTCGAGGAGCCGGCCGCCGAGGCGGGCGTCGGGCTCTCGGTCGAGGCGGGGGCAGTGCCGCGGATCCGCGGCTCGGCTCGGGACCTGGCCCTGCTGGTTCGCAACCTGGTGGACAACGCGATCCGGTACACGGCGCCCGGAGGGAAGGTCCACGTCGAACTCACGACCGAGGACGGCGAGGTGGTCCTCGCGGTCGCCGACACCGGACTCGGCATCCCGCACCGAGACCTGCCCCGGATCTTCGAGCGCTTCTACCGGGTGGATCGCGCCCGGTCGCGCGAGACGGGCGGCACGGGCCTGGGTCTGTCGATCGTCAAGCACGTCGCCGAGAACCTCGGCGGTCGCATCGAGGTGACGAGCGAGCTCGGACAGGGCACCCGGTTCGAGATCCGTCTCCCGGCGTCGTCCTGACCCTCCGCGACGAGTCGCGGGCTAGGCCACGGGTACGCTACGCCGCGTGGCGACGTTGCTCCTGGTTCGACACGGCCACACCGACGCCGCGGGCAAGCGGCTGATGGGCTGGGCACCCGGCGTCCACCTGAACGAGGACGGCCGCCTGCA
>DAIOFZ010000151.1:0-5030 GCA_036745475.1 Actinomycetota bacterium | reverse complement strand
CGCTGATCGGGTGCCATCGCGGGACGCGCTTGAGGCAGAACTCCATGAGGTCGCCGATCAGCCGGAGGTGGGGCCTCGGCGGGAAGATCCACTCCTTCTGCGCGATGTACTCCTTGAGGATGTCGGTCTGCAGCGTGCCGTCCAGGCGCTCCCACGGGACGCCCTGGCGCTCGGCGGCGGCCAGGAAGAACGCGAACACGACCACCGCGGGGCCGCTGATCGTCATCGACGTCGAGATGTCGCCGAGCGGGATCGAGTCGAAGAGCGCCTCGAAGTCCTCGAGCGTGTCGGTCGCCACGCCGCACCGTCCGACCTCGCCCTCGGCGAGCGGGTCGTCCGAGTCGCGACCCATCAGCGTGGGCATGTCGAACGCCACCGACAGGCCGCCCTGGCCGCGTTGGAGCAGGAAGCGGTAGCGCGCGTTGGTCTCGGCGGCCGAACCGAACCCGGCGAACTGCCGCATCGTCCACAGCCGGCCGCGGTACATCGAGGGGTAGACGCCCCGGGTGAACGGGTAGGCGCCCGGGCGGCCGAGCTTGGCCTCGGGGTCGAACCCCGCGAGGTCCGCGGGCCCGTAGAGGGGCTCGAGCGTCTCGCCCGAGAGGGTTCGAGCCTCGGACGGCTGTGTGTCGCCCGCGGATCGTCGTTCGCGCTGCTCGACCATCGTCCTCCTCGGGTGCCCGTTGCTCGCCAGTACCGGCGTGACCGGCCGCGTCGCGGTCACGAACCTCGGGTGATCCGTTCCTCCAGGATAGCCGCGGTCCGGTAGGGGTCCGTTCGCCGCTCCGTGAGATCCCTGGTGAGCGAGCCGTCGTTCGTGAGGAGGTCGCGCGCGCGGCCGCGGAGCTTCTCCAGCGAGAGGCTCTCGACCTCCCGCAGCAACCGGTCGCGCCGTCCCCGTTCGAGCTCGCCGGAGGAGGCGACATGGGCCCTGTGCGACTCGAGCGCGGCCCACAGATCGTCGATCCCGGCTCCCTCCGTCGCGGTGGTCGGCACCACCGGCGGCGTCCACGGCACCTCGGGACCCATCCGAAGCATCTGCTGGAGGTCGCGAACGGCGACCTCGGAGCCCTCGCGATCGGCCTTGTTCACGACGAAGACGTCCGCGATCTCCAAGATCCCCGCCTTCGCGACCTGGACCGCGTCGCCCCAGCCGGGCGAGACGACGACCACCGTGGTATCGGTCGCGGCCGCGACGTCCACCTCCGCCTGCCCGACCCCCACGGTCTCGACGATCACCAGGTCGTGGCCCGCCGCGTCCAGGACCCGGATCGCCTCGGGCGCGGCGAGCGCCATGCCACCGAGGTGTCCGCGTGTCGCCATCGAGCGGATGAACACGCCGGGGTCCGTCGCGTGCGCCTGCATCCGCAAGCGATCACCGAGCAACGCGCCGCCCGATAGGGGCGACGTCGGGTCGATCGCCAGCACGGCGACCGAGCCCCCCTGCGCCCTCGCCGCGCCGACCAGTCCGCCCACGATCGTGGACTTCCCGACCCCCGGCGAGCCCGTGAGCCCGACCGTGAAGGCACGTCCCGTCCGGGGGAACAGCTGCGCCGAGAGCGTCTCGAGACCGGCGGCGCCGTCCTCGACCATCGAGATCGCCCGGGCGACCGCTCGGGGGTCGCCCGCGAGGACGTCCTCGGTCAGGCCCACGGCCGAAGCCTACCCGGGCTCCCCCGTGCGACGGTGGCGCAAGGCCGCCGGGATCAACCCCCGCGTCGGGTGCCCGCCAGCGCGGCGGCCGGCATCGCCAGCAACGCGTCTCGGAGCGACGCACACAGGGCCCGCTGTCGCACGAGCTCCGGAGCGTCGTCGGAGGTGGCGCGCGTCCGCACCATCGCGAGGTTGATCTGCTCCTTCTGCAGGCGCTTCAGGAGGCGTTCGGCGGCGTCGCCGGCGCGGGCGCCCATCTCGCGCCGCGACCGCCGCCGCGCGCTCGGGTCCAGGAGCACCCCGAGCTCGACCTCGGAGAGCCAGGACGAGTCGACCTCCGACTGCAGCGCCGTCTCGAGCCACAGGCGCTCGCGCCTGCGCGCCAGCCGGACCATCACGACCACGAACAGCAGTAGTGGCGCGCCCTTGACGGCCGCCGCGAACGGGACCCGGAGCCAGTCTCCGAGGTTGTCCACGCTCGAGGGGAAGAGATTCAGGAACGGCGAGTTCCACAGGAAGTGCGCCGCCACCGCCGAGCCGAAGAGCCCGAGCGCGACCGCCAGCCGCCTCCCGAGCGCGACCTGGCCACGCCTCGAGACGAAGTACGCGACCCCCATCCCCGATAGCCCTGTGTACAGCACGTGCCCGTAGAAGCCGCTCGAGACCACGCGCACGTAGAAGCCGGCGAGGACCCCACCGGGCGAGCCGCCGAAGATCGCTATGAAGTAGAAGACGTCCTCGACGAGGGTGAAGCCGAGCCCGATCATCGCGCCGTACACGAACCCGTCCATCATGTCGTCCATCTCGTCGCGGGCGATCAGGTAGAGCAGCACGACGCCGGCCACCTTCACCGTCTCCTCGACGAACGGCGCCGTCAGGGCGGCCGTCCACTCGGCTGCGAACACCGGTCCCCCGAGGCGCGCGACGACCAGCCCCCACCCCTCGTTCGCGATGCCCGAGAGCACCGTGGCCGCAACGCCGCCCCACACGAGAGCGCCGAGCACGAGCGACATCGGCTCGCGCTCGTACAGGTCGAGCAGGTAGATCGCGAGGAACAACGGGAGCCCGTACAGGACGAGGAGGCCCCACGACAGCGCCCACCCCGAGGGCGACAACTCCTGGAACAGCTGTTGCTGGGAGACGGTGTAGACGGCTGCGACGACCACGATCACCGCGTATAACCAGAAGGCGGGCTGCCGCCACTGGAACAACGACGTCTGGCGACCCCAGCTTCGAGGCATCCGGACGATCTGCGGCTCGATCGGGAGGCGTCCCCCTCGCTCCTCGCCCATCAGACGATCTCCGCGCGTTCGATCATCGCGTCGATCTCGTCGATCTCGAACTGGAGCTGCCCGGCGGGGGCCCACCCGTCGAAGATCACGCCTTCGCCCGAGGGCGACACCACGGCGGTCACCTCGCCCTCGATCGGCGCCTGCACGTCGCCGAACAGACCCACGTACGCGATCCGGAACCCGGTGAGCCCGGAGGCGAGCCGGACGGAATCGACCTCCTCGGAGACCCGGAACTGCTCGGCGCCGGGCTCCAGGATGTTGTCGACGTACCGGCCCAGCAGATCGACGTCGGTCCCGTCGAACGGGAACGCGGCGACGTCGAGGCTGGTGCTTCCGCTGGTGAGACGGATCCGGTCGGGATCGGTCGAGCTGTCGGCGAGCTCCCAGCCGGGGAAGGGGGTGACCCGGACCGACGTGCCGACCGCCACGGCCCCGCCCTGGATCTCGCCGAGGGCGTCGGAGGCGAGGTAGCCCCCGGACGTCACCGCGGCCAGCAGGGTCGCCAGCGCGATCACCGGGATCCACCGGCGCTGCCGGAGCGGTGGCGCCGGCAGCGGGACCGGTTCCGCGCCGGCGCTCACTCGACCACCGACAGCAGCCGGGTGAACCGCGAGAGCCGGATCGGATGCCGGAGCATGCCCGATACTCGCACGTGCCTGGTCGCGATCCGACGGATCACCGAGCGTCCCTGCCGGTGCACGACGTCCGGGAACCCGAACCGTAACGGGGCGCCCGCGAGCTCGATCAAGTCATACGCGTCGGCATCGATGACGAGGTGCGGCCGGGAAGCGGCCCGCCCGTTGGAGACCTCGACGCCGGCGCTCGACAGCGCGACCGTCGCCTCGATCGCGGCGTCGGAAGCCGTCAGAAGCACGACCGTGCCTCGGAGAAGGGCGCGGCGATCGGGTTCGGCCTCGAGGTTGGTCTCGATCAGCCGTCCGACGAGGTCGGCGAGCCCGTTCGGCTCGGCATCGGGGAACCGCACCGTCACGGAGCGACCGAGACCGCGACGGTCACGGCTCCAGGAGGACCTTCGTCGCCTGCTTCGTGTCGAACAGCTCGTAGCCCTTCGGGGCCTCCTCGAGCGGCAGCCGGTGCGAGACGATCGGCCGGGGGTCGAGCCGACCGGCGTGCACCTCGGCCATCGCACGCTCCCACCAGGTGTGGACCGGCGTTGTGCCGGCGAACCGGACCTGCAGCGCGCGGATCCACCACACACCGATCTGCGCCTGGACGAGCTCGCTCGTGAAGACGCCCATCACCACGACGGTGCCGCCCCGCCGCACGACGTCGAGCGAGCGCTCGAACGCAGCGGGCGTCCCGACGGCCTCGATCACGACGTCCGCGCCGCGCCCGTCCGTATGCTCGAACACCGCGGTCTGCGCGTTGCTCGTGGTGACGTCGATCGGGATCGCCCCCATGCGTCCGGCGAGCGCGAGCCTGGCGGGGTCGAGGTCGAGGGCGAGCACCGAGGACGCGCTCGGAAGCGTCGCCTGCGCGCAGAAGAAGCCGACGGGTCCAGCCCCGACGACTGCCACCGTGTCGCCGGCGGTGATGCCGGCCAGCCCGGCCGCGTAGACGCCGGTCGTCAGGGCGTCGCCGACGAAGAGCGCGCGATCGTCCTCGAGCTCGTCGGGCACGGCCAGCAGGTTGACGTCGGCCACGGGGACGCGGAGCAGCTCGGCCTGCGCGCCACCGAGGCTGCCGCCGAACATCCCGTAACCGAGGAACCCGAAGTCCTCGCAGAGTTGCGTCTGTCCCTTCCGGCAGAACCAGCAGGCGCCGCACGCGATACCGAACGAGACCACCACCCGCTGCCCGGGCACGAAGCGTGTCACCGCGGGGCCCACTTGCTCGATCAACCCGATCGCCTCGTGACCGATCGTGTCGCCGGGCTCGAGCGGCGCCTTGCCGTGGAACAGATGCAGGTCCGACCCGCAGATCGCCGTGAGCCGGACTCGCACAATCGCGTCGCCCGGGTCCTCGATGACCGGGTCGGGGACCTCGGCGACCTCGACGCGTTCGACGCCCCGATAGACGACGGCGCGCATGGATCAGGCGTTGCCGAGGAACTCGGTCGGCACG
>DAIOFZ010000150.1:0-5030 GCA_036745475.1 Actinomycetota bacterium | reverse complement strand
CGCCGATCGAGGTCGCGATCGCGAGGAGCTCCTGGAGCGCGAGCCCGGGGGCGTCGAGCGAGCGGTACAGGCCGCCGTCGATCCATTCCAGCTGCGACCGGTCGGGGGTGAACCGGCCCCGCACGCCGCCAACCTTCACCGTCGATTGCGCCGCCGACGTCGCCGGCGGTAGCGCGCTCGCTGCCTCGAGGTGCAGCCGGATCGTGCCGATGCCGGCGTCCGCGTCCTCGTCGCGCAGGTACATGGTCACGCCGGCGCCGAACCCTGCATCGACGAGCTCGACGCTCGCGAGCGCGAACCCGGCGGGCAGCGCAGTCGGGAGCTCGATCGGGAACGGGACGGAAGACCGGGCGGTCTCGAGCGAGACGCGTTCGACGGTCGCCGCGCCGACCCGGCGATGCGTCCAGGCGTCGGGCATCGGGAGCCCCTGGACCGGGAGCCCGGCGGCGGCCGCCAGCAGCTCCGAACGCGGTAGGTTGGACTCGAGGTACAGGTCCGTCCCGGCCGCGTGGATCGCGACGCGACGGCCGTGGTCCCGCGACGCCGGCTCGTAGAACGCGACCCCGCCCCCGGTGAGCGAGACCTCCTCGGCCTGCACGCCGACGGGTCCGAACGGCGCGTCGCCGTTCCACGAGCGTGTCTCGCCCAGATTGAGGAACGCGAGGCCGTCCGCGTACGCGACGAGCGTCCCACCCGCGTCGTCCCGTGGGAGCACCACCCGGTAGCGGTCGAGCCCCCCGACCATGCCGGGCGCGACGGGCTCGAACCCGATCGCTCGTCGCACGTCGCCGAGCTCCACGGCTCGAGCGCCCTGATCCTTCGAGGAGTTCGTCGCGGGGATGTCGAACACGCCGGCGTCGGGCATGTCGAGGCTCACGTGGAGCGCCCGCACCGAGAAGACCGAGCGCAGCGAGGGCTCGTCGGGCAGGCCGAACCTGAGCGCCCAGGCGTCGCGCTCGGCGCCGGTCGCAGGGTAGACGTCCCATCGCAACGGGAGCCAGCTACGTTCGGCGAGCCAGATCCGGACGCGATCGTTCGGGAAGAACGGCCGCCAGTCGCCGCCGATCGACAGGAACGGGAACAACGGCTCGGCGCGTTCGAACGGGACCTCGACCCGCACGGCCGAGCGGCCGAGCACCGTCCCTCGACCGAGCACCGTCAGGCGGTCCGCGTCGGTCAGGGTCGAGATCGGCAGCACCAGGTCGGTGGGGATCGGCGCGTCGGTCGAGAACGGCAGGCGGTTGCGCACGACGGACTCGCGCTGCGGGCAGGTCGTCGTCGGGCACGGCGCCGGTCCGGCGGCGTACCAGGTCGACCCATCCACCACGAGCTTCAGGTCGGTCGGCGTGGCCGCGATCGGGTAGTCCGTGTGGTCGTCGACGTCCAGGCGGAAGCGTTCGGGCGCCTCGAACGACACGCGCATCGTTAGGTGGCGTTCGGGCACCTCCGGGGACAGGTTCCGCTCGTCGATCGCGAACGTCGCCCGGTACGCGTCGAGCCGCGCCGCCGCGGCCGAGATGCCCTCGGTGACCTCGGTGGCGGCGAGCGCCGACCCGGTTTCGGGCCGTTGCCAGGGTCCGCCGACGACCAGGCTGCCGATCAACGCGCCCACGACCAGCGCCGCGGCGACGGGGGCGAGCCGCGGGAGGATCGAACGGCGGCGCGATCGGGCAGGCCGGACCACCCGCAACCGCGAGCGAGGGCGCTCAAGCTCCGCGCCGACGCCGGTCATGACCTGGTCGACCAGGTCGGGGACGGCGGGGGCGACCTCGAATCGGGCGGCCTCGCGCAAGCGATACGCGCCGTGCTCGAACGCGCGACACGCCGCACACGTCTCGAGGTGCTGCTCGAGCGACGCGCTCGCCCGCGTGGACAGCCGCTCGCCGTCGATGCGCGCAGACAGGAGACGCTCGGCCTGGTCGTGGTTCACCGTGCCTCCTCCTCGACCGCGAGCGCGTCCATCATCGCTCGACGCGCCCGGTGCATCCGGCTCTTGATCGTCCCGACGCGGACGCCGAGCACGTCGGCCGCCTCCTGGTACGACAGGCCGAACACCTCCACGAGCATGAACGGCTCGCGATGCTCGGCCGAGACCGCGTCGAGCGCGGCGCGCAGCTCGACGCGGGCCTGGGGGTCGGTGGTCGTCCCGGCGATCGGTGTGACACGTTCGACGTAGACGTTGCGCGCCTTGATCTGATCCATCGCGCAGTTGCGCGCGATACGGAAGAGCCAGCTGGTGAACTTGGAGTCACCGCGGAACCCGCGGAGGAACCGGAAGGCGCGCAGGAACGCCTCTTGGGTGACGTCGTCGGCCAGCGACCGGTCGCGCGTGACGTGGTACGCGAAGCGCCAGACGTCGGCCTGGTACTGGCGCACGAGGTCCTCGAACGCGGCGAGGTCGCCCCCGCGAGCGCGCGTGAGCGTGCGTGGGTCCGGATCGTTCACCCTTTCCCTTCCCGTCCGCCTGTCCCCGTGGCCGGCCATCCAGCGTAGCCCCGCATCGGCACGCAGGCAGGTTCGGGCGCGAGCGCGCGCCGGGGCGCCTCCCTCCCGGAAGCTTCCGGTCGCCATTGCTGACCGGCCCTGGGGCGGGCTGGTTCCGGGGTGCGAAAAGGTGGCCGGCTCCGTGCCTAGCCCGAGCGGCGGGCGGAGGGGTGCTCCAGGCGTTCGGCCAGGCGTTCCGCACGCTCGGCGGCGGCGTCCTCGAACCCTGCCGAGACGGCGCCGGTGATGGCCAGCAGCTCGGATTCGACCCTGCCCGCCAGGCGGCCGGAGCCGCTACGGCGCAGCAGGGCGTCGAGGCGTGCGATCGCGCGGTCGAGGCGGCTCAACGGGTCCGCCTCGCGGCGCTCGCGCCACTCGGACAGGTGCACGACCGAACCCATGCCACGATCGTAGACCCCGGGTCTGACACTTCCTCGGAACGGGACGATCCATCACGGTCGGGTCGGTGAGAGGACGTCAGGGCCTAATGCTTCGCGTACTCGCTCGCGCCCAGAAGGTGGAGCGATACATACGGCTCGTCGCCGATTACCCAGGAGTCGTGACCTGGGCCGATCGCGAACAGGTCACCGGGCGTGAGCTCAGCCTCTGTCCCGTCCGCCATCCTGACGCCGGTCCTCCCCGAGACGACGAGCCCAACATGCTCGACCTGACACAGCTTCTCGCCGGTTGGCTTGCCGACGTGCTCCGACCAGATCCATCCGGGCTCGTAGCTCGCGCGTCCGATCGTGACGCCCGCGATCGTCACGAGCTCGAACGAGCCGTACTCGAACGTCCGTGATTCGTCGGCCTGCTCGAACCTGCGGATCTCGATCCCTGCCATCGCTCCTCCTCGGCTCTGGACGTCGGATCACATCCCCCGACAAGAACGATGAATCGGTCGGCCTGGTGATTGTCTCGAACTCGTGCCGCAGCGTACTGTTCGCCTACGCGGTTCGCCGTGACTCCCCGAAGCAAGATCCTCCCTCATTCGTTGGTCGTCGCTTCCCCCTGGACGTGGAGCGAACATGGAGGAGGTCGCGCGGATCGTGATCGCACTGGAGACGCCGGACGTGGCCGAGGAGGTCATGCACTTCCTCGATCGCACCGGTCGCGCCCGTGTCGTCGGGACCGCCGCCGACGGCGCGCAGCTCGCGGAGGCCGTCCGGCAGCTCGAGCCGGACGCCGTGGTGGCCGCCCCCTCGCTCGTTCCCTCGCGCGGGACGCTGAACGGCAGCGCGTTGCTCGCCGTCGACACGAGTCAATCGGTGGGGGCGCTGCGCCGCGCCATCCGTGGCGGCGCGACCGGCTTCTACCTCTGGCCGGCCGAGCGCGAGGACCTCGCGTTCGCGGCCGCACGCGTCGGGCCCAAGCGGGACGAGACGACCGGCGAGCGGGCGCAGGCACTGGCGGTCTACGCACCGCGCGGCGGGGCCGGCGCCACGTTCGTTGCGACGCACCTCGCGGCCGCGTTCGCCAAGCGCGGACGCCGGTGCATCCTGATCGATCTCGACGTGCTCTTCGCCGACGCGTCGGCCGCGATCGGCGCTCCGGCCGACGAGGAGCCCAGGACCATTGCCGACCTGGTGGCGCTGGGCGACGAGGTGGCTTCGCAGCACGTCGAGGAGGTCGTCTGGCGTCACCCGGCGGGGTTCGCGGCGCTCCTCGCACCCGGTGAGCGGCAACGGTTCCCGCGGAGCGGCGCCGAGACCTACGGCGCCGCGATCTCGGCGGCGCGCCGATCCTGCGACGTCGTCGTCCTCCACGTCCCGCGTTCGCTCGACGAGGTAGCTCGGGCGGGGCTCGCGGTTGCGGATCGGGTGCTCGTCGTGCTCGGGCTCGACGTGCTCTCATTCCGAGATGCCAAGCGAGCGATCGAGCTCGCGGCCCTGGACGGGCGCTGTTCGTTCGTGGTCAACAGGGCGAGCAGATCAGAGATCACGCCGAACGACGTCGAACGCGTCTTCGGGCAACCGCCGATCGCCGTGATCCCGTCGGATCGTGCCGTCGGTCGAGCCCAGGATCACGGTCGTCTGGTGCCGATGCGCGGGCGGATCGGACGAGCGCTCGACGGGCTCGCCCGACAGGTGCTGGAGGCATCGTGAATCGGACGGATGCGCTCGTGGACGTTCGGCGGAGCTTGCACGAGCGGCTGATCGGCCGGATGGATGCTCGGCAGCTCGACGCCATGCCGCGCGCCGAGCGGCGGCTGCGGGTGCGGGAGCAGGCGCTGTCGCTCCTGCGCGAGCAGGGCCACATGCTGCCGCAGAGCGCGCTCGCGGACGTGGTGAACGCGGTTTCGGATGCGGTCGTCGGGATGGGTCCGATCGAGTTCCTGCTCAAGGACCCCGGGGTCACCGAGGTGATGGTGAACGGGCCCGACGACGTCTACGTGGAGCGGAAGGGGCGGATCGAGAGGGTGGCGGACCGTCTGTTTGAGGGGGAGGAGGCGGTCCTCCACGTGATCGAGCGCATCGTGGCGCCCCTGGGTCTCCGGGTCGACGCAACGTCACCTTGGGTGGACGCGCGACTTCCGGACGGCTCTCGGG
>DAIOFZ010000149.1:3784-5139 GCA_036745475.1 Actinomycetota bacterium | reverse complement strand
ACCACGCACCAGGCGCATGGCCTGCCACCCGAGCTGGCGCGGTTCGATCATGACAAGCGGGAGTGGTCTCGGTTCACCTCGATCAACGAAGACGTGATCGCCGACACCGTGTTCCCCGACGTGCGCACGATCCGGTGGAACGCGCCCGACGGGATCGAGATCGAGGGCCTGCTGATGGCGCCGCGCGGCGCCGATGGTCCGCTGCCGCTGCTGACGCTCGTGCACGGCGGACCCACCTGGAACTGGGGGGCGTTCTTCTCCGACTCGGAGCCGAACGCGGTCCTGCTCGCGAGCGCCGGCTACGCGTGCCTGCTGCCGAACCCGAGGGGGAGCATCGGCCGTGGCCACGCGTTCGCGCAGGCGGTGATCGGCGACTCGGGCGGGATGGACTTCCAGGACGTGATGGCCGGAGTCGACGCGTGCATCGCCATGGGCGTCGCCGATCCCGAGCGCCTCGGCATCTCCGGCCTGTCCTACGGCGGCTACATGGCCGGCTGGGCGGTGGGGCACACCGATCGATTCAAGGCGGCCGTCGCGATGTCGGTGGTCGCGAACTATGTCTCGTTCCACCTGACGTCGGAGGTGTGGATGTACGACGAGATGATCCTGCAGGGCGAGTGGAACGACCCGACCAGTCAGTACGTCGAGCGCTCGCCCGTGACCCACGCCCGCAGGTGCCGGACGCCGACCCTCGTGATCCAGGGCGCCGAGGATCGGTGCACGCCGGTCGGTCAGGGGTGGGAGCTCGCCAACGCGATCGCCGCCGACGGCACCGAGGTCGAGCTCGTCGTCTATCCGCGCGAGGGCCATGTGCCGATGGAGCGCGAGCACGCGCTCGACGCGATCCGGCGGACGCGGGCCTGGTTCGATCGCCATCTTCGCTCGGTCGACTGAACGATCTCGAGCGGACCGGTAGTCGCGCGGTCCGTACCGAGGCGTGCAACGGCACCTCCCCTTCGTACCACCGAACACCGAAGCCGCCCCCTCCCCGGGCTAGGTTCGACGTGTTGCCCGGGCAGCCTCGTCGAGGGGAGGGGACCATGAGCACGAAGACCGAGACCGCACACGTGGGCTCGTACTCGATCGCGGAACGACGGCAGGTCGCCCGGATCGGCGTATCGGCGCTGGTCGCGGCCCTCGCCGCCATCGCCGTCGTGGGATTCCTGACCCTCCCGTTCACGACAACCCCTGCGAGGCCCTGCATGCCTCGGGTGGGCTGCGGCGAGGTCCAAGAGAACGGGCTTGGCCTGGACCCGATCCAGACGTCTTTCTGGGCCGCGGGGGCCGGAGCCGCCTCGGCAACCTGGCTCTCGTGGGCGCTCGAGCCCGTGTCGCCCGCACTCGAACACTTCCTG
>DAIOFZ010000149.1:0-3684 GCA_036745475.1 Actinomycetota bacterium | reverse complement strand
CTCTCGTGGGCGCTCGAGCCCGTGTCGCCCGCACTCGAACACTTCCTGAATCCGACCGTCGGGACTACATAGAAGGCCGGTTACGAAGGGGGCGCCCGAAAGGGCGCCCCCTTGTTCGTTCGTCCGCTGCAGCTAGATCCCGGGGATTCGGAGCAGCAGCAGCTGTCCTCCTTCGCGCTTGTACGTAAAGTCGGGATCGCTGTTGGCGTCGATGAACGTGTCTGGACCCGGCGCCTTCTCCACCCACAGCGTATGCGCCTGGACATTGATCAGGAACGCGCCGGGGCCGAACGCCGCCGAGGCGTCGACGATCCCGCTTGTCTCCCATGCGCCCCAGTTGCCGGCGGGGCGCCCGTCGACGTCGGTGGGCCCTCCGTCGGCCGACTGATCGATCTTGACAACGACCTGGGGCGTTCCCGAGAAGGGGACGTACCACAGTCGTGCCGTCGTCGCGTTGGGGAGCCCCTGATCGGCCGCGATGAACTGCTGGGTCGATCCCGGGTCCTCAGTCAGCAGGAGGCCGGTCTGCGTCGTCTCGATGTTGTCCGGCTGGTGGACTTCGCCGAGGGTCTTGACCGGATTGTCATCCCCTTCGACCGCGATCGACAGTGAGGTCACGTGCGTTGGATCCTCCGGGTCGAGCACCATCTTCCAGACCCGGCCGTTCGTCGAACGGCCGGCCTCGGAGACGCCCGCCGTCCCACGTCCCGAGTCCACCACGTAGACGACGTTGCCCATGCCGGGGCGTTTGTCGTACGCGATGTCCTCGACGCGGACGAAATCGAACACATTGTTGAGCTGGCTCCAGTACTCGAGCACCCACTGCGGACCGTCGATGCCGAGCGGGGCCACGGAGCGGAGGTCCCGTTGCCAGCTCCCGTCCGCAGGCGGCAATGGGTAGCCGAGGTCTGCGGCCTTGAGCTCCGAGCCGTCGGTGTCCTTCCCGGTGGCGATGTCCTTCGGCACCTCGATGAAGTGCCCGCTGACCGATGTGGCCGATCCGGGGACGAAGTCGTAGTAGTCGTCGAAGGCCGGGTCGTCCGAGACGAACGCCAAGAGGTCGCCCTCGTCGGTGAGCAGCGAATCCGTGTCCGATGCGATGTACGAGTACAGCTGGGACTGGGAGGCCGCGCTCGTCTCGAGGTTGGGTCCGCCGGGCGGGATCGTCAGCGGGCCGCTGGTGAAGGTATCGTCGCCCGAGAGCACGACCAAGTCCTCGAACCCTGGGATCGCGACGTTGTTCTCGTGGTTGTGCCGGCCCATCCCGTAGATGACGTGGTACTGCCGGCTCTTGACGTCGAGCGCGAGCACGACGCCGTTCTCCTCCTCGTCCGGGTCACCTATCGGAGGCGGCCACGCGTCCTCCTGCCGGAACACGTAGTCCGGGGACTCTTCGTTCGTGAAAAGGATGTCGCGGTCGAACCCCTCCCTTCCCGTCGCGAGGTAGTTGGAGCAGAACCGCTGGAAGCCGCCGCTGCTCGGGATCACGAACGAGCCGTCGAGTACGCCGGCCGAGTTCTTGTTAAGGATCAGCGCGCTCACCTGCGAGTTGTCGAAGTCGCTTTCGCCGTTGGACGCCGTTGGCGTGGCCGTGTTGAACGGGAACGGCACCTTGCTCGTCTCGTGGTTGACGTAGACGTCCACGCGTCCGTTGCCCCGGGTCCGCAGGGAGATCCCGTCCGGGATGGCTTCGAAGCGGAACCCGCTGTCACCGAACACGTCGCCCACGGTCAGGAGCGGGGTGATCTCCACATCATCCATGGCGGAGGTGAGCATCGAGGGTCTCGCGGTCTTGAACCCGCCGTTGGCTGCGAGCGCGGTCGTGCCCGAGACGGCCATCGTTAAGGCGATGGCGGCGCAAGCGAAGGCGAGGCGTCGTCGCATGGTTCCTCCTTGGGTGGGGGACAAGACCACTCCTAGCAGATACCTTGTGAGGCGGGCAACCCGCGGCCGACGTACGTAACGGGATGGCTCTACCCCCGGCCGGCTTGCTGGGTATCGTGAATCATGCGCACGAACCTGACTCTCGACGACGTGGGCGGCCTCTTGGACGAGCCGCTCGTCGCGGTCCTGGCGACGCTCCGCTCCGACGGATCGGTCCTGCTCTCGCCGGTGTGGCACGAGTGGCGGGATGGCGGGTTCAACCTGTGGCTCGCGGCCGATGACGTCAAGACCCGACATCTCCGTCGCGATCCTCGCGCCACGATCGTCGTGGCCGAATCTGTAGACCCGCTCCGCGGCGTGGAGCTGCGCACGGACGCCCGGCTGCTCGACGCGGGCGATCTCTCCGACGCGGTCCGCATCGCCACCCGGTACGTGGGTCTGGAGAAGGGCTTCGAGTACGTGCACGATGCCGGCTACGATTCCGTGATCGCCAGGCTCGAACCCGGCCACCTGCGCGTCTGGGATTTCGACGACGAGTAGAGGCGATCACTCACCGGGAGGCGTACGCCGCCGGGAAGAAGGGAAACCCAACCCGGGTTGCCAACGAGTAGGCCAGTGGACGGGTCTCGACCGATGAGTTCGCGTACGTAGCGGGGTCGAGACACGGAGCACCCGAGGGAGGAGGCCATCGATGACAACCCCGACCGGCATCTCGATCCCCAAGGTCCGGGCCGACGTGAGTGGGGCGGTGATCGGGCCCGACGACGCCGAGTACGACCGGGCCCGCGCGGTCTTCTACGGGGGGTTCGACCTGTACCCCGCCGTGATCGTCCGGGTCGCCGACGAGGTTGACATCGCCCGCGTGATCGCGCTCGCGCGCGAGACCGGGCTCGAGCTCGCTGTGCGGAGCGGCGGCCACAGTGTGATCGGACAGGGGGTGTCCGACGGCGGGATCGTGATCGATCTCGCCGGCATGCGCGCGATCGACGTCGACGCGGAGGGGCGCACCGCGTGGGCGCAGACGGGCCTGACCGCGCTCGAGTTCACCACCGCGACCCACGCTCACGGCCTGGGGGTCGGGTTCGGCGACACGGGTTCGGTGGGGATCGGGGGGATAACCCTCGGAGGCGGCGTGGGCTTCCTCGTCCGCAAACACGGCCTCACGATCGACAGCCTGCTGGCCGCGGAGATCGTGACGGCGGATGGCGAGCTTCACCGCGTGGACGCCGAGCACGAACGCGACCTGTTCTGGGCGATCCGCGGCGGCGGCGGGAACTTCGGCGTCGCGACCCGGTTCAGGTTCGCATTGCATCCGATCGACACCGTGGTCGGCGGCATGCTGCTGCTCCCCGCGACGGTCGACACGATCGAGGGCTTCATGGCCGAGGCCGAGGCCGCGCCCGAGGAGCTCTCGTCGATCGCAAACGTGATGCGGGCGCCTCCGATGCCGTTCGTGCCCGAGGAGCTCCACGGCAAGCTCTCGATCATGGCGCTCATGACGTACGCCGGCGACGTCGAGGCCGGTCGGCGAGCGCTGGCACCGTTCCGAGCGCTCGCGGAGCCGCTCGCCGACATGCTCCGGCCGATGCCGTACCCCGAGGTCTACCCGCCGGAGGAGGAGGACTATCACCCGGTCGCCACGGCGCACACGATGTTCGTCGAGTCGATCGGCCGTCCCGAGGCCCAGTCGATCCTGGAGCACCTCGCGACCTCGACGGCGATGATGGGCGTCGCGCAGCTGCGGACGCTCGGCGGTGCGATGGCGCGCGTGCCGGTCGAGGCGACCGCGTTCGCGCACCG
>DAIOFZ010000148.1:0-5164 GCA_036745475.1 Actinomycetota bacterium | reverse complement strand
GGAGACCACGGTCCGGCACCTGATCTCGGTCGAGGGCGTGATGCGCGCGCTCGCCGGGCGCTTCGAGCAGGACCAGGACCTGTGGGGCCTCACCGGCCTGTTCCACGACCTCGACCAGGACCACACCGGCGACGACGCAGCCAACCACGCCCGGCTCGCCGCCGAGTGGCTCCGCGAGGCCGCCGTCGACGAACGCGTGATCAACGGCGTGCTCGCGCACGCGTACGAGGAGTACCGCACCGATCTCATGTCCAGGGCCGTGGTGCACGCCGACGCGGTGGCCGGGCTGCTGGTGGCCGCGGCCCTGGTCCGGCCGGAGCGGAGCGCGGGGATGAAGGTCTCGTCCGTGAAGAAGAAGCTCAAGGAGAAGGCGTTCGCGCCCGGCGTCAACCGGGACGAGGTCGTGGACGTCGAGCAGGGCATCGGGATCCCGCTCGACGAGTTCCTCTCGGTCTCGATCGAGGGGCTGCAGCTCGTGGCCCCCGAGATCGGTCTGTAGCGGCACGTGCGAGAGGCGATGGCGTGGGCGCTCCTCGGCGCCTCGTCGCTGATCGTCGGTGCGCTCATCGCGTTCGCGGTCCCGATCCCTCGGAGGGTGTTGGGGTTCGTCCTCGCGTTCGGCTCGGGCGTGCTGACCAGCGCCGTCGCGTACGAGCTCGTCGAGGAGGCGGTCACCGTCTCGGCCGACTCGTACGCGGTCGGGCTCGGCTTCGCGGGGGGCGCGTTCGTCTTCTTCCTCGGCGACGTCGCGATCGATCGATGGATGAAGGGTTCGTCGCGTGTGGGCGGGCTCGGGATCGTCCTGGGCGCCGTCCTCGACGGCATCCCCGAGTCCGTCGTGATCGGCGCCTCTCTGCTCACCGGGGAGACCGCGAGCGCCGCCGTGATCGTGGCGGTGTTCCTGTCCAACATCCCCGAGTCGATCTCGGCCTCGAGCGACCTCGTCCGCGGGGGGTGGCCACGATCGAGGGTCCTGCTGCTCTGGGTGATCGTGGTCGCGGCGAGCACGCTCGCGGCCGGTCTCGGGTACGTGGCGCTGCAGGGGGCCTCGGCCTCGTGGATCGCGGGGATCCAGGCGTTCGCGGCCGGCGCGATCCTGACGATGCTCGCGGACGAGATGTTGCCGGAGGCGTTCGAGTACACGGACCACACCAAGACGGTGGGGCTCGCGGTGGCGCTCGGGTTCGCGCTGTCCGCCGCCCTGTCGTTCGCGGACTAGCGCGATCGGTGGGTTGCGGTTGAGGGCGCTCCGGTCCGCCGATCGAGCAGGACCGCCGACACCTCGGCGCCGAACACGAACAGCTCGCTCGCGAGCCGCAGGAACAGGAGGAGACCGACCACGATCCCGATCGTGCCGTACAGAAGCGTCGCGCGCGCGACGAAGTAGGCGACGAGGATCCCGCCCGCGAGCTTGAACAGCTCCCATCCGGCGGTCATCACGAGCGCGCCGGGCAGATGCGACCTCCATCCGATCGAGCCCGGCGTGAGCACCGTGTACGAGAGGAGGAACAGGCCGAACTCCATCGCCGCGGTCGCCGCGAACCCGAGCACGCGGAACGGGATCTCGAGGCCCGAGGAGACCCGAACCGCGGAGACGATCCCGGTGACGACGGGCAGCGCACCGACGAGCAGGATGAGGGCAAGGGTCGTCCCGAGCGCACGGAGGCCTCCCCGCACAGCGCCCTCCGGCCCGGTGCGGAAGATGACCGCCAACGCCCGGCTCGCACGTCGCGACAATCCCGACGCGGTCCACAGGAGCGCCAGGAGGCTGACCGCACCGAGGGGGGCGCTCGTGCGGGTGAGGTTCGCGAACTGCTCCCCCGTCCCCTCCGGGAGCTCGAACGGCAGCAGGTCCTCCGCGAGCCCGATCAACGCGAGGCCCACGAGCGAGAGCGCGAGGGTCGACAGGAACAGCTGGTACGCGAGCGCTGCCGCGTGGGTGCTCACGTCGTCGGCCCGGGAGCGTGCGCCGATGGCTCGCAGCAGCGCCAGCGACCGCGACTGCGCTAGGGTGGCCATCCTCGGAAGCATGGCACGGGGGGCATCGTGAACATCCGGCCCGCGACGCACGAGGACGACGGCTTCCTTCGCGAGATGCTGTACGAGGCCGCGGCGTGGAACCCCGACTGGCCGCGCGAGCGGATGATCGCCGCGCTCGCCGACCCGATGCTCGAGCGGTACCACCGCGACTGGGGCCGCGAGGGCGACGCCGGGGTCATCGCCGAGCTCGACGGGCAACCGGTGGGCGCGGCCTGGTACCGGCTGTTCACCGCCGATGAGCCGGGGTACGGGTTCGTCGACGAGAAGACGCCGGAGCTCGGCATCGCGGTCGTTCCGCTCCACCGTCGCAAGGGGATCGGCCAGACACTCCTGCAGGCCCTGATGGTCCAGGCGCGCGAGGACGGGTACCAGGCGCTGTCGCTCTCGGTCGCGGTGCACAACCGGTCGCGGATGATGTATGAGCGCGCGGGGTTCGAACCCGTCCGCCAGGAGGCCGAGGGCGGGTCCTGGGTGATGCGCGCAGAGCTCGACTGACGGGAGACCGCCGGGTCTCGAGGCTCACGTCTCGTCGACCGGGTCCGCCCAACCGGTGGAGGTCCCCTCGAGCGGCGACACGCCCGCCTCCGGCGCCCGCGGCGAGGCGACCCCCCGCCCCGGGACGTCCGGCGGCGGACGAGGCACCCTGGCCGCCTCCTCGCGCCGGATCTGGCGGATCCGGTGCCAGACGAACCACACGAGCCCCATCAGGAGAGCCACGGCGATCGCCCAGGCGAACGGCCGGATGATCGCCTCCGCCCGGTCCCACCGCGCACCGAGGAGGGCACCGACCCAGGTCAATGCGATCACCCAGGGGAGGCAGCCCAACACGGTGTAGACGGTGAAGCGCCAGAACCGCATCCGGACCACGCCGGCCGGCAGGCTGATGAAGGTGCGGATCACGGGCAGGAGGCGCCCGAAGAAGACGGCCGCCTGCCCGTGCCGCTCGAACCACGCGTGGGCCCGGTCCACCTCGTGCGGCCGTATCAACAGGTATCGACCCCACCGGTCGATCAGCGGCCGGCCGCCCGAGTAACCGGCCCAATAGGCGAGCCACGACCCCACCAGGTTGCCGAGCGTGCCCGCGAGCACGACCAGCCAGAACTCGAGCTGCTGCTCGGGCGCGAGGAAGGGGGCGGTGACCAGCGCGCCGCCGAAGAGCATCGTGACCTCCGAGGGGATCGGGATGCAGGCGGATTCGAGCAGCATCAGGACGAAGATCGCCAGGTAGCCGTACCGGGCGATCTCTCCGGTCACGAAGTCGGTGAACAGGGCGAGCAGGGCCGGTCTCCAGGGTCGGGCGGGCCGTAGCGATCGGCCCCCGCGGGAATGAATCGAGCCTAACACCGCGTTGGAAGGGCACTGGGACGAGCGCTCGAGGCGGTCGCTTTCGGGCTCGCTCGACCCGGCCGCGACCCGGCGCCGGCCCGACAGGGCCCGGTGAACGAGGCGGGATCTCGAGCTCGGATCTCCCGGTCCGCGAAGGAGGGGCTGGTACCCTGCCGCGCGGAGGCCCCCGCCGCGGTCGCCCGGCCGCCACCCCCAAACGACGATGGCCACATGACGATGGGAAGTAGCAGGTCATGAGCAAGACACTGGTCGTGGTCGAGTCTCCGGCCAAGGCCAAGACGATCGAGAAGTACCTGGGCGGCGACTATGCCGTCCGGGCTTCGTACGGCCATATCCGGGACCTCCCCAAGAGCGACCTCGGCGTCGATGTCGACCACGGGTTCGAGGTCTCCTACGAGGTCCCCGAGGACTCGAAGAAGCACGTCGCCGCCCTGAAGAAGGCCCTGAAGGCGAACGAGGACCTGATCCTCGCGACGGACTACGACCGGGAGGGCGAGGCGATCGCATTCCACGTGGCGTCCCTGCTCGGGGTCGATCCGGGGAACGCCAAGCGCGTCACGTTCACCGAGATCACGCGCGACGCGATCCTGGAGGCCTTCCGGCGACCGCGCGAGATCGACCTGAAGCTGTTCGACGCGCAGGAGGCGCGGCGCGTGCTCGACCGCCTGGTCGGCTACAAGATCTCGCCGCTGCTCTGGCGGCGGGTCCAGCCCGGGCTCTCGGCCGGGCGCGTGCAGTCCGTCGCGCTGCGGATGATCGTCGAGCGCGAACGCGAGATCCGCGCCTTCACCCCGGTCGAGTACTGGAGCGTCGACGCCCGCCTCACCCCGCGGGGCGACGATCGTCCGTTCCTCGCCCGGCTCGTGAGCGTGCCCGAGGGCCGGATCGCGAGCGCGCCCGACAAGAAGGGCGTGCTGCTGACCGCCGAGGCCGAGGCCGCGGCGCACGTCGAGCGGCTCCGCGAGGCCGACTACCGCGTGACCAAGGTGGAGAGCAAGGAACGCAAGGAGGGGCCACGGCCCCCGTTCAAGACCTCCACGCTGCAGCAGGAGGCGGCCCGCAAGCTCGGGTTCGGCGCCCGGAAGACGATGACGCTCGCGCAGCGCCTCTATGAAGGAGTGGACCTGCCCGGCGAGGGCACGGTCGGGCTGATCACCTACATGCGGACCGACTCCCTCACGATCGCCGAGGCCGCGCTCCGTGAGATCGCCGAGCTCGTTCGGACCGAGTTCGGGGCCGAGTACGCCCTGGCCGAGCCGCGCCGGTTCAAGACGAAGTCGCGGAACGCGCAGGAGGCCCACGAGGCGATCCGGCCGACCTCCGCGCTGCGGACGCCCGACCGGGTGGCCGCCGCCCTGGACCGCGACCAGCTGCGTCTGTACACCCTGATCTGGCAGCGCACCGTCGCCACGCAGATGGCGCAGGCCCGCTTCAACCAGGTGGGCGTCGACATCGACGCGACCGCTGGCACGGCCCGGTACCGGTTGCGCGCGAGCGGACGCACGATGATCTTCGACGGGCACCTCCGTGTGTACGCGGAGGGTCGCGACGACGGCACCGATGAGGACGGCGAGAGCCGCCTCCCCGAGCTCACGGCCGAGCAGGCCCTGTCGCTCCTCGAGCTCCTGCCCGAGCAGCACTTCACGCAGCCTCCCCCGCGCTTCTCCGAGGCGTCCCTCGTCAAGACGCTCGAGGAGCTCGGCATCGGGAGGCCGTCGACCTACGCGTCGATCATCTCGACGATCCAGGACCGCGGCTACGTCCGGCTCGAGGACCG
>DAIOFZ010000147.1:0-5302 GCA_036745475.1 Actinomycetota bacterium | reverse complement strand
GCGTTCTTGTCGATCACGGTGATCTCGTGACCGGCCTTCGAGAGCTCCTGCGTCAGCAGGATGCCGACACGACCGCAGCCCATGATGATCACGCGCACGGCTGGCTACCTTAGCCTGCCCGGCCGGTGGCCGCACCCGCCCGGTCCTGCATCGAGTCCGTCGGCCCCTGCGGGGTGCCTGACCTCCCAAGGAAGTAGGGGACGACCGCGATGTCCACGTGCTCGTAGCGTCCGAGCGCGCGGGCGATGCTCCTGCTCGTCCGATCGTGCAGGAGGCGCTGGCGTACCCGGGCGAAGTCCCGCCGCGGCAGGACGACGGTGACCTCCGTGCGCGGTCCCATGAGGTCGACCACGTACCGTTCGACCGACCTCGCGACGTCGCGGTCCCAGCACTCGACCAGGTCCAGCGCGATCGGGACGCGAAGGTCCATCCAGCGAGCGATCAGCTCGTCCTGCGTCTCCGGGTCGACGGCCGCATGCACTGCAGTGATCTCGTCGGCGCCGAGCGAGAGCGCGTAGCGGACAGCCTGGAGCGCGGCGCGATCGGGCCGGTCGACGAGCACGACGGCGCGGTGCCCCGCTCGCGGCAGCATCCTGATCGGCCCCCCGCCCCCCTCGTGGGGATGATCCCGCACGAGGGTGACGCGGACGCGTGGATGCGAGGCCAGCGCACGGGCCAGGCGGGCGCCCGTACGTCCGCGGCGGAGCCGTTCGAGACGACCCATCCGGGCGGGCGCGGGCACGATGACCGTGACGTCGGTCTCGGTCGCAAGGGCGGCCGCATAGGCGGCGATCGCCTTCGTGGCGTCGCCTCGACGCCGCCGGACGAACAGGGGGACGTGGATCCCGAGCTCGGCCCATCGCTGACGGAGCCGCTCGGTCGTTGTGGGCTCATCCTCGACGTGCAGCGCGTAGATGGCGCTCGACCCGATCGTCTTGGCGTATTGCAGGGCGTGCATCGTCTTGCGATCGAGGTCGTCGACGAGCAGCACGGCGACGGGGCGCTGCCGAGCCTCGTGCTCGAGCGGCCGGAGCCCCTCATCGAGTTCCTCGTGCTCGCGCTCGTAGAGGTGGTTCATGCGCACGAGGATCCAGACCATGATCGGGACGAACAGCATCACCGCCCAGGCGCCGTCGGCGAACTTCGTCGCCGCGATCACGATGGTGACGACGGCGGTGGTGAGGGCGCCGAGCCCGTTGATCACCAGGCCGTGGCGCCATCCCGGCTCCCGCAGCCGGATGTGACGCCTGGCCATGCCCGCCTGAGACAGCGTGAACGAGGTGAACACGCCGATCGCGTACAGGGGGATCAGCCGGTGGACGTCCGCCTGGAACGCGACGACCAGCACCGTCGCCGCGATCGCGAGTCCGATGATGCCGTTGGAGAAGACGAGCCGGTGCCCGCGCTTCGTGAGCGGGCGAGGCATGAAGCTGTCCTTCGCGTGGAAGTTGGCGAGCCGCGGGAAGTCGGCGAACGAGGTGTTGGCCGCAAGGATCAGGATCAACATCGTGCCGAGCTGGACGAGGAAGTACATCGTCGTGCCGACGCCGCTCGATCCGAAGACCGCCCGCGCGACCTGGGAGTTCAGTGTCTCGGTCTCGGTCGGAACGGTGTGCAGCTTCACCGCCAGGAACGACAGGCCAAGGAACATGACCCCCAGCAGGCTGCCCATCCACATCAACGTGGTGCGAGCGTTCCTCCACTCGGGCGGCCGGAACGCCGGGACACCGTTGGAGATCGCCTCGACGCCGGTCACCGCCGCGCCGCCGGAGGCGAACGCGTGCAACACGAGGAAGATCCCGACGATGCCGGTGGTCTCGGCCACGTCCGGGGGGAACGGCGTCGGATGCAGGTCGCCACCCAGCGCGCGAACGACGCCGGTCCCGATCAGCAGCAGCATCATCACGACGAAGAAGTACGTGGGCACCATGAACATCCGCCCGGACTCCCGCACGCCTCGCAGGTTCCCCCAGGCGATGAACCAGATGAAGAAGACCGACAGCCAGACGCGATAGGCGAACAGGCCCGGGATCGCGGAGGTCATCGCGGCCACCCCGGCGGCGATCGATACGGAGACGGTGAGGATGTAGTCGACGAGCAGGGCGACGCCGGCGATCTGGGCCGTGAGGAGCCCGAAGTTGTCCTTCGTGACGATGTAGGCGCCCCCGGCGCTCGGGTACGCCTTGATCGTCTGGCGGTAGGAGAACAACAGGATCGCGAGCACGCCCAGGATCGCCCACGTGACCGGCATGACGAGGGAGAACGCGGCTGCACCCACGGCCGGGACGGCGACCTTCAGGATCTCCTCGGTCGCGTACGCCGACGAGGACAGGTTGTCCGATGCGAAGACCGCGAGCGCGGTCGGCTTGCCCAGACGCTCGTGCTTGAGCTGGGCCGTCGGCAGCGCCGGGCCGAGGACCAAGCGCTTCCACAGATGGACGGGACCCCGCGGTTCGGGGCTCCGCGGGTGCGCGTCGTTCCGTGCGGGTGGTGCCGCCGGCCGGGGTTCGGGGGGTCGGATCTGGGTCGCCACGAGCGTTCCTCCTCACTCCAAGCGTCGGTCCGGACGCGTAAACGACGCGTGAAAGCCCCGGCGGTCCGCGTGAAGAAGCCGTAGCGAGGCCGTAGCGTGACCCCATGAGCGAGCGCTGGATGCTGGTTCCCGGCGGAGGCTCGCGAGCTCGAGCCATCGCGATCTCGGTCGCCGCACCCGCCGCAGCCCTCGCGCTGGCGCTCCTCACCCAGCCCCAGCGCGAGCTGGGTGCCCTCTCCCTGTTCCTGCTCGCGGTCGTCGGGGCATCGGTCGCCGGCGGCGTTTGGGCGGGCGTCGGCAGCTCGGTGCTCGGGTTCCTGGCGCTCAACTTCTTCTTCACCGAGCCGCTGCACACGTTCCACGTGCGCAACCGGGACGACGTCGTGGCGCTGGTGGTGTTCCTGGTGGTGGCCCTGTTGGTCGGATGGGTCGTGGCGCGTGCGGTGGGCGAACGCGACCGGGCCTCGCGCCGAGAGCGGGAGGCCCGGCTCTTGCACTACTTCGCGACCAAGGCCCTCTCGGGTGAACCGCTGGATCGCGTGATGGACGACCTCGCCGCGGCGCTGGTGGACGCGTTGCGGTTGGCGACCTGCCGCATCGAGGCCGCGGCGGGCGGGCGCTCGTTCGGCGCGGTGCGTGGCCAGCCGAGCGCGACCCCGGCGTCGCCGGTTCGGATCTCGATCGCGGGCGGCACGACGACGTTCGGAACGCTCGCCGCCGCGCGGCCCCGCGGCGCCGAGGGCCTGTCACCGGAGGACGAACGTCTCCTGGAGGCGGCCGCTCGACAGATCGCCGTGCTGCTCGAGCGGACCGAGCTCGACGCACAGGTGGCCGACGCGCGTCTGGACGCCGAACGCAGCCAGACCCGGGCGGCGCTGTTCTCCTCGGTCACGCACGACCTGCGGACGCCGCTCGCCTCGATCAAGGCGGCCGTGACGAGCCTGCTCCAGGAGGACGTGGAGCTCGACACGGCCCAACGATTGGAGCTGTTGCGCACGGTCCGCGAGGAGACCGACCGGCTGAACCGGCTGATCGGCAACATCGTCGACCTGGCGCGTGTGCGGGCGGGCGCGCTGGTCCCGGCCAAGGAGCCGACCGCGCTCGACGAGGTCGTGGAGGCGGTCCTCCATCGGATGGGGGCGGGGACGTCCGGCGTCACCGTCCGCACGAACCTGCGGGACGTCCCGGACGTCCCGGTCGACCCGGTCCAGATCGACCAGCTCCTGTCGAACCTGATCGAGAACGCGGTGCGTTTCTCGCCCCCCGGCGGTGAGATCGTGGTCTCGGTCGCGCCGTGGCGTGCGAACGTCCAGGTCCGGGTCACCGACCACGGTCCCGGGATCGCACCGCGGGACCGGCAGCGCGTGTTCGAGCCGTTCGCGACCGGCGGCTCCATGCCCGACGCCCGCACGGGGAGTGGTCTGGGCCTCGCGATCGCGCGAGCGATCGTGCTCGCGCACGGCGGTCGCATCTGGATCGAGGGGACTCCCGGCGGCGGGACCGCGGTCGTGTTCGAGCTCCCGGTGCGTGACGCGGGGCCGGTGCCACAGGAGACCGGTTCGAGGCAACCGATGTGACCCGGGTCCTGGTGGTGGACGACGAGCCTCAGATCCGCCGGGCCATGCGCACCGCCTTGGAGGCCAACGGCTACGAGGTGCACACGGTGGGCACCGGCGAGGAGGCGGTCGTCGCCGCGGCGGGAGAGGCGCCCGAGCTCGTGCTGCTCGACCTCGGACTGCCCGATCTGGACGGGACGGAGGTGATCCGGCGCGTCCGGTCATTCTCCGAGGTGCCGATCATCGTGCTCTCGGTCCGCGACCGGCAGGCCGACAAGGTGGCCGCGCTCGACGCGGGTGCCGACGACTACGTGACGAAGCCGTTCGGCGTGGAGGAGGTCCTCGCCCGCCTGCGCGCCGCGCTCCGACGGAGCCAGGCGGGCGACCCGTCGCCGGCGGTCCTTCGCTCCGGCGAGCTCGAGATCGACCTCGGCCGGCAGCTCGTCACCGTCGCCGGCTCGCCGGTGCATCTGACCAAGACCGAATACGCGCTCCTCGAGGCGCTCGTGACGAACCCAGGGAAGCTGTTGACCCACCCGTGGTTGCTCCGCAGGGTGTGGGGCCCCGGGTACGCGCAGGAGAGCCATTACCTCCGCGTGTACGTTCGGTCGTTGCGTCGCAAGCTCGGAGACGATGCCGCGGCGCCCCGGCTGATCCTGACCGAGCCCGGGGTCGGGTACCGGTGGATCGGGTGAGCGCGCCGCGAGATCGAGTAGGGAACCACGCCCCGCCGGCCGGGTCCGGGTCGTAGCATCTCGACCCGTGACCACTCAGACCCGCCCCGGGAGCTCGGTGCTGAAACGAGCCTTCGTCGGGCGGGCGATGGCGAGCAGCCGCCTGGAACACACGCTGCTCCCGAAGATCCTGGCCCTGCCGGTCTTCAGCTCCGACCCGATGTCCTCCGTCGCTTACGCGACGGAGGAGATCATGATCGTCCTGCTCGCCGCGAGCGCCACCGGTAAGAGCTACGTGTTCCCGATCTCGATCGCCATCGCGACGCTCCTGGCCATCGTCGTGGTCTCGTATCGGCAGACCGTTCGCGCCTACCCGAACGGCGGCGGGGCTTACATCGTCAGCAAGGAGAACATCGGGGTGGGGGCCGGCCTCGTCGCGGCCGCCGCGCTGCTGGTCGATTACGTGATGACGGTCGTCGTATCGGTCGTCGCCGGTGTCTACGCCATCACGTCCGCGGCGCCGGGTCTGGCGGGCTCCC
>DAIOFZ010000146.1:0-5350 GCA_036745475.1 Actinomycetota bacterium | reverse complement strand
CCTCCTGTTGGGCGAGCGTGACGACCGATCTCGCCTGCGTGGTGAAGCGCTCGAACACCGCTACCTCCTCCGCGCGAGGATCCGACCCCGCGCGTGCTTCTTGTGCACGGCCTGGCGGCTGACCCCGAGCTCGTCCGCGATCTCCTGCCACGACCATCCGAGGCCGCGCGCGTTCCGCACCTGGAGCGCCTCCAGCTGCTCGACGAGCTTGCGGAGCGCGGCCACCGAGCGGAGCCCGATCCTCGGGTCCTGATCTCCGGCGGCTCCCGCGAGCTTGGTGGCCTGACTCATGCTGTCAACGTACATTGACACAGCACCTCTTGTCAACCTTGATTGACGATGGCGCGCGCACGACCTCGCACGGCCGATCGGCTCGCGCGTCCTTACATGAGCCCCGCGATGAACTCCCGGAGCAGCACGGGATGCGGCCGCCCCGCCCTCGCCAGCCAGGTCGTCGCAGAGGTGCGCAGCGTCCTCACGGGAAAGCTGCCGAACCTTCACGAACGCGGTCATCGGCGGGTCATCGCCCATCCACACACCCTGGGCACGTTCGAGGAGTTCCTGGAAGCGACTTCGGCCTGCCGACGCTCGCTTCGGTGAACCCGATCTTCGACGAATCGACCCCCACCGGCCCCTACTGCGAGGCGGCCGAGGGTCGGTCGACGGAACCGCCAGCACCGCCCCGGGACGGGCTGGAGCAGATCGGCTACCTGATGGAGTGCTCCTCGTTCTGACCAAGGCGCCGCGGTCGACCGACGACGAGCGATGCGAAGGTCAGGCGGCGGCCCGCGCGCCCGGGCGCGGCGCAGCTTCGCGGGCGACGAGCTCTCTGACGACGTACCTCGCGTCCCGCGCGACGCCCGGGATCACGCTCGAGCCCGCCGAGTACTGGAACATCAGGCCGACGAAGTACAGACCCGGCTTGCTGGTCGCGACGCCCCGGTGATGCAGGAGCTCGCCGTCCTCTCCGAAGACGGGCAGGTCGATCCAAGAGAGGTCGTGACGGAACCCCGTGGACCAGATCACGTTCGCGACGTCGAGCACCCGGCCGTCCTCGAGGACCGGACTGCCGTCCCGGACGCCGACGGTCTTCGGCACGCGCTCGATGCCTGCCGCGAGGATCTGCTTGGGCTTGACCCGGACCAGCATGTCGCCCCGGGACGCGTATTTCACCGCCGCCTTCCGCCCGATCGGCGTCCGGATGGTCTGCACGTGGAGCCCGACGAACCGGATGACCCGGAAGGCGACGTGCTGCGCGACCCAACCATCGATGTCCACCGGCACGTGCCCCCGGTGGGGGCCGGAGAGCCACGTCGGATGCGACGGGGCGACGTCCAGCGAGATGTCGGCCCCGGAGTTGCCGGCGCCCACGACGAGGACCCCACCCCCGCGGAGCTGCGAGGGGTTCCGGTACGCGCTCGAGTGGAGCTGCACGATCTCGGGGTCGAGCTCCCGGGAGAAGGCGGGGATCCGCGGGTCCCGGTCGGCCCCCGAGGCAACGATCACGTTGTCGGCCTCGACCCGCTCGAGACCGGCGGAGAGGATGTACCGGTCACCGTCGCGCGAGATCCGATCGACGTGGACGCCCGTCCGAACGGGCAGATCGAACCTGGACGCGTAGGTCTGCAGGTAGTCGATCATCTCGTCCTTCGTGGGGCAGGGACCACCCCTGGTCGGGTAGGTCCAGCCCGGCAGCCGAACGGCCCAGGGCGGGGTGAACAGACGCAGCGAGTCGTACCGGTTGAGCCACGAGCCACCCACGTGCTCGTTCGCGTCCACGATGAGGAAGCGACGGCCCGCCCTCTTCAGGTAGTACCCGGCCGACAACCCCGCCTGACCGGATCCGATCACGATGGTGTCGAACCGCTCCCCGTCCATCTCGACTCCCTTCATGTCCCATTGGCCATGTCCCATTGGCCCACGTCCGATGGGCGAACGGTAGGAGGACGGGCCGGTTCCGCTCATCGCCGGAAGCAGCCATCTTCGGGGCGGGTCGGATGGTGCGTTCTGACCACGCCGTCCCGGCTTCAGGCGAGGTCGTGCTCGTAGGCGAAGGCCGCGGCAGCCGAACGGGAGGTTACGTCGAGCTTGCCGAAGATGTTCTGCAGATGGCGGGCAACGGTGTGCTCGCTGATCACGAGCTCGACCGCGATGTCGCGGTTCGTCTTGCCCGACGCGACCAGGCGCAGGACCTCGGCCTCGCGAGCCGTGAGCCCGCCCGGCAGGGTCGCCGGACCTCCTAGCAGGTCAGAGGCCTTGGCGGCGTCGCGCGCGGCCCCGAGCCGCTCGAACGCGGCGAGCGCCGCCCGCAGCTCGAGCCGGGCATCGTCCTCATCACCGGCGGCACGGAGCGCGAGGCCGTAGAGCGTCCGAGCGCGCGCCGACTCGTACGGAAGCCGGAGCTCCTGCCAGAGGGCGCCGGCCCGACGCAGGCTCTCCAGGGCTCCGGACACGTCGCTCTCGGCCAGCTGGACCGACCCGCGCACCGTGGCAGCGGACGCCGCCAGCACCGGGGCATCGGACTCGCGAGCGATCGCGTCCATGTCGTCCACGGCCGCTCTCGCCGCATCCAGGTCACCGGCCGCGAGCGCGGCATCGGCCAGGGCTCCCTGCAACCTGACCCGGCGCAGCCGGTTGCCCGACGCGCCCATGACGGCCGTGCGCAGGGCCGTCAGCGCGGCATCGACCTTGCCCTGCGCGAGCCGGAGCAGCGCCAGTCCCGGTTGCGGCTCGACCCCCAGCTCGTGCGCCCGCTCGAACGCCGCCTCGGCTCCCTCGAGATCGCCGCGTCGGCGGCGGACCTCGCCGGTCTCGTACAGGGCCTCCGCAGCCAACGCTGGGCTGAAGGCGATGAGCTCCTCCGTGGCCCGGATCGACTCGGCCTCGGCCCGCGACCACTCGCCACGGAGGTTCGCGAGCTGGGCCCGGTTGATCCGGCACATCCCCGGATACGGCGACTCGGGCGGGAGCGACTCGGCCCACGCCCGCGCGGCCTCGCCCCAATCGCCCGCGCGTCGCACGTCCGCGATCTCCAGGCACGCGCCGATCACGTTGCAATAGACGGCGCCCGTGAAGTAATCGCTCAGCTCGCCCGCGACGACGGACGTCATCGCCTCGTCGAGCAGGGCCACACCCTCGGCAACGCGCCCCTGAGAGATCAGGATGACTCCCTGGGTGTGGATCGCCATGACGAGGAGATCCCGGTCACCGAACCGCTGACCGATCTGGTAGGCGCGCTCGGCGAGCGGGAGCGCCGAGACGGGGTCGCCGGTGAACCGCAGAACGGTCGCCTCCAGGAGCCTCGCGAAGCCGAGCTCCACGCAGTCGGGCAGGGTCTTCGCATGCCGCTGCACGCGGCCGAACCACCCGGCGCCCACCGCCGGCTCATCCCGGAGGAAGTGCTCCATGCACAGGCGAGCGGCCATCCAGGCGGCCGGCCGCTCCTGCCCCGCCTCCACGTAGCCGGTGTACGCCTTGTGCCGAGCCTCGATCGACTCCTCGATCCGCCCGGTCCACCAGGCCGAGTCGGAGAGCCCTTCCCAGTCCTTCGGCGTCAGGTCGGGGGCGTCGACGACCCGGAACGCCCGGTACGCGTCGGACCACGCCTTCCGCTCGACCGCAGTACGTGCCTGGTCGATGTCGGCGATGCGCCCGGCCACTCCGCCTCCTCGGTGTCGAACGCCCTGCGCCGGAGTCCGGACAGCCTATCCCGACGGCGCGGCCGTGGCGTCGGCTCGATCCTGCGGAAGGCCTCCGGCTCAGCCCAGGTCGACCGCGTCCGGTTCGGGATGCTTGAGCCACACCGCGGTGCCCGCCGCCACCGGGGCGAGGAGGAGCACCACCATCGCGGACAGGCTCGCCTTGGCGCCCCAAGCGGTCAGGCCGACCATCAAGCAGAGGAGCGCGCAGACGGGCAGGGCGATCTCGGCGGTGCGGTAGAGCTCGGGCTGGGTGCGTCGGATCTCGAGGTTCCGGGCGATGAGCGCGTCCGAGAGCATCGCCGCCGCGAGCGAACCAACCAGGAGCCAGCGCACCGCATCCGGCAGATGCCGACCGGCATGCTCGACGGTGTTGAGGACCGCCGCGCCGCCCGCGACGATCGCGACCACCAGCGGGAAGTGGAGGTTGAGCCAGAACTGGGTCCTTCGTGGGACCGGGGCGCGGTACGAGACGAGATCGAAGTAGATCCACCACAGACCGATGGCGACCACCACCCCCAACAGGCCGATCACGATGCCCCCGGCCCCGAGTGGATGGACGTCGGCCATGCCGGTCACCGCCGCCACGATGACCTCGCCGAGGACGATGATGACGAACAGCCCCATCCGTTCGATCAGTGACGGGGTCGTCGCGATGCGCGCATCGTTCCCCTGGGTAGCGGGTGGCTTCCACCGATACATGCCGATGACCCATCCCGCCAGCTCGGCGGCCAGCGCCCCCGCCCACAGCCAGTACCGCGGCGGCCCGTCGAACGCGACGCTGACCGCGAACAAAACGGCCGCGACGAGATAGCCCGCCGAGTACGGGAACGACCCCGGCCGGTGATCCGGGTCGTGCAGCCCCGTCCGGAACCACAGGATCACCAGGATGAGCGTATTCGCCGCGTAGGCGAGCGCGAACCCGTCGACCCCGCGCCCGGCACGGCCCCGATGAACACCGCCATGACGGCGACGGCGAGCATCTGCCCGAACGTGAAGACGCGAACGCTCAGGTCGTTGGTGGTGTGGAGGTCGTGGTACAGGGTGCCGTTCAGCCACGAAGACCAGACCGCGTAGAACAGGAACACGAACCAGCCGACGCCGGACCAGGACGGGTGCGCGGCGAGGCGCCGCGCGAGTTGCGAGATGACGACGACGAAGACCAGGTCGAAGAACAGCTCGAGGAACGTCACCCGGCGGTCGACGTCCCGGTCCGCGTAGCGACCGGGCGGCTGCCACAGACGCCGGAGGATGGATGGCTCCGCCACGGGATCGAATCTAGCCATCAATTCCCGTACGGGAGGGTCTCGGATCGTTCGAGCAGCAGGACAATGGCCCGCCGCTCCGCGACCGGCCGGTGCTCGATGCCTCGGGGGACGACATAGAGGTCCCCCGTGACGAGCTCGACGGGTTCACGATCCCGGACCTCGATCCGGAATCCACCCTCCCAGCACAGGAACAGTTCGTCCTCGTCGTGGAAATGCCACGGGAATGCCCCCTCGATCGCCGCGATGCGGACCACCGCGTCGTTCACGACGAGGAGATCGATCGGCTCGAAGGGACGAACCCGCCCCCTCGCCGCGGCGGGGATCGAGATAGGCGCCGCGCCGAGCTCGTCGTCGCTCACGTCACGCTCTCCGGCACGAGGACAG
>DAIOFZ010000145.1:0-5454 GCA_036745475.1 Actinomycetota bacterium | reverse complement strand
TGCAGCTGGTGTTCGGCACGTTGCTCGCCATCGGTCTGTGGCTCGCCCGGGGCAGCGCGTGAGCGAAGCCGAGCGCGCCTTCGCCGCGGCCTGGTGGGTCGTCGACGATCTCGTGCGGTTCGGCTTGGAACACGCGACGCTCTCGCCGGGCTCGCGCTCGACACCCCTCGCGCTCGCGCTCGCACGTCATCCGCACGTGCGGCTTCACATCCATCTCGACGAACGCGCCGCAGGGTACTTCGCGCTCGGCATCGCGAAGGCGACCGGACGTCCGGTCGCCGTGGCCTGCACGAGCGGCACCGCCGCGGCCGAGCTCCTTCCGGCCGTCGTCGAGGCATCGATGACTCGTGCGACGCTGGTCCTGCTGACGGCCGACCGTCCGCCGGAGCTGCGCGGCGTCGGCGCGAACCAGACGATCGAGCAGGTCGGGCTGTTCGGTGCGTACGTGGGTGCGTCGATCGATGCCCCAGTTCCGGGCGACGTGTCCGACGAGCAGACCTGGCACAACCTGGTACTGGAGCTGACCGGTGCGTCGATGGGCCTGCCACCAGGCCCCGTGCACCTCAACATGCCCTTCCGCGAGCCGCTGATCGGTGCTCCCGAGGTCTTGTCTGCATCCCCACCCTCGGGAACCGAGTTCACCATGTCGGCCGTGCCCGAGCCCGAGCAGCTTGAGGCGCTCGAACGCGAGCTCACCTCCACAACGGATGGGCTGATCCTCGCCGGCTCGATGCGGGAGTCACCCCCGACGTTGCCTCAGCTTGCGCACCGGGCGGGATGGCCGCTGTTGGCGGAGCCTACTTCGAACCTCCGGGTCCCGGGCACGCTCTCGGCCGGTTCGCTCCTGCTCGCCGACGCGAGATTCGCCGACCGGCACGTCCCCGAGGTCGTCGTGCAGTTCGGGGCGGCGCCCACGTCGAAAGCCGCGCTCGAGCTCGTCCGCCGAGCACGTAGGCTCGTGATCGTCGACCAGGACCACCTCGTGGCCGATCCACACCGCAAGGCCGCCTGGACTCTCCGCGCCGAGCCGGCCGGCTTCGTTACCGACCTCCTAACCGGATCCCTGTCGATCGGCGAGAGCGCGTGGCTCCGGGCATGGCGAGACGCGGACGGGGCCGCGCGAGCCGCGGTGGACGCACTCCTGGATGGGTGGGAGGAACCGTTCGAGGGCAGGATCGCCCGAGACGTCGCCGCGTGGGTGCCGGACGGCGGTGTGCTCGTCGTCGGCTCGAGCATGCCGGTGCGCGACCTCGACGCGTTCATGGGTCCGCGTGACGGCCTCGGGGTTCTCGCGAACCGAGGGGCGAGCGGGATCGATGGATTCGTGTCGACGGCGCTCGGGGTCTCGGCGGCCCGCGCGCCCACAACGGCGCTGTGCGGCGACCTCACGTTGCTGCACGACATCGGGTCCCTGGTCTGGAGCGCAGGTCGAGGGCATGACTGCGTCTTCGTCGTCCCGAACAACGACGGCGGCGCGATCTTCTCGTTCCTCTCGCAGCGTGAGCTGCCGGAGTTCGAAGAGCTGTTCGCGACCCCGCACGGGCTCGAGCTCGGCGCGATCCTCCGGGCCGCCGGCGCGGGACACGCACTGGTCGAACGTGCCACCGATCTGGTCCCCGCGATCGAGCGAGCGCACGGCGCCGGGGGGGTCCACGTCGTCGAGATACCGATCGACCGCGCTCGCAACGTCGAGCTGCACGCCGCCGTCCACGAAGAGGTCGCCGCCGCGCTCGAGCGGCCTACGATGTGACGATGGGCGAGCTTGCCTCCATCGCGAGCGCGATCGTGGTGCTGGCGCGGCAGCGGCTCCTGGCGGGGCCCCGGGTTGCCGCCTGATCGTGGAGATCCGCCGGGCGACGCCGGGCGACGCCGACGAGCTCGCGCGGCTCCGGTGGGACTTTCGCGTCGAACACGGGACGCCGGTGTCGTCGACGTTCGAGGCGTTCGCCGAGGAGTTCCGCGCGTTCACGACCGACGTGCTCGCGGAGGGGGCGCCGTGGCGGGCGTGGGTGGCGCAGCACGAGGGCGGGCTGGTCGGCTGCGCGTGGCTTCAGCTCGTCGAGAAGATCCCGCACCCGAGCCGCGGCCGCTGGGAGCGGCCGATCGCCTACGTGACGAATGTGTACGTCGAACCGGCGCTCCGCGACGAGGGCCTTGGCGCGCGGCTGCTCGACGCCGCGATTGCTTACGCGCGCGAGCACGATGCCGCCGAGGCCGTGGTCTGGCCGACGCCCCGGTCGGCCTCGTTCTACCGGCGCGCGGGGTTCGGCTCCGAGGCCGCGCCGCTCGGCATGGATCTGGCCGGCGACTGACTCAGCCCCAGCGGAGCGCATCGAGCAGGACCCGGAACTTGCGCTCGGTCTCGTCGAGCTCGGCCTCGGGCTCCGAGTCGGCGACGATGCCGGCGCCGGCGAACAGGCGGGCCGTCGAGCCCGTGATCTCCGCGCACCGCAGCGCGATCGCCCATTCGCCGTCGCCGTTCGCGTCCATCCAGCCGACCGGCCCCGCGTACCCGCCGCGCTCGATCGGCTCGAGATCCTCGAGCGCCTCCCGGGCCGTCTCGCGCGGCGACCCGCACACCGCGGGCGTGGGGTGGAGCGCGGCGACGAGCTCGAGCGCCGTGACCGACGGGTCGTGCAGGCGCCCCCGGAACGGCGTCGCGAGGTGCCACACGTTGGCGGTACCGAGCAGCTCCGGCTCGTGCGGGTGGACGAGGTCCTCGCAGAAGGCATCGAGGATGCGGTGGACGTCCTGGACGACCACTGCGTGCTCCTCGCGATCCTTGCCCGAGCTGAACAGCCGGTCCGCCGACGCTCGGTCGCGCCCGGCATCGCCGAAACGTTGCGACGACCCCGCGAGCGGCGTGGCCTCGACCAGCGGACCGCGGCGGCGGAGCAGCAGCTCGGGGGTGGCGCCGACGAGCACCGAACCCGCCACCGCGTTCGGCTGCGGGGCGGCGAACGCGTAGCAGTCCGCGTCGACCGCGCGGAGTCGCCACAGCAGCTGTTTGGGGTCGAGCGTTCGATCCGCGTTCACGAGCATGGTTCGCGCGAGCACGACCTTGCGGAGCTCACCCGTGCGGATCCGTTCGGTCGCCCGGCCGACCGCAGCCGCGTACTCGTCGGGCTCCGGGTCCGGCCGGAGCTGGATCTCCTCGAACGCGTCGTGCGGGAGCGTCCGGCCCGCCCATCGTTCGCGCTCCCCCGCATGCGGGGTCTCGCCGCGCGGGGCGACCTCGACCTGCCAGGTCTCGCCGTCGTCCAGGCGCATCGTCGCCCGTCGCGGGAGGATCGCCTCCGCGGCCTCACGGTCGTCGAACGGGATCGATGCCACCGCCGTCGCCGCGGGCACGCCCGGTTCGGCGGGTTCTGCCTCGATCGAGGCGAGTGCCTCCAGGATCGAACGCGACAGGCGCAGGATGCGCTCGGGTCCTGGCTCGGCCGCGACCCGGTCGACCTCGCCGCTCGTCGCGAGGCCCAGCCCGGCGCGTTCGAGGAAGAAGCCGCCATCCCGGTACCCGGCCAGGAGGTCGAACGCCGGACCGAGGCGGGTCGCCCGCGCGGCGAGACCGGTCACGTCGTCTGCCTCAACGGTCGCCCGCGGAGGGTCATCGGCGCGTCCCCAGGAGCATCTGGGCCACGCCGCCGGCGAGCGGGGTCCGCTGGACCCGCTCGAATCCCGCGCCGCCGAGCATCTCGATGAGCCGGTCGGGAACGGGGAGGTAGGCCGTCGACCTGGGGAGGTAGCGATAGGCATCCCTGTCCGAGAGCGCCCCTCCGATCAGCGGAACGATCCGTCGGAAGTACAGCGCATGTCCGGCGCGGAGCACGCGCCCCTCGGGCTCGCTCGTCTCGAGGAACGCGACGCGCCCGCCGGGCCGCACCACGCGAGCGGTCTCGGCGAACAGCTCGACCAGGTCGGTCACGTTGCGCAGCGCGAACCCGCACGTGACGCCGTCCACGCGGCCGTCCGCGAGCGGGAGCCGCAGCACGTCGGCCTCGACGACCGGTGCTTCGGTGCGGGCGTTGCGGAGCATGCCATGCGAGAAATCGAAGCCGATCGCCCGGTACCCGCCGGCCGCCAGCTCGTTGCATAGGTCGCCCGTGCCGCACGCGAGATCGGCCACGAGGGCGTCTCCGGGCAGTCGGAGCTCGCCGACGGCGCGACGGCGCCACCCGACGTCCATCCCGAGCGTCATCACGCGATTCACGAGGTCGTAGCGGTCCGAGATCCGGTCGAACATGCCCCTGACCACGCGCGCCTTCTCGCTCGGGTCGGGGAGGCCCGGGGTCGCGGGTCCGCTCACTCGAGCCGCTCCTCCGCCTCGGCGAGCAAGACCCGGCGGAAGTGGTTGGCGACCAGGTTCGTCACCGCGGGGAGCAGCGTGTCGAACGCCTCCACCAGCTGCGCCGCGGCGTCCTCCGCACCGGCCGTGTCGCGGATCGGCTTGCGCACGTGCTCGTCGAACAGCTCGACCGCCCGAGCGGCGAGCCTGACCATGGCCTCGTTCGTGTCCCGCGCGAGCGACAGGAGCTCGCCGAGCGGGAGCCCGTACTCGAGGAGGCGGAGCGCGCCGCGGACCATGTCGATGTCGGCGGCCGTGTACCGGACCTCGCCGTCGACCGTGCGGCCGAGCTCGATCCCCTCGCGCTCGACGGCCTGGATCAGGGAGGCGGGGACGCCGCTGCGGCCGGCGAAGCCGTCCAGGGTGAGGAGCTCGTCCTGCCGAGCCTCCCCCCGCGCCGCCGCGATCGCGACGGCCAGGTCTGCGTCGGCGGGGTCGAGCCCATCGCCGAACACCCGCTCGATCGCCGCGAGCGTGAGGCCCCGGCGACGGAGCTCACGGACCTCGTGGATCCGCTCGGCGTGGCGATCGTCGTACCAGGCGACGCGGCCCTCGCGGGTGGGCGGCGGGACGAGGCCGCGGGTCTGGTAGTAGCGGACCGTGTCGACCGAGACGTCGCATGCGGCCGCGAGCTGCTCGACGCGATACCTCACGACCGGTAACTCTACGAGTGAACGCTCGAACCTTCACTCGGCGCGGATCACCCGGGCGGGATCCTCTGGGAAGCGGTGCTGAGGATGCGGCAATCGTCCGTCGCGACCACGAACACGACGATGTGGTCGGGGGCCTGCCCGGCGCTCGGGCCCTCCGAGAACACCCCGATGAACGCCGGCGTGCCCTCGAACCGCGCCTCGATCAGCCGGATCAACACGTCGTTGGGACCGCCTACACCACTGCGGTCGACGCAGTCCCTCGCGAGGCCCGTGCGCTCCTTCGAGTCCTGCACGGCGCTCGCGAACGCCGTCTGGGTGCCTCGCGCGTCCTCGGCCGCGAGGACCGCGCCGGCCGCCTCGTCCGCCATCGCGCGGATCCCCGCCTCGTCGTAGTTCACGTCGGTCTGGCGTTCGAGACCCGCGAAGGGGATGGCTCCGGGGATCGCCGCCTCGGCG
>DAIOFZ010000144.1:0-5520 GCA_036745475.1 Actinomycetota bacterium | reverse complement strand
GGCTCGCCCTGCAGGCCGATCTGCTCGGGGCGGCCGCGCTGGGGGTCCGCAACATCGTGTGCATGACCGGCGACGACGTCAGCGCCGGCGACCATCCCGAGACCAAGCCGATCTACGACCTCGACTCCGTCCAGCTGATCAGGATCGCCACGATCATGCGCGACGAGGGGACCTACCTGTCGGGCCGGGAGCTGACCGACGCGCCGAGCTTCCTGATCGGCGCCGTCGAGAACCCGTTCGCGCCGCCGCTCGAGTTCCGGCCGATGCGGCTGGGCACGAAGATCGAGGCGGGCGCCGAGTTCATCCAGACCCAGATCTGCTTCAACCTGGACAAGCTGCGGCTGTTCATGTCGCGGTGCGGCGAGCTCGGGCTGCTCGACCACGTGTGGGTGCTCGCGGGGGTCTTCGTGCCGAACTCCGCGGCGGGCGCGCGCTACCTGCGCGACCAGGTGCCGGGGCTCGACGTGCCCGAAGACGTGATCGAGCGCATGGAAGCCGCGCCCCGAGGAGACCAGAGGGAGGAGGGGATACGGCTCGCGCTCGAGATCGTCGACGCCGTCCGCCGGATCCCGGGGGTCTCGGGCATCCACCTGATGACGATCAACCACGAGGAGGCCATCCCGCGGGTGATCGAGGGCGCCGGGTTGCTCCCGCGCCCGACCCCGACGGATGTGACGATCGCGTAGCGATCGGGCCCGTTCGCGACTCTCAGGCAACGTTCAGACGCGTCGGTGAACGTGCGGGTGGTGGGTGTCGAATGGCCGCTGAACCCGACAGACTGGAGCCATGACCATGAAGCGTTCCCTCCTCGCGCTCGGCACGGTCGCGGCGCTGGCGTTTGCTGCGTGCACCACCGGATCTACCCCCGATACCGCCGAGCCCCAAGCCGTCTTCCCCTCGAGCCAGGCGACCCTTGCGACGGGGCGTGACGCGGTCGTGAACGTCGTCGACAGCGTGCTGCCGGCCGTCGTCAACGTCGTGTCCGATACCGCGGGCGGCCAGGGGGAGGGGACCGGTTTCGTGGTCCGCTCGGACGGCATCATCGTGACCAACTACCACGTCGTCGAGAACGCATCCAAGATCACCGTCCTGACCTCGGACCAGGATCCGACCGAGTACAACGCTCGGGTGATCGGGGGCGACGTCGGAGCCGACCTGGCGATCCTGGACATCGACGCTACCGACCTGCCGACCGTCGAGCTGGGGAGGTCGTCCGACCTGAAACTGGGCCAGCGGGTGGTGGCGCTCGGGTACGCCCTGGGCCTCGACGGCGGCCCCTCGGTCACCGCAGGGATCGTGTCCTCGCTCACGAGGCAGATCGACGTCCAAGACACCGGATGCCCGGTAGAGGAGTGCGGCACCGACCAGACCCGGGTCTACGATCACGTGATCCAGACCGATGCGGCGATCAACCCGGGCAATTCGGGGGGACCGCTGGTCAACATGGCCGGACAGGTCGTGGGTATCAACTCGGCCGGCGCGAACCAGGCCGAGAACATCGGCTTCGCGATCCAGATCGACTCGGTCAAGCCGACGATCTTCCAGGCGGCCGAGAACCCTGATGCCCCGGTCGCCTACATGGGCATCCTCGGGCCCGTCCCGGTGTCGGATCCGCAGGTTCAGTTCCAGCTCGATCCGCCCGTCGAGGAGGGGGTCGTGATCCAGGATGTCGTGCCCGGCGGCCCGGCCGATCGCGCCGGGATCCAGCCCGGGGACATCGTCGTGGAGTTCGACGGCGATTCGATCGCCACGGACGACGACCTGGTGAGCGCGATCCGGTCGCACGACCCCGGCGACGAGGTCGAGGTCGAGGTCGTCCACGAGGCCGGCTCGCGTGACGTCGTGACCGTGACGCTGGGCGTCAACCCGGTCCCCACGAGCTGACCCGCTCGCACGGAAACGGCCTGCGGGGCCGCTCTGCGCTAGCCTGACCTGCGTGAAGGTGAGGCTCCGCAACCCCGATCGGGAGGTCGAGCTCGCCGGCGGCCGGAAGATCCACGACGTCCTCGGCGAGCTCGGCATCAACCCCGACACCGTGCTCGTGATCCGCGAGCGCGAGCTGCTCACGCGCGAAGACCGTGTCGGCGAGACCGACGTGATCGAGATCCGCCCGGTGATCAGCGGCGGCGCCGGGAACCGGATGAAGTGCCGGCGCTGCAAGGCGCCCGCAGTCGTCGAGATCCGCCGGCACAACGCGGCGTTCTGCGCCGAGTGCTTCCTGCGCCACGTGCGCGAGCAGGTCAAGCGTGCGATCGAGGCTCACGACATGTTCGGTGCCACGGACAGGATCCTGGTCGCGGTCTCGGGCGGCAAGGACTCGCTCGCACTCTGGGACATCCTGCACGAGCTCGGCTACCGTGCCGACGGGCTGTACCTCGGCCTCGGGATCGGCGACTACTCGGAGCGGTCGCACGAGGTCGCTCGGGACTTCGCTCGGCAACGCGATGTGCGCCTGGTCGAGGTCGACCTGGCGCGCGACTACGGGTTCGATGTGCCGACCGCCGGCAGGAAGGGCTCGCGGTCGACCTGCGCGGTGTGCGGGTTGTCCAAGCGCTACGTGTTCAACCGGGCCGCGCGTGAGGGCGGGTACGACGTGATCGCGACCGGGCACAACCTCGACGACGAGGCTGCCACCCTGCTCGGCAACACCCTGCGGTGGCAGACGGACTACATCGCGCGCCAGTCGCCCGTGTTGCCCGCGGAGGAGGGTTTCGCGCGCAAGGTCAAGCCGCTGTACCGGCTCTCGGAGCTCGAGACCGCGGCGTTCGCGTTCCTGCGGGGGATCGACTACGTCGTGGAGGAGTGCCCGCTCGTCGGCGGCAACACACAGCTCCGCTACAAGGAGGCGATGAACCAGCTCGAATCCACGTCGCCGGGGACCAAGGCCCAGTTCTTCCTCGGGTATGTCGACCGGGCGGCGCCGCTGTTCGCAACGCAGGACGAGGTCCAGCTGGTCGGGTGCGAGCGCTGTGGTCAGCCGACGACCGGCAGGTTCTGCGCGTTCTGCCGCGCGCGGGCGCAGATCCTGGGTGAGCGGCTCGAGGAGCCGCGGGGCGAACGAGGCTCGCCGGCGGGGCCGCCCGACGATCGCGAGACCGCCGACGCATTGTCCGACGAGGTCATGCCGGTCGAGATCTACGGGACGCTCCGTCGATGACCGGGCCGTTCGAGGCGGGGGAGAAGATCCTGCTGGTGGACCAGCGCGACCGTCGGTACCTGCTCACGCTCCAGACCGGCGAGACCTGGCACTCCCACGGCGGCGGACTGCCGCACGACCTGTTGATCGGATCGCCCGAGGGGACGCTCGTGCATTCGGCGACCGGGATGGCGTTCAGGGCATTCCGGCCGAGGCTGGCCGACTTCGTGCTGAAGATGCCGAGGGGCGCCCAGCTCGTCTACCCGAAGGACGTCGGGGCGATCCTGGTCGGGGCCGACGTCTTCCCCGGCGCACGCGTCCTGGAGGCCGGAACGGGCTCGGGGTCGCTGACGCTCGCCCTCTGCCGGGCCACGGGGCCCGAGGGCCGGGTGGTGTCCTACGACCTGCGGCGCGAGTTCCAGACGGGCGCCGCGCGCAACATCGAGTCCTTCTTCGGGAAGACGCCCGACTGGCTCGAGCTCCGCGAGGGCGACGTGCGCGACATCGGGGGGAGCGGCGAGACGTTCGATCGCGCGATCCTGGACCTTCCGGAGCCGTGGGAGACGCTCGAGCCGCTCTCGACCGTCCTGCCGCCGGGCGCCATCCTCTGCGGGTACCTGCCGACGACGAACCAGGTGCAACAGCTCGTGCTCGCCTTGGAGCGCAACGCCTACGAGCACCTGGAGACGTTCGAGGTGCTGCACCGCTCGTGGCACGTGACCGCTCGGAGCGTCCGGCCGGATCAGCGGATGGTGGCGCACACCGGTTTCATCACGTTGGCCCGTCGCGTCTGAAAGGAGCTCAGGTCAAGCGCCGTACCGGCCGAAGACCGTATGCATAGGCCAAGAGACCTCCCCCGTCTTCGTCGGTCGCGGGGAAGACCGGAGGTATGCTTCCGCACCGGCGGGAGGTGAAGGAGATGCCGGAGCCCGATCCACGCGAACAGCAGGAACAGTTCGAGAAGCAGGTCCACGAGCTCCAGACGCAGGTCCGCTTCCTCGAGGACGAGGTCTCCCTCCTCCGTCGCCGGCTCACGAACGCCCCCCGCCAGGTCAAGCTGCTCGAGGACAAGCTCCTGGAGGCGCGTTCGGATCTCGCGCGCGCCGTGTCGCAGAACGAGAAGCTCGCCGGCACGCTGCAGGCCGAGAAGGAGCGGATCGAGGGGCTCCGTGAGGAGGTCGAGAAGCTCAGCCAGCCGCCGGCGTCGTTCGGGGTGTACCTCGGCACCAACGACGACGACTCGGTCGACGTGTTCACGGCGGGCCGCAAGATGCGCGTGAACCTGTCACCGGACGTCGAGACCGACCGCCTGCGCAAGGGCGCCGAGGTGATCCTCAACGAGGCGCTCAACGTGGTCGAGGTGCTGCTGCCCGACCGGGCGGGCGAGGTGGTCAAGGTCAAGGACCGGTTGGGCGAGGACCGCGTGATCGTGATCGGACGTGGCGACGAGGAGCTGGTGGCCACGCTCGGCACCGCCCTGCTCGACGAGCAGATCCGCGCGGGGGATCCGCTGCTGATCGACCCGAGGTCCAACGTCGTGCTCGAGAAGCTGCCCAAAGAAGAGGTCGAGGAGCTCGTCCTGGAGGAGATCCCCGACGTGTCCTATGAGGACATCGGCGGGCTCGAGGGACAGATCGAGGCGATACGCGACGCGGTCGAGCTCCCGTTCCTGTACGCCGAGCTGTTCCAGGAGCACCAGCTCGAGGCGCCGAAGGGCGTCCTGCTGTACGGGCCTCCCGGGTGTGGCAAGACGCTGATCGCCAAGGCCGTCGCCAAGTCGCTCGCCGACAAGGTGCGCGAGCGGACCGGGCGGCAGGATGCGCACTCGTATTTCCTGAACATCAAGGGGCCCGAGCTTCTCAACAAGTACGTCGGCGAGACCGAACGTCAGATCCGCCAGATCTTCCAACGAGCCAAGGAGCGGAGCGAGGAAGGGCTGCCCGTCATCGTGTTCTTCGACGAGATGGACTCGATCTTCCGGACGCGCGGCACGGGCATCTCGAGCGACGTCGAGTCGACGATCGTGCCCCAGCTCCTGTCCGAGCTCGATGGTGTCGAGACGCTGAAGAACGTCATCGTGATCGGCGCCTCGAACCGCGAGGACCTGATCGACCCGGCGATCCTGCGGCCGGGGCGGTTGGACGTGAAGATCAAGATCGAGCGCCCGGACGCCGCGCAGGCGGCCGACATCATGGCCAAGTACCTGAACCCGACCGTGCCGATCCACCCCGAGGACGTCGCCCGCGCGAGCGGCGACGTGAAGGTGACGACCACGCGGATGATCCAGTCGACGGTCGACCGGATGTACTCGGAGGCGGAGGACAACCGGTTCCTCGAGGTCACCTACGCGAGCGGCGACAAGGAGATCCTGTACTTCAAGGACT
>DAIOFZ010000143.1:0-5598 GCA_036745475.1 Actinomycetota bacterium | reverse complement strand
ACGGCACCGAGCTCAACATCGACGCCGAGGGCAACGTGGACTGGGACGGGGACTTCCTCGAGGGCTTCGACATCTGCGTCGCGTCAGTGCACTCGCTGTTCAACCAGCCGAAGGACGAGATGACCCGGCGGATCGTGCGGGCGATGGAGAATCCCAACGTCCACGTGATCGGCCACCCCACCGGCCGGATGATCAACAAGCGCCAGCCGATCGAGGTGGACCTCGAGGAGGTCTTCAAGGCCGCGGCGCGCACGGGGACGGCCCTCGAGGTGAATGGTTACCCGGACCGGCTCGATCTGCGAGACGAGCACATCCTGTGGGCGCGGCGCCACGGCGTGAAGTTCTCGGTCGACACCGACTCACACGCCACCACGCACCTCGAGCACATGCGGTACGGCGTGGCGACCGCACAGCGCGGGTGGCTCACCGAGCACGATGTGATCAACGCGTGGCCGCTCTCCAAGCTCAAGGCGTTCCTGCGGAAGGGCCGGTGAGAGGCGGGCCGGGCCGGGCCCCCGGGTTCGGCCGCCGGCTGCCGCGCTCGTTCTTCGCACGACCCTCGACCGTCGTCGCCCCCGAGCTGCTCGGCCGCGTCCTGGTGAGGATCCGGCCCGACGGGACGCGGCTCGCCGGCCGGCTCGTCGAGGTCGAGGCCTACGAGCAGGGCGACCCGGCGAGCCATTCGTTCCGCGGTCGTCCCACGCCCAGGACCGAGGTGATGTTCGGCCCCCCGGGGCGGCTGTACGTGTATTTCACCTACGGTCAGCACTTCTGTTCGAACGTGGTGACCGGCCCCGAAGGGTACGGGAGCGCGGTCTTACTTCGGGCCGCCGAACCGCTCGACGGGTTCGAGACGATGGCGGCGAACCGAGGGACGGATGCGATCCTGCTCCTGTGTTCGGGCCCGGCGCGGCTGACCCGGGCGCTCGAGATCGATCGCGCCGACAACGGGACGGACCTGGTGAGGGATCCCTCGCTCTTCCTGCTCGCCGGCTCTCCGGTCGCCCCGCGCGCGATCGGCCGGAGCACGAGGGTGGGCGTCAACGTCGGGGTCGAGCACCGGTGGCGCTTCTTCGAACGGGAAAGCGCGTTCGTCTCTCCGGGCAAGCCGTCCGTCCACGAGGTCGGCGGGGCGGAGCGAAGGGCTACGGGTTCGCGAAGATCGTGACCGTCGACCCCAGCTCCCGCTGCGCGCCGGCGTCGGGCGACTGCGACCAGACGACCCCCTGCCGATCGTCGCAGGAGTGGTCGTCCGGGTCGCACTTCTCGTAGGACACCGACGCGACGAACCCGGCCTGACGGATCGCCGCCTCCGCCGCGCCCCGCTGCATGCCGACCACGTTGGGCACCGGGGCGAGATCGGGTGCGACGGACGGTTCGGGGGCGCCCTTGGCCACCGTGATCGTCACCGTCCCGGTCAGGATCAGCCGCGAGCCGCCCCCTGGATCCTGCGCGATCACGGTGCCCGGCTGCCGGTCCGACCGCACGAACACCGTCGCGACGACGAACCCCGCGTTGTGCAGGGCCGAGGTCGCCGCCTGACGCTCGAGGCCGATCACCGACGGCACCACCGGCAACTGGGACGAGGACGGCTCGGTGCACACCTCGAGCGTCGGCTCGGCGCCGGAGGGGAACCTGAGCACGTCGATGTCCCCGGGCGGCGTGTACGGGTTGGCGAGACACCCCCGGGTGACGTCGACACGCAACCGCACGTAGTCGACATCCGTGCCGAACTCCTTCGCGGGCATCCCCCGGCTCGCCGCGAGCATGAACGCACGCCAGATCGAGGCCGGCCACGTCCCCCCGTAGACGATCGAGATCCGCACGTTGCCGCAGCACATCGGGATCTGCCCCTGCGGGAAACCCACCCACACCGCGGTGACCATCTGGGGGATCGCACCGACGAACCACGCGTCGCTCGCGTTCTGAGCGGTACCGGTCTTGCCGAACTGCGGCCGCCCGATGTTGGCGCCCACGCCCGTGCCCGAGCTGACCACGCCCTTCAAGATGTCGACGGCCTCGGCCGCGATGGCGGGTTCCACCGCCTGCTCGGCACGCGAGGGAGCATGGTAGATCACGTCCCCGTCGGACGTGGTCACCGAGATCACGGGCGTCGGCTGCACGTGCCGGCCGACGTTCGCGAGCGTGCCGAACGCGGAGGCCATCTCGAGCGTGCTCACCTCGTTCACACCCAGGACGGCGGCGGGCACGGCTGCCAGCGGACCGTTGGGCTCGGTCGTGCGGGGGCAGCACCGGATGCCCATGCGCATCGCGGCCTCGACGAGCGCTGCGGCGCCCGCGTAGGGATCGCCGTCCCCGATCACCGAGAGCAGGTTCGCGTACGCCACGTTGACCGAGTTCACGCTGGCGCTCTCGAGCGAGATCGTCCCGTAGGCGCTGCCCTCGGCGTTGTGGGGGTCCCAGTACGTGCCGTCCTGGAGCAGGATGTGGGCGGTGGAGCCGTTGAGCGGCTGCGTCCTCGGGATCCCGTGTTCGAGGGCCGCGACGAGCGCGAAGGGCTTGAACGCCGACCCGGCCTGGCGACCGGTGACGCCTCCGGTCGCGAGGTTGATGCGGGCGAAGTCGTCGTCCTCGTTCCAATAATCGCGACCGCCGACCATCGCCCGCACGTACCCGGTCCTGGGGTCGATCGCCGTCAGGGCCCCGTAGGGATCCGCCGGTTCGGTGAGCACCGACCCGATCGCCCGCTCGGCGGCCCGCTGCAGTTGCAGATCGACCGTGGTGACGATCCTCAGGCCGCCCTCAAACAGGAGGTCGTAGCGATCCTGGGGCGTCTCGCCGAACCGAGGGTTCGAGAGGAACCACTCCTTGACGTAGTCGACGAACCAGGGCGCGGGGTAATGCGTCGCGTCCTCCGGGGTGAGGTCGAGGACGATCGGCGAGTCGCTCGCCTTCTCGAACTCCGCCTCGTCGATCATGTCGATGCCGAGCATCAGCGTGAGCACATGGTTCCGGCGACGCTCGGACCGTCCCGGATGACGGACCGGGTCGTAGTCAACCGGCGCCGCGATCAGACCGGCGAGCGTAGCCGCTTGCGACAGGGTGAGCTCGAGCGGCTGGACGCCGTAGTAGGTCTCGGACGCCGCCAGGATCCCGTACGCGCCGTTGCCGAAGTACACGGTGTTGAGGTACCGGGTCAGGATCCGGTCCTTGCTCAGGCGCTGTTCGAGCTGCCACGCGAGGTACGCCTCGCGGATCTTGCGCCCGACCGTCTGTTCGTCACCGACGTAGAGCTTCTTCACGAGCTGCTGGGTGATCGTCGAGCCGCCCTCGACGACCTCGCCGGTGGTGGCGTCTCTGTAGGCGGCCCGCAGCAGCGCCCGCGCGTCCAGCCCCGAGTGGTCGTAGAAGCGTTGATCCTCGATCGCGATCACCGCGTCGCGCACGACATCGGGGATCTTCCGCGAGCGGACGACCACCCGGTTCTCGCCCGCGTGCAGCGTGGTGATCAGCGCCCCGTCGGCCGAGTAGATGAAGGAGGTCTGCGGCAGAGCGTCCGCGCTCTCTCGCGCCTCGTGCAGGGAGGGGAGGTCGCAGGCGGATGCCGCGAGGGCGAACACGAAGACGCCGACCACGAGGGTCCGCGAGCGAGCGGCCATGGTTCCACCATCTTGCCACGGGGGTCCCACTGTTAGCCTTCGCGCCATGGGACCGGAAGACCTGCCGACCCTGCTCGCCGGTTCCGCCGAGGTCGTGCCGGCGGAGGAACTCGAGCGCAAGCTGAGCCTGGGGCGGCCGCTGCGTGTGAAGCTCGGACTGGATCCGACCGCGCCGGTCGTCACGCTCGGATGGGCCGTGGTGCTCCACAAGCTGCGGCAGTTCCAGGACGCGGGGCATACGGCGGTCCTGATCGTGGGTGATTTCACGGCGCAGGTAGGAGACCCCTCGGGGAAGACGGAGACCCGATCGCGCCTGTCCGCGGAGGAGGTGCGCGGCTACGCCGGGCGGCTGCTCGATCAGTTCTGGAAGATCCTCGATCCCGAGCGCACCGAGGTCCGGCACAACGCCGAGTGGCTCGAGCCCATGGGTATGGAGGCGATCCTGCGACTCACGGCCTCGACCACCGTCGCGCGGATGCTCGAGCGCGACGACTTCGCGAAGCGTTACGCGGAGGGCAGGCCGATCTCGATCATGGAGTTCCTGTACCCGTTGCTCCAGGGGATGGACTCGGTCGCGGTCCAGGCCGATGTCGAGCTGGGCGGCAGCGACCAGACGTTCAACCTGCTCGTCGGTCGTGACCTGCAGCGTGCGTACGAGCAGGAACCGCAGGTAGCGCTCACCACGCCGTTGCTCGTCGGCACGGACGGCGTGCAGAAGATGAGTCAGTCCCTCGGCAACTTCATCGGGATCACCGATCCACCGGACGACATGTTCGGCAAGCTCGGCAGGGTGCCCGACGAGCTCATCCCCACGTACCGGCTCCTCGCGCTCGACTTCTTCCGCGACCCCACGGAGGCCGAACGGGTGGAGAAGGGGCTGGCCGACGGATCCCTCGACCCGTGGGAGCAGAAGCGACGGCTCGCCCGCGAGGTGGTCGACCTGTACCACGGGGAGGGAGCCGGGGTCGGAGCCGAGGAGCGGTTCGACCGAGTCCACCGCGAGCACGAGCTCCCCGAAGACGTGCCGGACCTCGCGATACCCAAGGACGTGATCGTGGACGGCAGGGTCTACCTCCCAAAGCTCCTCGCCGTCCTCGGCCTCGCCGACTCGAACTCGCACGCCCGCCGGTTGATCGAACAGGGCGGGGTCCGAATCGGAGGGAAGTCGGTGAGCCCCGACATGATCGAGCTGCCCCTGGCGGACCTCAAGGGTCGGGTGCTCCAGGTGGGTCGTCGGGGGTTCGTGCGTCTCCGCTAGCGCAAGGGGCGGCTCATTTCGTGCCTGGCAGCGACGTTCGCAGACGCGTGGTGGTGGTCGGTTGACGCCCCACCCATACCTGCCTACCATGATGGGTCGCGCGACCCCATCTCTTTGGAGTCCCTTTCCTTCGGGTCGGCGCTCGCACCTTGAGAACTGAACAGTGTGCCAAAAGCCAGTGCGTTTACCCCGTTGATCTCGGGAGGTGCGGTTCTCCGTGCCTACCGGCTCGACGGTCGTACGGAAAGCATCACAGGAAGGCCGATCCGGGTGTGCTGCTCGGGGAGGCCGACTTTCCAACAACGAACCCGAAACCGGACCCAAGCAACCAGATGGGGCCGGATCCAACGGTTCTCTACGGAGAGTTTGATCCTGGCTCAGGACGAACGCTGGCGGCGTGCCTAACACATGCAAGTCGAGCGGGAACCTCAGGAGGGGTAACCCTTCTGAGGGGAGAGCGGCGAACGGGTGAGTAACACGTGGGCAACCTGCCCCGGACACCGGGATAACCCAGGGAAACCTGAGCTAATACCGGATACTCCGGCGTGATCGCATGGTCGCGCCGGGAAAGCTCCGACGGTCCGGGATGGGCCCGCGGCCTATCAGCTTGTTGGTGGGGTGACGGCCCACCAAGGCGACGACGGGTAGCTGGTCTGAGAGGACGGCCAGCCACACTGGGACTGAGACACGGCCCAGACTCCTACGGGAGGCAGCAGTGGG
>DAIOFZ010000142.1:0-5677 GCA_036745475.1 Actinomycetota bacterium | reverse complement strand
GAGGCGGTGCTCGACCCCTCGACGCACCGCTACCCGAGCTACTACGGCGCGCCCGAGTTCCGGCTGGCGGTCGCGAGCTGGTACGACCGGCGCTTCGGCGTCGAGCTCGACCCCGAGACCGAGGTCATGGCGATGATCGGCTCGAAGGAGGGGATCGGCCACATCGCGTTCGCGTTCGTCGACCCGGGCGACGAGGCGCTGATCCCCGATCCCGGCTACCCGGTCTACGGCGTGTCGACGCGGCTGGCCGGAGGGTCGCCCGTCTCCCTGCCGATGCTCGAGGACGAGGGGTTCCTCCCGGATCTCGACGCCGCGCCGGTGGGCGGCCGCACCAAGGCGATCTGGCTGAACTTCCCGAGCAACCCCACCGCCGCCGTGGCCGAGCTCCCGACGTTCGAGGCCGCGACCGCGTTCGCGCGCGAGCACGACCTGATCCTGCTGCACGACGCCGCCTACAGCGAGATCACGTTCGACGGGTTCGTCGCTCCCTCGGCCCTGCAGGCACCGGGCGCGAAGGAGGTCGCGCTCGAGTTCGGCTCGGCGTCGAAGTTCTACAACATGACCGGCTGGCGGATCGGGTGGGCCGCCGGCTCGGCCGAGGCGATCCGCGCGCTCGGGGTCGTGAAGACCAACCTCGACAGCGGCCAGTTCACCGCGATCCAGCGCGCGGCGATCGCCGCGCTCGAGGGGCCGCCCGAGCACCTCGACGAGCTCCGCGCCACGTATCGGCGCCGGCGCGACCTCGTGCTGGAGACCCTGAACGGGCTCGGGTGGTCGCTCAAGCCGCCGCTCGGCTCGTGCTACGTCTGGGCCCCGGTGCCCGGTGGCGACACGTCGGCCTCGTTCGCCGACCGGCTGCTCGACACGACGGGCGTGTTCGTCGCGCCGGGCAGCGGCTACGGCGTGCGCGGCGAGGGCTTCGTCCGGTTCTCGCTCACCGTCCCCGATGATCGGCTCGCCGAGGCGATGGAACGCATCGGCGAGGCGCTCGCGTGACGGGCTGCTGATGGCGCAGAACGGGCAGCCGAAGGGTTCGGGGGGTTCAAGGAGCGAGCGCGAACGCGCGAGCGGAAGCCCCCCGAGTGGAAGAGGCGTCCACGAGACGAGCACGCTCGAGTCGCCGCTCGCGGCGACATGGCGTCCCCGCGTCGCCGAGAAGGCGGTACTGGTCGGCGTCGGTCGCGGGATCGAGGAGGCGGACCTGGACGAGCTGGCGGCGCTCGCGGATTCGGCCGGCGCGGAGTCCGTCGAGCGCGTGCTCCAGACCCGTCAGGACCCGAACCCCGCAACGTTCGTGGGCAAGGGCAAGATCAACGAGGTGCACGACGCGGTGCACCGCACCGGCGCCGAGGCGGTGATCCTGGACGACGAGCTCACGCCCGGGCAGCTCCGCAGCCTCGAGGAGCGGCTCAAGGTCAAGGTGATCGACCGTACCGCGCTGATCCTGGACATCTTCGCGCTGCACGCGCGGAGTCGGGAGGGTAAGGCGCAGGTCGAGCTCGCGCAGCTCACGTACCTGTTGCCGCGGCTGCGCGGTTGGGGCGAGGCGATGAGCCGGCTCGGCGCTGGGATCGGCACTCGTGGACCCGGCGAGACCAAGCTCGAGGTCGACCGGCAGCACATCAAGCGCCGCATCTCGAAGCTCCGCAAGGACCTCAAGGACCTCGCGCGAACGCGCGACGTCAAGCGCTCGAGCCGCGAGCGCTCGGGCATCCCCCAGGTGGCGATCAGCGGCTACACGAACGCCGGCAAGTCGACGCTGATGAACGCGCTCACGGCCTCGGACGTGGTGGTGGCGAACCAGCTCTTCGCGACGCTCGACCCGACCGTGCGAAGGGTCGAGCTGCCTTCGGGCCGCGCAGCCACGATGTCGGACACGGTCGGGTTCGTGAGCAAGCTCCCGCACGAGCTGGTGGAGGCGTTCCGCTCCACGCTCGAGGAGGTCGCGCGCTCGACGCTGATCGTGCACGTCGCCGACGCGTCCTCGCCCGACGTGATCGCGCAGATCGACGGCGTCCGCGAGGTGCTCGCGGAGATCGGCGCGGTGCACATCCCCGAGGTCCTGGCGCTCAACAAGATCGACCGCCTGTCCGAGACCGAGCGCGCCCGCGTGCTGGGACGCATCGACGGCGACTCCGTGCCGATCAGCGCCCGCACCGGCGAGGGCCTCGACGAGCTCATGGAACGCGTGGAGCGATCGCTCCCGCGCTTTCCGATGGACGTCACGATCCTGGTCCCATGGGGCCGCGAGGACGTGACCGCGATGCTGTACCGAAACGCCGAGGTCCTCTCGGAGGACGCCCGCGAGGACGGCACGCTCGTTCACGCCCGGGTAGGGGAGCGCGAGTTCGCCGCGGTGGCGCCGTTCCGCGTGGAACCGGCCGTGGCTCCTTCCGCGAGGGACCGCGCGGCGGGCTGACGTCTCGGTCCGAGGGCTGAAGCTCTCGCTCAGCGGAGCTCGCGCTCGGGTAACCTCCGCGCGTGCGGATCGGGATCCACGTCGGCCACTGGGAGGGACGTCCCCACGACGTCGCCCGGCTCGCGGTCGAGGCCGAACGCGCGGGATTCGACTCCGTGTGGACCTCGGAGACCTGGGGCTCGGACGGCGCGGTCCTGCTGGCATGGATCGCCGCGCACACCGACCGGATCGGGCTCGGCGCGGGGGTGCTCCAGATGCCGGCCCGGTCGCCGGCGGCCGCCGCGATGGCGGCGCTCACGCTCGACCACCTGAGCGATGGGCGGGTGCGGCTGGGGCTCGGCGTCTCGGGACCGCAGGTCGCGGAGGGATGGCACGGAGCGTCGTTCGACGCACCCATCGCACGGACTCGCGAGTACGTCGACATCGTCCGGGGCGTCCTGCGACGCGAGGCGCCCGTGACCTCGCCCGGGCCGAACTATCCGCTCCCGCTCCCCGGCGGTGAGGGCAAGGCGCTCAAGCCCAACGTCCGGCCGTTGCGGCCCGACGTCCCGATCTACCTTGCCGCCATGGGACCGCGGAACGTCGCGCTCGCGGCCGAGATCGCGCAGGGCTGGATCCCGTTCCTCTACTCGCCCGAGCAGCCGGCGGCCTTCGCCGAGGCGCTCGCCGAGGGGTCGAGTCGTCGGGCACCGGGGCTCGGGGAGCTCGACGTCGCGCCGATGGTGCCGGTCGCGTTCGATCCCGACCTCGGCAGCTGCCGGGACGAGCTGCGACCCCTGCTCGCGATGTACGCCGGCGGGATGGGCTCGGCCGGCGCGAACTTCTACAAGGACCTCGTGACCCGGTACGGGTTCGGCGACGCGGCGAACGCGATCCAGGAGGCGTTCCTCGACGGGCGCCGGACGGAGGCCGCGGGCCTGGTCCCCGACACGATGATCGACGAGCTCTGCCTGGTCGGCTCGGTCGACCACGTGCGCGAGCGGCTCGACGCGTGGCGCGGGGCCGGCGTCTCCACGCTGCTCGCGAAGGCGCGGGACGTGCGAACCGTCCGCGCGCTCGCCGAGGCGGCCGCGTAACCCGTCAGGAGCCGGGCGAACCGATCGCCCAGAGGTCGGGGTCGTCCCACGGGCCCTCGATCGCGACGTCGGGGTTCTGCCCGCGTTCGAGCGCGTAGCGGAGCGCGAGCGCCTGTAGCCGGACCGTGAGCGGGATCTGCTCGAGGGGCGAGGGCAGGCTGACCGGCTCGTCGATCCGGGTCACCGGGATGCCGGCGCCTCGAGCCGCGTCCTCGACGCCTGCCGTCAGGCCCTGCGTGTCCGGCGGCGCGAGCGTCACCAGGTGATCGGTTCCGTTGAGCGGGACGGCGTGGCCGTGCAGCAGGTACTCGACGTCGTACCCCTCGGCGGGGAACCTCGCCGCCTCGCGGACCTTGAGCGCGCCCTCGCGTGCGGTCACCGCCGCGGGGCCCTCGCCGGTCAGCACCAGCAGGCGCTCGGGCTGCGTAATCGCCTCGGTGCGCGGATCGTCGATCGCTGCGCGCACCGCGGCCGGGACGCGCTCGAGCGCGCCGGCCGAGTAGGCCTCGGCCCCGAGCTCGTAGGCGAGCCGCGCGAGCTGCACGAGCGCCGCGGTGTAGCTCGCGGTGTAGGTGTGCGAGGTCTCCTTCTCGACGGTCTCGATCGCGTCGGGGAGCGAGCCGCCGCGCCGGGTGACCGGCACCACGGGAAGTCCCGCCCGGGTGGCCGCCGTCCAGGAGGCGCCGGCGAACGATGTCTCGGCCCCCGCGTTGTGGCTGAGCAGGATCACGCCGTCGCCTTGCGCGAACGGAGGCCGGTTCGCGAACGCCATCGAGCTCAGCGCGCGGGCATCGCGTCTCGCCTGCTGCAGCATGATCGCGCCGAGCTCCGCCGCGTGCTGGCTCGTCCCGGTGCCGACGAGCCAGATCCGGCTCGCGTCGCGGAGTCGCTCGGCGGCCGAGGTCGGGAGCGGCTCGGCGAGGACGGCCTCGAGCTGCTCGGGCTGGGACGTGATCTGTCGTTCGAGCGCCGTGTCGGGCAACGGTGACCTCCCTGACGGGGTCGGTCGGGCGAGCCTAGACGACACCGTGGCGGCGCGCGAGCGCTACAGCTTGCGCAGGACCGCGACGACCTTGCCGAGGATCCGGCCCTGTGGATCCATGTCGAACGGCTCCATCCCGGGGTTCTCCGGCACCAGCACGACCTTGCCCCGTTGGCGGCGCAGGCGCTTGACGGTCGCCTCGTCCTCCGCGGGTCCGGGCAGCAGCACCGCGACCACGTCGCCGTCCTCGGCGGTGTCCTGACCCCGGACGATCACGACGTCGCCGTCGAGGATGCCCGCGTCGACCATCGAGTCTCCCGTGACGCTCAGCGCGAAGTGATCGGCGTCCCCCGCGTAGCCCATCGGGACGACGAGGTGGTCCTCGACGTTCTCGTCGGCGAGCACCGGGGTGCCCGCGGCGATCCGTCCCACGAGCGGGACCACGACGCCATCGGCGCGGTTGGCATCGGACAGCGCCATTGCACGGGGCTTGGTCGGGTCCTTGGTCAGGAGGCCTCGGCGCTCGAGGTTCGCGAGCTGCGCATGAACGCTCGAGGACGAGGTCAGCCCGACGGCCTCGCCGATCTCGCGCACGGTGGGGGGATAGCCCCGCTCCCGCACCGTGGTCGCGATGAAGTCGACGATCCGGCGCTGCCGGGCGGTGAGCGGTCCGGTCTCGGGTGCCTCGAACGCGTCCGTAGAAGCCATGTCGGTGCCTCCTTTTAGCCTCGAAGGACGCTAGCACGAGGGGAAGGGGCGTTCAAACATATGTTCGGTTCCGTGCTTGACGCCGAACACCTGTTCGGTAGGATGAGCTCATGACTCGAACGCGTGTTCGACGACGCCGCCTGACCCTGACGGTCTCGCTCGCACTCGTCGCGGTCGCGTGGGCCGGACCGGCGGTGCGTGCGCTCGGCTCGCCCGAGCAGCCCGCCAGGATCGGTCGGAGCTCGTACGTGGTGCGGGAGGGCGACACGCTCTGGACGATCGCCCAGAAGCTCGCGCCCGGGAGCGATCCCCGGCCGATCGTCGACCTGCTCTCGACCTCCAACGACGTCGACGCCGGCCGGATCGTCGCCGGCCAGGCGCTGGTCGTCCCGTCCGGCTGAGCGACGTCCCGTTTGACGCCCGCAACATGTGGCGATTACGGTGCCTGCGTCCGCCAGATGTTGGGGTGTGAGGGGCCATGCGGTGTCCGTG
>DAIOFZ010000141.1:0-5708 GCA_036745475.1 Actinomycetota bacterium | reverse complement strand
ACCGCGGACGCGGGATGGTCCCGCCTCGGTGACGGCGTCTCGCTGGGGTACTACGCGCAGGAGCACGAGGGCGTCCGCGACGGCGAACCGGTGCTCGCGCACCTCCGCGCCGAGTCGGTAGACGCCTCGGACCAGGACCTCCGCGGCCTGCTCGGGATGTTCGGTCTCATCGGCCGGGTCTCGTTCCAGGACGCCGGCACGCTCTCCGGTGGGGAGAAGACCAAGCTCGCGCTCGCGCAGCTCGTAGCGGGGCGGCGGAACCTCCTCCTGCTCGACGAGCCGACCAACAACCTGGATCCGCCGTCGCGGACGGCGGTGGCGGAGGCGCTCGCGGGTTGGGCGGGTTCGATGGTGCTGGTGAGCCACGACGTCGGGTTCGTGCAGGCGCTCTCGCCGCACAAGGTCCTGATGATGCCCGAGGGTGAGCTCGCGCTCTGGAACGACGAGCTCCTCGAGCTCGTGGCGCTGGCCTAGCGATCAGGCAGGACGAGCGGAGGATCGGGTTGGAGCCGTGGTCGGCGCGACATGGGCTCGGGGGCGGTCGCTATGCTCTGCGCGCTTCGCTGACGGAGTATCGGAGAGGAGCAGAATGGATCAAAACGGAACCGCGGTCCTCGCGTTCGTGAACGGCCGCGTCTACACGATGGACGCGGCCCGGCGCTGGGCGGGCGCGGTTGCGGTCTCGCGGGGTCAGATCGTGGCGGTCGGGACCGACGCGGACGTCCGGGAGCTGATCGGTCCGGGGACGGACGTCGTGGATCTCGGGGGCAGGATGCTCCTGCCCGGGTTCCAGGACGCGCACATCCACCCACCTTCGGGCGGCTACGAGATGCTGCGCTGCAACCTCTCCGAGGCGTACTCACTGCCGGAATACGAACGCATCGTGCGTGAGTACGCGGCGGTGCATCCCGACGACGCGTGGATCATGGGCGCAGGCTGGTCGATGGACGTGTTCCCGTCTGGCAACCCGCCGAAGGAACCGTTGGATCGTGTCGTCGCCGACCGACCGGTGCGGCTGTGGAGTCGCGACGGCCACAGCGTCTGGGTGAACTCCCGCGCGCTCGAGATGGCCGGGGTGAACCGGGACACGCCAGACCCGGTCGACGGGTGGATCGTGCGCGACGAGGACGGGGAGCCTGCCGGAACGCTCCACGAGGGCGCCGTCGACCTGGTCGAGAAGCATGTGCCCGAGCCCTCGTCGCAGGATCGGATCGACGGCCTGCGAACCGGGCAGACCTACCTCCACTCCCTCGGGATCACGGCGTGGCAGGACGCGATCGTCGGCGGGCACGATCCGACGTTCGACACCTACGTGTCGTTCGCGCGCTCGGGGGAGCTCACCGCGCGGGTCGTCGGAGCCTTGTGGTGGGACCGGCACCGCGGCATCGAGCAGGTCGAGGATCTGATCGCGCTCCGGGAACTGGGACGAGAGGGCCGGTTCCGCGCGACGTCCGTGAAGATCATGCAGGACGGGGTGATCGAGAACCTCACGGCCGCCGTCCTCGAGCCGTACCTCGACGCGGACGGGCGTCCGACCGGGAACCGTGGGAAGTCGTTCGTCGACCCCGAGGAGCTCAAGTCGGTGGTGACACGCCTGGACGCCGAGGGGTTTCAGGTGCACGTCCACGCGATCGGAGAGCGGGCCGTCCGGGAGGCGCTCGACGCGTTCGAGGCGGCCCGAGCGGCGAACGGCCCGAACGATCACCGCCATCACATCGCGCACATCCAGGTGATCCATCCCGACGACCTGCCCCGCTTCCGCGATCTCGGCGTCGTCGCGAACGCACAGCCGCTGTGGGCGGTCAACGAGGGGCAGATGCTGCATCTCACGATCCCGTTCCTGGGTCCGGAGAGGTCGTCCTGGCAGTACCCGTTCGGGAGCCTGGTGCGGTCGGGAGCAACCCTCGCGATGGGGAGCGACTGGGCGGTCTCCAGCCCGAACCCCCTGTGGGAGATGCATGTCGCCGTGCACCGCACCGCCCCGAGCGCCTACGGGTACGGGGGCGGGACCGGCGAGCCGTTCCTGCCCGACGAGCGCATCGACCTGCCGACGGCGCTGGCCGGGTTCACGATCAACAGCGCCTACGTGAACCACCTCGACCACCTCACCGGGTCGATCGAGGTCGGGAAGCGGGCCGATCTCGCGGTGCTCGACCGGGACCTGTTCGCGCACCCGGTCGACGAGATCGCCGACGCCTCCGTCATGCTCACGTTCGTCGACGGCGAGCGCGTGTACGACGCGGAGGACGCAGGCCCCGCATCGGGCGGCCGCTGACCAGAGGTCATGGGGGCTCGTTGCCAGGTCCCGGGGCCGTACGCACGATAGCCGCGGCCCCATCGGGCCGACGCACCCACCGAGCCGAGGAGGGTCCACGATGGCGTTCGACATGAGCCAGGTGCAACGCGGGGCACGCAACCGCCGCACGCCGTACCACGAGGCTGCGCAGAAGCACGACCCGAAGGGCTACACCGTCTACAACCACATGTACTTCCCGATCCGGTTCGACTCGTTCGAATCCGAGTTCGAGACCCTCCTCAACGGCGTGACGCTGTGGGACGTCGCGGTCGAACGCTGTCTCGAGATCGGCGGCCCCGATGGCTTCCGGTTCGCCCAACTCCTGACTCCGCGCGACCTGTCGAGGTGCGCCGTCGGGCAGGGCAAGTACGTGCTGATCTGCGACGGCGACGGGGGGATCATCAACGACCCGGTCCTCACGCGGATGGACGAGAACACCTTCTGGTTCGCCCTCGCGTCCTCGGACGCCCTCCTGTTCGCCCGCGGGCTGAAGAACGCGTACCGGGACCTCGACGTGACGATCGGCGAGGCGGACGTCGCGCCGCTCCAGGTCCAGGGGCCGAAGTCGAAGGACCTGATGGTCAAGCTGATCGGTCCCGAGATCCTCGACCTCCGCTACTACTTCTGGACCGAGGCGACGATCGCCGGGGCGCCGGTCGTGATCACCCGCACCGGCTGGACCTCCGAGGTCGGCTACGAGGTGTACCTCACGGACACGAGCAAGGGCGTGGAGGTCTACGACGCGATCATGACGGCGGGGAAGGAGTTCGAGATCCGCCCGACGGGCCCGAGCGACATCCGCCGGATCGAGGGCGCGATCTTCAACTGGGGCGCCGACATGACCTACGAGAACGACCCGCTGGAGATGGGACTCGAGCGCCTGGTGGACTGGGACCTTTCGGACGACGCCTGCATCTCGATGGGTGCGCTGCGCACGATCAAGGAGCGCGGGGTCCGCCGCAGGATCAACGGCGTGGAGCTGGACGGCGACCCGTTCCCGGAGCTCAACAACCTGAAGTGGCCGATCGTGGACGGGGGAGAGGAGATCGGCAGGGTGACCTCGGCGATCTACTCGCCACGGCTGGAGCGCAACATCGGGTTCGCCTGGCTCCCGGTCCAGCGCTCGATGCTCGGCGAGCGTGTCACCGTCGAGACCGAGTGGGGTCCGCGCTCGGGGAGTGTGGTCGAGATGCCGTTCGTCGACCCGCGCAAGCAGATCCCGGTCGCCTGAGCCCTCGCCCCCGAACTGACGCGCCGTTCAGCCGCCCGCTCCCGCCCGCGGCTGGCGCCAGGCTTGCGGCCAAGACCTGATTGAACGAAGATTCAAAGTCCGGCGGCGCGCGGCCGCGGGATCGAAGGGGGTCGTGCCCGCATGGTGAACGAACGGCAGGAGATGCTCGAGCAGAGCGCGACGATCTACTTCGGGCCCTGGTACCGACGGTCCCCCTTCTTCGAGGCGACGCGGCGCGCCGGCTGCACCGCCTACGACGTCTACAACCACATGCTCCTGCCGGCGTACTTCGACGACCCAGTGGTCGAGTACTGGGCCCTGCTGAACGACGTCACGGTGTGGGACGTGGCGGTCGAGCGCACGGTCGAGATCTCGGGCCCGGACGCCGATCGCTTCGTCGACTCGCTTACGTGCAGGGACCTGACGAGGTGCGCCGTCAAGCAGGGCAAGTACATGATCGTGACCGCGCCGGACGGTGGGATCGTCAACGATCCGGTGCTGCTCCACGTCGGCGACGGTCGTTGGTGGATGCAGCTCGCGGACTCGGACGCCGGGCTGTACGCGCTCGGCGCGGCTGCGCGGTCGAACCTCGACGTCGAGGTGTCGTACCCCCACGCGTACCCGATGCAGGTCCAGGGGGCGAAGGCCGCCAAGACGCTCGAGAAGCTCGTCGGTCCCGGCGTACTCGACCTCAAGTACTACTGGTGCGACTGGTTCGACGTGGGCGACATTCCGGTGCTGATCAGCCGGACGGGATGGACGGCAGTCCAGGGGTTCGAGATCAACCTGCTCGACCCCGGCAGGGGCGACGACCTGTGGGACGCGGTCTTCGCGGCGGGCGACGAGTTCGGGATCCGGCCGGTCGCGCCCGTCGAGGCGCGCCGGATCGAGGCCGGGATCATGAACTACAACTCGGACATGACCCTCGAGGACACGCCGTTGCACCTGATGGGCCTGGAGCACCTGGTCGAGGAACAGCCGCAGGATTACATCGGCAAGGCCGCGCTCGAGGCCCTCAAGGCCAAGGGCGTGGATCGCAAGCTCGTGGGGGTCGAGTGGTCTGGCGACGAGCTCAAGGCGGAGCTCTCGTGGTTCTGGCCGGTGGTTCGGGACGGCGAGCAGGTCGGCCGGGTCACCGATGCCGTCTGGTCGCCCCGCCTGGAGAAGAATATCGGGTACGCGTGGGTCCCGATCGACCTCGCGGTATCGGGCACCGGCCTCGACGTGGAGTCCGAGCACGGGCCGATCTCGGTCGCGACCGCCGCGATCCCGTTCATCGACGCTCGCAAGGAGGTCCCGGCGGCCTCCCTGCGCGGATAGGGTCCCGCTGGGGCGGGTCCTCCCGAGGGAGCATCGCAAGGAGCGCAGATGGAGGGAACCAGGGTCGACCGCAGGCCCCCGCAGACGGCTCCTCCGCCCACGGGCTTTCGACGGGCCCTCCTGCTCGTCGAACGCGTCACGAAGGAGACCGTGTGGGACTGTCGCATGTGCGGGCAGTGCATCCTGCACTCGACGGGGATGTCGTGCCCGATGCGCTGCCCGAAGAACCTCCGGAACGGCCCCTGCGGCGGCACGCTGCAGGACGGCAGCTGCGAGGTGCTGCCCGAGATGAAGTGCGTCTGGGTCTCCGCGTGGGAGGGCTCGCGGCGACTGCCGCTGTGGCGCGACCATATCCAACACGTGGAGCCGCCCGTCGACTGGCGCCTGCAGGGGACGTCGTCGTGGGAGAACCTGGTGACGGGGCGCGACCGGCACGTGCCGGGGGGGTGGGCCGGATCGGGACAGGGACCCCGGTCGTGAGTCCCGTCGCATGACGGACGGGGGCCCGCGAAGCCATCTGCACCGTCTGCTGCAGGCCGGCGAGTTCGTCGTCACGGCGGAGCTCCAGACGAGCGACTCGGCCGATCCGGCGCGCGTGACCGAGCTCGCCGGGACCCTTCGCGGGAAGGTCGACGCCGTGAACTGCACGGACAACAGCGCAGCTCACGCGCACATCGCGGCGATCGCCGCCGCGCGGCTGCTCCTGGACCAAGGTGTCGAACCCGTGATGCAGCTGGTCTGCCGGGACCGGAACCGGCTCGCCCTGCAGGCCGATCTGCTCGGAGCGGCCGCGCTGGGGGTCCGCACCGTCGTGTGCATGACCGGCGACGACGTCAGCGCCGGCGACCATCCCGAGACCAA
>DAIOFZ010000140.1:0-5801 GCA_036745475.1 Actinomycetota bacterium | reverse complement strand
ACATCGAGGAGGGTGGGAGCGTTACCATCATCGCGAGCGCCCTGGTCGAGACCGGATCCCGGATGGACGAGGGGATCTTCGAGGAGTTCAAGGGCACCGGCAACATGGAGCTCCGACTCGATCGGCAGCTCGCAGAGAAGCGCCTGTTCCCCGCGATCAACGTCGAGGCGAGCAGCACCCGCAAGGAGGAGCTGCTGATGCCGACCGAGGAGCTTGCGCTCGTGTGGCGCCTCCGGCGGGTGCTCCACGCGCTCGAACCCGGGGCCGCGCTCGAGTTGCTCACCGACAAGATCCGGGCCACCAAGTCCAACGAGCAGTTCCTGCGGGAGATCGCGAAGGCCCCGGCCTCGTAAGCTGGTGCCGTGACGGGTCCCGCCGGACGGGTCCCGTCGACGGCGTCCAAGCACACTGAAGACGAAGGAGAGGCACCGAACATGAAGGCGGATATCCATCCCGAGTACATGGTCGCGACCGTGCACTGTTCGTGTGGGAACACGTTCACGACCCGGAGCACCCGGTCCGAGCTGCGCGTGGAGATCTGCTCGAACTGCCACCCGTTCTACACGGGCAAGCAGAAGCTGGTCGACACGGGCGGCCGGGTCGAACGGTTCCAGCGCCGCTACGCGAAGCAGCAAGCCGAGCAGGCAGCGGCGGTCAAGGAGCGAGAGGCTTCGCGCAGGCCCACCGTCTCCGTCCCCCAGCAGCCTGCCGAGCCCCCGGCCGACGAGCAGGGCTGACCCTGCCCGGATGGCCGAGGAAGCCACCACCCCACCGGCCCACTTCTACGGCGGTCAGGCCGTCGTCGAAGGGGTGATGATGCGTGGTCGCGACGTCTGGGCCGTCGCCGTCCGCAGGCCGGCCGGCGATCTGCACATCGAGTCGCACGACATCGACTCGGCGGCTAAGCGTCATCCGGTGTTGGCGAAGCCGTTCATCCGCGGTGTGATCGCGCTCGGGCAGGCGCTGGCTATCGGGTTCCGCGCGCTGTCGGTCTCGGCGCGGGAGTCGGTGCCCGAGGACGAGCGCCTTTCGTCGCGCCAGATGGGTCTGTCGATGGCGATCGCCGCGCTGATCTTCATCGGGCTGTTCATCGTTCTGCCGGCCGTCGCGTTCCGATGGGTCGGGCGGAGCGTCGATTCGAGCATCATGGTGAACGGGCTCGAGGGCGTGTTCCGCGTGGCCCTGTTCCTCGGCTACCTGTTGCTAATCGGCCGTACCAAGGACATACGCCGCGTCTTCCAATACCACGGAGCCGAGCACAAGACCATCGCGGCGTACGAGCACGAAGAGCCGCTGGTCCCCGAGCGCGTCGACGGCTACTCGACGCTGCACGTGCGATGCGGAACAAACTTCCTCCTGCTCGTGATGGTGATCACGATCTTCGTGTTCGCGGTGTTCGGCAACCCCGGCCTGTGGTGGCGCATCGCGTCGCGGATCGTCGCGATCCCGATCATCGCGGGGATCGCGTTCGAGCTGCTGCGGCTCGGGGCCCGGTTCCCGCGTTCCAGGGTGATCCACGCGCTGATGGTGCCGGGGTTGTGGCTGCAGAAGATCACCACCAAGCCCCCCGATCGTGCCCAGATCGAGGTCGCGATCGCCTCGTTCAACGAGGTCCTGCGCCGCGAGTCGGAGCTGACGCCCGGCGCCTGAGGGGCTCCGAACGGAGCGACGCCACGATCGACCGAGATGCTTGCATCGTGTGCCCACGGGTGTAGCCTCCGGAACCCAGCGAGCGTTCGAGGAGGCTTCCCCATGTCCGCGACGAACCTCGACGTCCCCGTCCTGATCTCCGCCGAGCAGATCCGGCGACGGGAGTTCGTGACGATCAGACGAGGGTACGACCCCGACCAGGTCCGGGCGTACCTCGGGCAGCTCGCCGATCAGATCGAGCTCATGCGCGTGCTGCTCCGGGACGCGCAGGCCGAGGCCCAGACCGTGCGCCGAACGACCGAACAGCCGCGCCAGGATCCCTACCAACAGCTCGCGGAACGGGTCGCGAGCGTGATCCGCGAAGCCGATCACGTCGCCGAGACGATCGCGAGCGAGGCCCACCAGGACGCGGAACGGGTGACCCAAGAGGCCCGCGCTGACGCGGACCGGATGCGGACCGACGCCCAGGCCAAGGCCGAGGAGGCCCGTTCGCGTGCGGAGACCGCGGTGCGGACCGCGCGCGAGGATGCCGACCGGACGATCGCCGGGCTGTCCACTCGCCGCGACGCGCTCGTTGATCAGATCGCCTCGATGCAGGAGCGGCTCATCGGCGTCGCTCGGGATCTCGAGAGCGCGATCGACATGCAGTTCACGATCCCGGACATCCCGGCGGTCAAGGACCTCCTCGACGAGCACGCCGAGGGATCGCCGTCGGATGAGGACGACACCTCGAACGCGACCTTGCCGTCGCCCGAGGCCCGGGACGACGCCGCCGACCCGTTCTCGGTGGGGGCATCCGCCGCTCGCGAACCGACGATCGAGGTTGCCGGAGCCGGCGACGACGACCCGAACATCCTCGACCCGTTCTACGAGGAGCTGTGGGCAGGGACCGACGCGATGCAGCTCGACATCCCCGCGCTCGATCTCGACTGGGGCGACATGAACGACGAGGGCGACGACCATCCTCCGCACGCCTGAGAACCCGTTCGCGTCGTAACCCGCGTCTCATGCCGGGATAATCCAGGCATGGATCTCTCCGAGCGACTCGCGGAGCTCGAGCAGCGCTACGAACGCCTGCAGGGCGAGATGGCGTCGCCCGACGTGGCGAAGGACCACGATCGTCTGCGCAGGCTGGGCAAGGACCTGTCCGAGCTCGACGAGATCGTCCCGCCGTTCCGGGAGTACCGCGCGGCGATCCAACAGGCCGAGGAGGCGGCCACCCTGGCCAAGGAGGAGCCGGATCCGGAGATGTCGGCGTTCCTGCGGGATGAGGCCGAGACCGCCGAGGCCCGGGCCGCCGAGCTCCGCACCCGCCTGGAAGCGCTCCTCGTCCCCAAGGATCCCAACGACGGCAAGGACGTCGTGGTCGAGATCCGCGCCGGGGCCGGCGGCGACGAGGCGGCGCTGTGGGCCGGGACGCTGTACGAGATGTACCAACACGAGGCGGAGCGACAGCGCTGGAAGACCGAGGTGCTCTCGGCCTCGCCCTCGGACCTCGGCGGGTTCAAGGAGATCGTGCTTGAGGTCAAGGGCAGGGACGCGTACTCGCGGCTGAAGCACGAGTCCGGCGTCCATCGTGTCCAGCGCGTACCCGTGACGGAGTCATCCGGTCGCATCCACACCTCGACGGCGACGGTGGCGGTGCTGCCGGCGGCCGAGGAGGTCGAGGTCGACATCCGGCCGGAGGACCTGAAGATCGACGTGTTCCGTTCGGCCGGGCCGGGGGGGCAGTCGGTGAACACCACCGATTCGGCCGTGCGGATCACCCACAAGCCGACCGGGATCGTGGTCGGGAGCCAGGAGGAACGGTCGCAGCTGCAGAACCGCGAGAAGGCGATGCGGTACCTGCGCGCCCGTCTCCTCCATCGGGCGCAGGAGGAGGCCTCCGCCAAGGAGGCCGCGGCTCGACGTTCGCAGGTTGGAACCGGCGAGCGCGCCGAGAAGATCCGCACGTACAACTTCCCCGAGAACCGAGTGACCGATCACCGCGTCAAGCTCACGGTTCACCGCCTGCCGGACGTGCTTGCGGGAAACCTGGATGCCTTCGTCGACGCGCTCCACGCCGCCGAGCGCGCCGACCAGCTGGCCCGCGGCGACGACGATGTCGACGTGGAACGGGAACCCTGACGTGCGTCCCGCAGAGGTCCTTCGGCGCGCGAGCAGCTATCTGGATCGGCACGGGGTCGAGAGCCCCGACGCGACGGCAGAGATCCTGCTGATGCATGTGCTCGGCACCGACCGCGCGGGGCTGTACGCGCGTTCGTCGGGGCTCGACACGCGCGAGGCCCGAATGTTCGGCCGCGCGATCTGTCAGCGCTGCGCCGGCACGCCGGTGCAGCACCTGACCGGCGACCAACCATTCCGAGGCATCACGCTCGAGGTCCGGCCCGGCGTCTTCGTCCCCCGGCCCGAGACCGAGCTCCTCGTCGGGCACGCGCTCGCGGAGATCGGCGACCGCGACGACCCCGTGGTCGTCGACGCGGGTACGGGCACTGGCGCGATCGCGCTCGCCGTGAAGGATGAGCGACCCGATGCCACCGTGTTCGCGACGGACCTGTCCGCCGATGCCGTCGAGCTCGCCCGGGCGAACGCCGGGCGGCTGGGGCTCGTCGTGACCGTGCTCGAGGGCGACCTCCTCGAGCCCCTGCCGCCCGTCCTGCGCGGAGGCGTGGACGTCGTCGTGAGCAACCCGCCGTACGTCCCGGCGGAGGACGTCCAGGACCTCCCGGCCGAGGTGCGGGCGGATCCGGTCCTCTCGCTCGTCGGGGGGATCGACGTCTACGAGCGGCTGGGCACGCAGGCCCCCGGATGGTTGCGCGGCAGCGGGGTGCTGGCGGTCGAGATCGACCCCAGGCTCGGCGACGTCGTTGTGCGCGCACTCTCGAACGCGTTCGCGCAGGTCCGCGTCGAGCCCGATCTCGCGGGCCGCGACCGGGTGGTCCTCGCCCGAGCGCCGTGACATCTGTGAGCGACCCCATCGAGACGGCCGCGCGGGCGGCGCTCGACGGCTCACTCATCGTCCTGCCGACGGACACGGTCTACGGCATCGGAGCTCGGCCCGACGATCCCTCGGCCACCGCGCGGCTGTTCGAGGCGAAGGGACGCCCGCGCGAGCTCGAGCTGCCGGTGCTCGTGCCCTCGACGGAGGCCGCCCGGCGGATCGCGACGTTCGACGGGCGCGCCGAGGCGCTCGCCCTCCGGTTCTGGGCCGGTCCGCTCACGATCGTGCTGCCGCGCACCGAGGTCGCCCGGGTCTGGGACCTGGGCGGCGACCCGATGACGATCGGCGTCCGGATGCCGCACGAGCCGCTCGCCCTCGCGGTGCTCGCGCGGACCGGCCCGCTCGCGGTGACGAGCGCGAACCGTAGCGGCGCGCTCACGCCCACGGCGTGCGACGAGATCGAGGCGACGTTCGCGGACGCCGTCCAGGTATACCTCTGCGCCCCGGAGCCGCTCACGGGCTCGGCGTCGACGGTGGTCGATCTCGCCCACGGGAGGCCGTCCGTCGTACGAGCCGGTGCGGTATCGGAGCGTGCCATCGTCGAGGCGTTGCGCGATCTCCGATCGCCCGGAGGCTCCGAAGGCCCGGTGTAGACTCGCTGCCCCATGTCAAGGGTCCTGGTGGTGTGCACGGGCAACGTGTGCCGATCGCCGATCGCGGAGGAGCTCCTGCGTGCCGCGTTCGTGGAACGGATGGGGCCTGACGCGCCCGAGGTCGCATCCGCGGGGACGATGGGCTGGACCGGCTCGGGCGCCGATCCGAGCTCGATCCGCGCGGCCGCCGAACGCGGGGTCGACATCTCGGGTCATCGCGCGCGCGAGGTCTCCGACGAGGACGTCGCTCGGGCCGACCTGATCGTCGCGATGGCTCCCGAACACGCCCGAGCGTTCGCCGGCGAGGCGGACTCACGCACCTTCACGCTCAAGGAGCTCGTCCGGCTCCTCGAGGCGTTGCCCGAGATCGAGGACGCGTCGCTCGGGCGCCTGTCCGAGCGCGTGGCCGAGGCGGAGCGGCTCCGTCGTGGAGGCTTCGAGGGCGACCCGGGAGAGGAGGGGATCGCGGACCCGCTCGGGATGCATCTGGACGCGTTCCGGGCCGTCGCCGCCGAGCTCGACGAGTGGTGCTCGCGGCTCGCCGACGGGCTCGTCGG
>DAIOFZ010000139.1:0-5811 GCA_036745475.1 Actinomycetota bacterium | reverse complement strand
CCCGTGATGCGGCTCTCGTCGCGGTTCTCGAAGCGTTTCGGTCTTCGGGCCGTGTACGTGGCCGGGTGCGTCGTCTACGCGACCGGGTTCCTGCTGTGGGGTCTGGTCGAGGACCCGACGATCCTGTCGGTCCTCACCGTGTTCGAGGGTGCCGGGTTCGCGCTCCTGTTCACGACGATGGTGGTCGTGATCGGCCGGATGCTCCCGTCGAACCTCTACTCGACCGGTCAGTCGCTCGCCGCGACGATGGGGTTCGGGATCGCGCCGATCATCGGCGCGGGGCTCGGCGGGCTCGTGTTCGATCGCTTCGGCCCGGCGACGCTGTACGTCGGCGCCTCGCTCCTCACGCTCGGTGGAGGAGCCGTCGCGTGGATCGCGCTGTCCACGCCCGCCCTGTCCCGTCCCGCACGGGACGTCGAACCCGTCCTCTGAGGGGCCGTGCTCGTCGGTTCGCGCCGCGCCGGGGGCTGACGTACGATGCGTTGAGATCCTGACGAGGAGGTCGACGTGGTCAGCGCGTTCATCCTGATCCAGACCGAGGTGGGGCGGGCCAGCAACGTGACCCGGGAGATCAGCGGCGTGAAGGGCATCGTGTCCGTCGACCCCGTGACCGGTCCCTACGACGTCATCGCCCGCGGTGAGGCGACCGACCTCGACGAGCTCGCCAAGGCGATCGTGATGCCGATCCAGTCGGTCGAGGGTGTCACGCGCACCCTGACCTGCCCGGTGCTCTCGCTCTAACCGCTGCGGGCACGTTTCCGGGAGCACGCTTCCCATCGCGGGACTAACCGGGCGAGTCTCGGAACCAGAGCTGCACGTCGCTTCGCTCCGCGAGCTCGAGCGTCTCCGGGAGATCGGCCGCGAGCTCGCCGATCCGTTCCATGAGCCGGCCGCGCCGCGGTTCGGGCAGGGACGCGATGTCGCTCGAGGTCGCGAACAGGTCCGCGAGCCGCGCCGAGGGCATCGTTCGGGTGGTTGGGAACGAACGGCGTTCGAGCGTCGTGAACCCCTCGACTCGCTCGCGCGGCTCGTACCAAGCTCGGTACGAATCGACGATCGGTGAGAACCCACGTTCGCGTTCGACGAGCTCGTCGATCTCCCGGATGCCCATCCGCAGGCCATCGGCGTGCCGGTCCGTTCGGGCCCAGAACAGCGCGAGAGCGCCCCCCGGGCGGAGCACGCGCCGGATCTCGGCGAACGCGGCCTCGGCGTCGAAGTGATGGAAGGCGTTCCCGACCACGACGGCGTCGGCCCGGCCGGCGTCCAGCGGGATCGCTTCGGCGGTCCCGCGGACGGCGGCCACATCGGGCAGGTTCGTCGCGAGGACCGCGCGCATGTTGGCGGCGGGTTCGACGGCGACGACGCGGACGCCCAGCCGCACCAGCCGACGCGAGAGCTGTCCGGTCCCAGCCGCCAGGTCGACCACGAGCGATCCGGCTTCGAGCCGGGCGCGGTCGGCCACCCACCGGACCGCCTCGGGCGCGTAGGTCGGGCGCAGCTCGTCGTAGTCGGTCGCGTCGACGTTCTCGAAGCTGAACCGCATCGTCGCGCATCGTACGCGGCGGCCGTACCCTTGCCGGATGCCACCGCCCGAACGCCCGCCCTCCGGCCCGCCACCGGGGCGTTCGGGACACGTCCCCCCTCCGCTGCCGCGGCGTCTCCTCGGGGAGGAGACGCTGATCGTCCTGTCGCTCTCGCTGCTCGCGAGCGCGGTCTTCGCGATCCTCAGCCTGCTCGAGGCTCCCCTTCGCGGCGTCACCGTGGCCTCGGTGTCTCAGAGCACACAGCTCGCGCGACAGATCTTCGGCACGCTGTTCTCCCTGGCGCCGGTGTGGCTGGTGGTCTACCTCGTCCGGTGCAGCGGCGAGGGGCTCGAGGGCATCGGGTTGCGTTGGGACCGCCCCCGGCAGGACATGGGCCGCGGAGCGCTCCTGTTCCTCGTCGTCGGGGCGGCCGGCATCGGGCTGTACCTCGCGGCGGTCGCGTACGGCTTCAACCGGTTCGTCGTGCCGGTGCCGCCGCTCGGGCACTGGTGGACGGTGCCGGTGCTGTTGCTGAACGCCGCCGAGGCGGCGCTGCTCGAGGAGGTCGTTGTCGTCGCCTACCTCATCACGCGGCTGCGGCAGCTCGGCCTGACCGAGGTGGCCGCCGTCGGCGCGAGCGCGCTACTGCGCGGCAGCTACCACCTGTACCAGGGCTGGGGCGGGTTCCTCGGCAACGTCGCGATGGGTGTGCTGTTCGGGTTGGTGTTCACGCGCACCAAGCGCGCGTGGCCGATCGTGATCGCGCACTTCCTGCTCGACACCGCCGCCGGCATCGGGTTCATCCTGTTCCGCAAGCACCTGCCGGGGTTCGGATGAGCGTGCCGCTCGTCCGGCGGTCGCTATCGCCTGCGCTTCGCCGGGTGGCGCGTCGGGGGTTCGCGCACGTCGACGGTCTGGTGGGCGAGGCGTTCCTGCGCGGTTTGCGGCGCGAGGTCGAGGGCGGTCCGCTGCGAAGGATGGAGGGGACCTTCGGCGCGGCGGGCGTGCGGATGGAGATCGACGGCTACGACCTCGAGGCGCCGTTCGAAGATTTCCCGCTGCTGACCGAACTGGCGTCCCGTTTCACGACGCGGGTCCGTTCGGACGGCGGCGAGATCCGCGGGCTCCGGACCTGGCGACCGAACGAGGCGGGGGTTGCCGTCTACCGATCGGGTTCGGTCGGCGTCACCTCGCACCTGGACGGTCGCTGGTACCGGCGGCTCGTCGCGGTGTTCACGGTCACCGGTTCGGCGCGGTTCGAGGTGCGGTCCTCGCGTGAGGGCGACCTGCTCGAACGCTGGGACGCGCGGCCCGGCTCGGTCACGCTGATGCGCGCACCGGGTCTCGCCGGCGTCCGCGACGGTCGTCCGTATCACGCCGTGCACGGTCCCCGGCGGGGGACACGATGCTCGCTCGCGCTCCGCATGCGGGTCGATCGGTGATCGCGCGGCATCGAGCGAAGCGGGGATCGGCGCGCGACCTGCGGGCGCTCGGGCCCCCGCCGGTCAGGCCCAGGAGGTGAACCAGTATCGGAGCTTGAAGGAGTCGTCGCTGATCGGCGCGGCCGTCAGGATCGGCCAGAACCACATGAAGAGGATCACTGACGCGGCGACGAAGCCGACGACGAAGGGGAGGAACGGACGCGACCTGGACCCGACGACGTGCAGCTCGGACAGGTCGCGGAGCGCGTAGACGCAGGCGAGGACGAAGAACGGCGTGAGCGTCGTCGCGTAGAAGAAGAACTGCGGGCGTGAGACCAGGAACCAGGGCAGGTACAGCCCGGCGATCGTGATGGTCACGAACCCCGCCCGCCAATCGCGCGTGCGCCACCACGCATACGCGACGTAGGGGATCGCGAGCAGGCTGCCCCAGAAGATCGCGGGGTTGCCCTGCGCGTAGATCACCTGGCGGACACCCTCGGGACCGAATTCCCCGTAGTAGTACGTGGGTCGGGCCAGGAGGATCCACTTCCACGCCGGCGCGAAGTAGGCGTGCCACGGCTGTCCCTGATCGTTCACCGCCTTCAGGTCCGCGTGGAACCGCGCGGCCTTGCCCTGCATCTCGGCCCACCGCTGCAGGTCCCACCCGAAGTGCAGGAACCACGGGATGTAGGTGGCGAAGTAGACGACGGCCGGCGTGATCAGCAGCGCCAGGACGAAGCCGAATCCTTCCGTCGTGATCGTCGTGACGATCGGTTTCGACGTGCCGAACTGCTTGCGTCGCACGACTTCCCACAGGAATCCGAGGGCGATCGCCGTGACGAAGGCGGTCAGCCCCGACCACTTCGTTGCCATCGCGGCGCCGCCGGCCGCGCCGGCGGCGAACCGGTACGGTCGCCACAGCGGCGCCGGCAGACGACGCCTCGGTGTGGCGCCCGCCTCCGCGCCGCTCGTGCCGTCCATCTCGGGGACCGGCGGCGGCGTCCGACGCTCGATCCACCGCCGATCGAGTAAGAGGAAGACGAACACGAGCACGACCCAGAACGCGACGAAGATGTCGAGCGTCCCGGTGCGCGATTGGACCAGGTTCAGGCTCTCGGTGGCAAGCAGCAGGCCGCCCGTGAACGTCCAGATCGGACTCGCCCACAGCAGCTGGATGATGACGGCGAGCAGCATCACGGTCGCGGTCCCCGTCACCGCGGCGCCGGCGCGCCACCCCATCGACTCCGTCCCGAACGCCAGCTCGCCGAACGCGATCATCCATTTCCCGAGCGGCGGATGGACCCACGCGCCCGTGTCCCATTCGTTCTCCCGCCAGAACCGTTCGTCGGCGCTGTTGATGTCGCACCGCTGATCGGAGTAGCCGAGCAGGATGCACGCGGACTTCGTGTAGTAGTACTCGTCGAAGACGCGGTGCTCCGGGTACGCGAGGTGCACGAACCGCAGGTAGCCCGCGATCGGCCCGACGGCCAGGACCGCCACGACCGGCCGGTTGAAGCGCTTGACCCACTCGTGCATCCGTAGCGTCGCGCTCGAGGGGCGCTGCGCGAACGGCGGTGCGGGCCGGGTGAGGGTGGACATCCGAGGATGGTACGGCAGGGACGCCGTTCAGGCGGGGCGTCCGGCCGTGCGTTTGGCCGACTTCTTGGCCCGGTCCTTCAGCCGGATCACGAACTGGAGCCCCTGGTAGACGTCGTCGATCGAGGCCGATTTGTTGTCGACCAGCTCCGCGTCCAGCCCCACGTGCTGGACGATCTCGAACGTGAGGTCCGTGTCGACCTCCGCGGCCTTCTTGGGCCAGGCCAGCCAGAGCCTGCCGGCCGGGTCCAGCGCCCGAACGGCGGCGGGGAAGCGACGGCGGAGCTCGGCCAGGGTCGTGGTGAACAGGAGCACCACGTCGAGCGGTCCTCGCGCCGACCGGGCGAACGACGCTCCGGCCGGCACCGGTCCCAGCGAGAAGCCGCTCGGTGCGCCGACGACCAGGACGCGGGAGCCCTCGCGGATCCCGAGCTTGCGGGCGAGCGGGGTCGCCGAGTAGTCCCGGTGTCCGGCGGAGGGTCGAGACGGGGCCACGTCCGGCACTGTAGCGGCGTCGGACGGGCGGGCTACGTCGTTCGGCGGTTTCCGTTCCGCGCATCCAGATGGGACTATCGAGACATGGCCGGATACCTCTTTGTGGTGGGGACGCCGATCGGCAACCTCGCCGACCTCTCCGAACGGGCACGCGAGACGCTCGGCGCCGTCAATCTCGTCGCGGCCGAGGACACGCGACGGACCGGGCGCCTGCTCGAGCACATCGGCGTGAAGGTGCGGATGCTCTCCCTGTTCGAGGGCAACGAGCGGCAACGGATCGACGAGCTGCTCGGTCGCCTGCGCGACGGAGAACGGGTTGCGCTCGTCTCCGACGCGGGCATGCCCGCCGTCTCCGACCCGGGGTTCCGCCTCCTGCGGGCGGCCGCCGACGCGGGGATCCAGATCCGCGTGATCCCGGGTCCGTCGGCGGTCACGGCCGCGCTCGTGGTCTCGGGGCTGCCCACCGACCGATGGGTGTTCGAGGGCTTCCTCCCGCGCCGCCCGAGCGAGCGGCGCGATCGGCTCCGAGCGCTCGCCCACGATCCGCGGACCGTCGTCCTGTTCGAGTCCCCGCTGCGCGTGATCACGCTCCTCCGCGACATGTTGGTGGAGCTCGGCGACCGCCGTGCCGTCGTGGCGCGAGAGCTCACCAAGCTCCACGAGGAGGTCGTTCGAGGCCGGATCTCCGAGGTGATCGCGTGCATGCTGGACGCCGACCCTCGCGGCGAGCTGGTGGTCGTGATCGAGGGGGCCGAGGCGCATGCGCCCGGCCTGGA
>DAIOFZ010000138.1:0-5945 GCA_036745475.1 Actinomycetota bacterium | reverse complement strand
CCGAGCATCGAGGCGAACGCGAGGTACGGGTTGCACGCGGGGTCGGGTGAGCGGTACTCGATCCTCGTCGCCTGCTCGTTGCCCGGCTTGTACTGCGGGACGCGGACCAGCGCCGAACGGTTGCGACGCGCCCAGCACACGTAGACCGGCGCCTCGTAGCCGGGGACCAGGCGCTTGTAAGAGTTCACCCACTGGTTCGTGACCAGCGTGATCTCGCGGGCAGCGGACAGGATGCCCGCGATGTAGTGCTTGCCGAGCGTCGAGAGGTGGTACTCGTCGCCCTCGCCGAAGAACGCGTTGCGATCGCCGGTGAACAGCGACTGGTGTGTGTGCATCCCGCTGCCGTTCACGCCCTGCACCGGCTTGGGCATGAACGTGGCGTAGATGCCGAACTCCTGCGCCACCTCCTTCACGGTCAGGCGATACGTCATGACGTTGTCGGCCATCGTCAGGGCGTCCGTGTAGCGCAGGTCGATCTCGTGCTGGCTGGGCGCGACCTCGTGATGAACGTATTCGACGGGGATCCCCATCGATTCGAGGTACGCGACCGTGCGCTTGCGCCAGTCCGTCGCGAGGTCGAGCGGGGTCTCGTCGAAGTAGCCCGCCTGGTCGAGGAACTCCGGCCGGTCCTCGCCCTTGAAATAGAAGTACTCGAGCTCGGGACCGACGTAGAAGGTGTAGCCGAGATCGGCCGCCCGCTTGAGTTGCCTCTTCAGGACGAAGCGTGGGTCGCCCTCGAACGGGGAGCCGTCGGGGTTCAGCACGTCGCAGAACATCCGGGCGACCTCCGCCTCGGTCTTCCACGGGATCAGCTGAAACGTCGCCGGGTCGGGGACGGCGACCATGTCCGACTCCTGGATCCGGCTGAACCCGTCGATCGAGGAGCCGTCGAACCCCATCCCCTCGGCGAACGCGCCCTCGAGCTCCTGCGAAGTGATCGTGAACGCCTTCAGGAACCCGAGGACGTCGGTGAACCACAAACGGATGAAGCGGATCCCGCGCTCCTCGATCGTGCGCAGGACGTACTCGACCTCGTCGGAGTGCACCATGGGGCGAGGGTAGCCGAGGGTCGCTCGCCCACCGTTACGGCGCGGTTAATTCGGCGCATCGGGCGTCCGGACGGACCGGCGGGGCTACCGTGGCGGGGTGCTGGATCTCTCGTCGCCCGCGCTCGAGCGCTACCTGGCGTCCGCGCCCGATCCGGCGCTCGCCCGCGTGTCGCTCGCGCGCGTCGCCGAGCACCCGAAGGCCCACGCGGTCCTCGCCCGGCCGGAGGCGCTCCCCACCGCCGTCCGGCTACTGGGGTTCTCGACGGCGGCCGCGGATCTCCTGGTGGCGCACCCGCGGGAGGCCTCGGCGCTCGTCGACGTCGCCGCGCGATCGCGTCCGGAGCTGGACGCCGAGCTCGCCGGCGACATCCAGGGGCTCGGTCTGCCGGACGGCCTGCGGAGGTTCCGACGGCGGTCGATGCTGCGCGTCGCGGCCCGCGACCTGTCGTCGGCGCCGTTCGAGGAGATCGTGGCCGAGATCACCGCGGTGGCGGAGGCGTGCCTCGCCGCGGCGACCGGCTCGGTCGCCCACGAGGGTCTCGCGGTCGTCGCGCTGGGCAAGCTCGGAGGAGCGGAGCTGAACTACGCCTCCGACGTCGACGTCGTGTTTGTCCACCAGGGGAGCGGGCCCGATCGGCAGGAGGCGGCCGAGCGCGCGAGCGCCGCACTGGTCCGCTCGCTCGCCGAACCGACGGCCGAGGGCATCGGGCTCCGCGTCGACACCACGCTCCGCCCCGGCGGCGCCCGCGGCGCGCTGTCGTGGTCGCTCGACGCCATGCGCGGCTACTACGCGACGCGGGCCGCCACCTGGGAGCGCCAGGCGCTGATCAAGGCCCGCCCGGTCGCGGGCGAACCCGAGGTCGGGACCGCCTTCGTCGAGGCCGTCGCCCCGTTCGTGTTCCCCGAGGTGCTCCCGGAGTCGACGATCGACGAGGTCCGCCGCGTCAAGGTCCGTCTCGAGGAGTACGTGCGCGCCGCGGGCAAGGCCGGGGTCGAGGTCAAGCGCGGTCGCGGCGGGATCCGCGACGTGGAGTTCGCGGTCCAGCTCCTGCAGATCGTCCACGGCCGGCGGGACGAGCGCCTGCGCGTGCCGGGCACGTTGCGTGCCCTCGAGATCCTCGCCGACGAGGGGTACGTGGGACACGACGATGCGATCGCGCTCGGCCGGGCCTATCGGTTCCTGCGGACGCTCGAGCACCGTCTGCAGATCGTGCGCGACCTGCAGACGCACGAGCTCCCCTCGGATCCCGTCGCCCGAACCGTCCTCGCGCGCTCGCTCGGTATGGGGCGCGAGGACGAGCTGCTCGCCGAGTTCGAACGGCAGACCTCGCTGGTCCGGGAGATCCACGAGCGCTTCTTCTACCGGCCGCTGCTCGAGTCGTTCGCCGGTCCCTCGACGCCTCGACCCGGCAGGGACCGGGAGGCGACGGTCGAGCTGCTGGGGGCGCTCGGGTTCGACGAGCCGTCGGCGGCGTACGAGGTCCTCGCCCGGCTCGTCGAGCCGTCGACGCGCCTCGGCAAGGTGCTCGGGCACGTGTTCCCCGTCATGGTGCCGGCGCTCGCGCTCGCGTCCGAACCCGACGCGGCGCTCGTCCGCCTCGAGCGCGTGGTCGCGGCGACGGCCGGGGAAGGCGGGCTCGCCGACGCGCTCGCGAACGACACACGGATGGCGGTGCGGCTGGCCCACGTGGTGGCGGCGAGCTCGTTCGCGACCGATCTGCTCTCGGGTCGTCCCGAACGCATGCTCGCGCTGCAGGAGGGAGCCGAGACCGACGACGTGCACGCGGCCCTCCTCTCGGTGGCGGCGCGGTACGCGGCGCGAGAGCTGGAGCCGAACCGGACCGGCGAGGAGCTCGCGGCGGTCGGGGACAGGGTCATCGTCGACGCGGTCAAGGCCGCCGAAACCGACCTGCCGTTCGCGGTGATCGGGCTCGGCACGTTGGGGGCGCAGGAGCTGAACTTCGCCTCCGACCTGGACGTCGTCTTCGTCTACGAGGGGGAGGGCCCGGAGGAGTTCAGGCGTGGCGCCGACCTGGCCGAACGCGTCCTGGCCGGGATCCGCGCTGCCGGGTGGGACCCGGACGTCGACCTGCGGCCGGAGGGGCGAAGCGGCCCGATCGCGAAGTCGTTCGCGGCCTACCTCGAATACTGGGAGCGCTACGCGGAGACGTGGGAGTTCCAGTCGCTGCTGCGGTCCCGGTTCGTCGCCGGAGACGAGGGGCTCGGGCGCCGGTTCTGCTCGTTCGCGAGCGACTTCGCGTACCCCGACTATCTGCCCGTAAACCGCGTCGGCGAGATCCGTCGAATGCGCGAGCGGATCGAGCGGGAACGGGTCCGTCCGCCAGAGGCCTCCAGGTTCCACTTCAAGCTCGGGTACGGGTCGCTCGCCGACGTGCAGTTCGCGGTGGAGCTGTCGCTGATGCGGTTCGGCGGACGGCATCCCGAGATCCGAACCCACAGGACGCTCGACGCGATCGAGCGGCTCGCGCGCCTCCGGCTGATCGAGGACGGGGCCGCTCTGGCGCTGAGCGAGGCATTCGTGTTCCTGTCCGACGTCAAGGACGCGCTCGAGGTCGACCGCCGCGTCCACGCCGAGGCGATCCCCGCGGCGCCGCAGGAGCAGCTCGCGCTCGCGCGACGGCTCGGGTTCGAGGAGTATCCGCGGCAGACACTCCTGGAGGAGTACCGGCGGATCACGCGCCGAGCCAGGCGAGCGATGGAGCGGGTCTTCTACGAGGAGGAGGGTTGACGTGCCGCGCCGACTGATCGCGTCCGGCTCACCGTTCGAACCCGTGATCGGGTTCTCGCGTGCGGTGGTCGAGGGTCACCACGTAGTGGTTGCCGGGACCGCCCCGATCATGCCCGACGGTGGCGATCCGCCCCCGGACGCCTTCGGGCAGGCCCGGCGCGTGCTCGAGATCATCCTGGTGGCGCTCGCCGAGGCGGGGGCGGGTCCGGAGCACGTCGTTCGAACGCGCACCTACCTGACCGACGCGGCGGACTGGGAGGCGGCGGGGCGGGCGCACGGCGAGGTGTTCGCGGACATCCGCCCGGCGAGCACGATGATCGTCGTGCGCGGGTTCCTCGATCCGCGTTGGCGCGTCGAGATGGAGGCTGACGCGATCCTGCCCGGTCCGAACTAGATCCGGTCGATCGCGCGGGGCTCCATCCGAGGCCCGAACGCCGGCGCGCGGATCCTGCCGTGCTCCAGCAAGAGTTGCACGCGACCGCGGTGCGGGCGGAAGGGCTCGAGGAGCTCGAGCATCCGTTCGTCCGAGCCGCGCGGCTCGCGGGCGAGCGCCCACGCCACGATGTTCGGGACGTGGTAGTCGCCCACCGACACGGCATCGGCGTCGCCGAGTGCGGTCCGTGCCACCTCGGCAATCGTCCACGGTCCGATCCCGTGCACCCTCGCCAGCCGCTCCCGGGCGGTGTTGCCGGGGAGCGCGGCGGTCTGGTCGATCCAGGCCGTCCGAGCGCACACCGCACGCAGCACCTCGGCACGGCGGCGCTCGAGACCGAACGGATGGAACGCGTAGTAGGGGAGAGCGGCGACGCGTTCGGGGTCGGGAGGGAGCACCAGGCCGAGCGGTCCGGGCGCGGGCTCGCCGAGCGCGGTCACGAGTCGCCGGTGGGCGCGCCGCGCCTCGCTGCCGGTGACCTTCTGCTCCATGATCACCGGGATCAGGCGCTCGGTGAGCAGACCCGTGCGAGGGATCCGCAGACCTCGCTTCCGGCGCCAGATCTCGCGGACCAGCCCCGGCGGAGGATCGAATGCCGAGACGTCGTCGTCGGCGCCGCACCAGGCCGCGGCCCGGTCGAGCACCCATGGTGCGCCCGGCCCCCACGCCTCGACGTCGATGCCGCCGGCGGTCTCGACGAACCGGACCGACGAGGGCCCCTCGGGCGTTCGCGATGCGCGCTCGACCAAACCGTGACCGCTTCGCATCGTCGGATCGGCGCGCCCGCGCTGCATCGGCCCGAGCGTCATCGCCAGATCGATCGGTCGGGGGGAGACGATACGTCGTGACGGCACGAGCCGAAGCCTAGCGAGGGTGGGAGCACCCGGGATCGGGGAGCCGCCGCCGGTTTTCGTGGCCCGTCGCGATTTCCGTCGTGAGAGATCTACAGGTCGTAGTAGAGCGAGAACTCGTACGGGTGCGGCCGGAGCCGGACCGCGTCGAGCTCGTGCAGGCGCTTGTACTCGATCCAGGTGTCGATCACGTCCTGCGTGAAGACGCCTCCCTCGAGCAGCCACTGGTGGTCGGCCTCGAGGGAGTCGAGGACCTGCTCGAGCGAGCCGGGGACCTGCCGGACCGACGCCTTCTCCTCGGGAGGCAGGTCGTACAGGTCCTTGTCCATCGGCTCGGGCGGCTCGATCTTGCTCTTCACGCCGTCGAGTCCCGCCATGAGCATCGCCGCGAACGCCAGGTACGGGTTGCACGAGGGGTCGGGGGTGCGGAACTCCAGGCGCTTGGCGGCGGGGTTCTTGAAGTACTGCGGGATCCGAACGCAGGCACTCCGGTTCCGCTGCGAGTACACCAGGTTGATCGGGGCCTCGTACCCCGGGACCAGTCGCCGGTACGAGTTCGTCGTCGGGTTGGTGAAGGCCAGCAGCGACGGCGCATGGGCGATCAGCCCCCCGATGTACCAGCGCGCGGTGTCCGAGATGCCGGCGTAGCCGACCTCGTCCCAGAACAGGTTGTCGTCGTCCTTCCACAGGCTCTGGTGCGTGTGCATCCCCGAGCCGTTGTCCTGGAAGAGCGGCTTCGGCATGAACGTCACGGTCTTGCCGGCCTGCCGGGCCGTGTTCTTGACCACGTACTTGTACTTCATGACGTTGTCGGCGGTCGCGAGCAGCGTCCCGTAGCGCATGTCGATCTCGGCCTGGCCCGC
>DAIOFZ010000137.1:5443-5991 GCA_036745475.1 Actinomycetota bacterium | reverse complement strand
CCGGAAGCTGGGAGCGGCTGGCGGATGCGCCCGCGATCCGCACCGAAGCGTCGTACGTCAACCTCAACGGCATGCTCCATCTCGTCGGTGGGATCAAGGCGCATCACGTCTACGATCCGGCGACCAACAGCTGGAGCACGAAGGCGCCGATGCCGGTCACGCTGCACCACGTCCAGGGCGTCGTGGTCGGCGGCAAGATCTATGTCGTGGGAGGCCTGGCGAGCTGGCCCGATGGCGACGTGAACACCGTCTACATCTACGACCCGGGCACGAATGCGTGGACGCAAGGCGCGCCTATGCCCGTCGGCCGCGGCGCCGGCGCGACGGTCGTCCACAACGGCAAGATCTACTACGCGGGCGGGTTGCACGGCGGCGTGGCGGTGCCTCTGTTCGATGTCTACGACCCGAGCACCAACTCGTGGAGCTCGCTGCCGAACATGCCTCGCGTGCGGGAGCACTTCCACGGGGCGGTCGTGAACGGCAAGCTGTGGGCGTTCGGCGGCCGGAACGTGGCCATCAACACGACGATCTCGCAGACGGACGCATTC
>DAIOFZ010000137.1:0-5433 GCA_036745475.1 Actinomycetota bacterium | reverse complement strand
GCGCCGATCCCGTCCAAGCGTGGCGGATTCGGCGTGGGGGTCGCAGGCAACGAGGTCATCGTCTTCGGCGGCGAGGCCGGGGGGATCGCCCAACCCGCCGTGGAGGCCTACGACACGACGACCAACACATGGCGCCAGCTGGCTCCGATGGCGGTGCCCCGTCACGGGATCCAGGTGGCGGAGTGCAGCGGTGCGTTCTACATCGCGACGGGCTCGACCGACCAGGGCGGCGGGAGCGCCTCGGCGTACAACGACGTCTTCCGACTGACGTCCGGCACCGGATGCGGTTCGGGTGGCGGCGGTGGCGGCACGACGCCGATCGGGTTCGGCGTGAGCTCCCTTTCGGGAACCACGGGGACCAGTCCGACCACGCTCGCGTGGGGACCGGACGGTCGACTGTACGTTGGATACATGTTCGGGACGATCCGCGCCTACACCGTCGTGCGGAATGCGGCGAACAGCTACAGCGTGACCGCAACGCAGACGATCAACTCCGTCGCGAACCTCCCTAACAGGAACGACAACGGCCAACTCAACACCGCGGTGACCGGGCGGTTGCTCCTCGGGATCGCCGTCACCGGTTCCGCGAGCAACCCCGTGATCTACGCGACCTCGTCCGATCCGCGGATCGGCGGCGGCGCCGAGGGCACCGACCTGAACCTCGATACGAACTCCGGCACGCTGTCCCGCCTGTCCTGGACCGGGTCGTCGTGGCAGCACACGATCCTCGTCCAGGGCCTCCCTCGATCCGAGGAGAACCACGGGCCGAACGGGATCGCGCTCAGTTCGAACGGTCAGACCCTCTACTGGGCCTACGGCGGACACACGAACAAGGGAGGTCCGTCGAACAACTTCGCCAACCTCCCCGAGTACGCGTACTCGGCGGCCATCCTGAGTATCGACCTTGGCGCGATCGGGAGTACGACGTACACCATGCCGACCCTCGATGACCCGAGCCGTGGGCCGGCGAGCGGGCCCAACCAGAACGACGTGAACGACCCGTTTGGCGGGAACGACGGCGCGAATCAGGCGAGGATGACGGCGGGAAGCCCGGTCAAGGTGTTCGCCCCCGGGTTCCGCAACCCGTACGACCTAGTCATCGCCACGACCGGCAACCACGCGGGCAAGATGTACGTCCCCGACAATGGTCCGAACGGGGGATGGGGCGACACGCCGGTCGGCGAGGGTACGCCGAACTGCACGAACCAGTCCGTGGCGCAGGCCGAGACGGGCGCCAACGACGCCCTGCATCTGGTGACGGCCGGGTACTACGGCGGGCACGCGAACCCGACGCGGGGCAACGCGAACAACACGTTCAACGGCCAATCCCCGGTGCTGTCGAGCAACCCACTGGAGTGCGACTTCCGCTCGTCGAAGACGAGCGAGACAACGTCGATCTCGCTGTTGCCGAACTCCTCGGACGGCATCGCCGAGTACACCACGGGCAACTTCGGCGGAGCGATGACTGGCAACCTGCTCATAGCGAGCTACCAGGCACGGAAAGTTGTGCGCATCGTGCTCAACAGCGCGGGCTCGGCGGTCACGCTCCGTGAGGACAACTTCGCGACGTTCAGCACGGGCCGCCCGCTCGACGTGGCAACGATGGGATCCGGCCAAGCATTCCCGGGCACGATCTGGATCGCAGACATCGCCGCGAACACGATCAACGTGATGGAGCCGGACGACTTCGGCGGTGGTGGCGGTGGTGGCGGTGGTGGCTGCACGGGGCAGGACACCACCTCGCTCGACGAGGATGGCGACGGCTACTCGAACGCCGACGAGATCGACAACGGGACGAGCCCATGCTCGGCGGCGTCCAAACCACCCGACCACGACGGTGACGGAATCTCGGACCTGAACGACCCTAACGACGACAACGATGCGCTCGCCGACGTGAACGACGCGTTCGCCATCGATCCGACCAACGGCACGGCAACGGGCCTGCCCGTGGTGATCTCGTGGGAGAATGACCAAGCGCCGCCAGGAGGCATCGCTAACACGGGCTTTACGGGTCTGATGACGAACGGCACGACGAATTACCTGAACCAGTTCGATGAGAACGGGATGGTCGTCGGCGGCGCTGCCGGCGTTTTCACGGTAGCGGAGGTGCCCGCAGGCGACGCGACCGGTGCGAAGAACACCCAGATGTACGGATTCCAGTTGGGCGTCGATCCGCCTTCGACGACGTTCCAGGTGATCGGACGCATCGTCGATCCCTTCTCCGGGATCACACCCGGCGCCAGCCAACAGATGGGCATCTTCCTCGGCGACGGCACCCAGGACGGCTACGTCAAGCTGGTGCTGAAGGGGACCGATACCGCCATGGAGAAAGTGCACCTGTTGAGAGAGGTGAGTGGCAGCGTCCTGACCAAACGGAACAAGGGCATCGTCCTGCCGGGCCCCGACTTCGTGGACCTGCGCCTCGTCGTCGATCCGAGCGCCGCGACCGTGCAGGGCTTCGCCCAAGCGTCGATCGGTGGCGTGCTGCAGCCACAGATCACGATGGGGAATCCGATCCCGATCCCAAGTTCATGGCTCACGTCGACGACGCGTGGACTGGCTGCTGGCCTCATCTCGACGTCGGTGGGGCCCGCCCCACCGTTCCCGGCGACGTGGGACTTCTTCCACGTGGAGCCGGTCTGAGGGGGCTCACCTACATGATCTTCGATGACCCTGCGGGAACGCGAGGGCCGAGCGAGACAGCCACCGCTCTCGTCTCGTCTGCCGTGCCCCTACCCATCGCGCTGGGGTCGCTGCAAGAGCGGCCGCTGGTGTCGGTCCTGATCGCGAACAAGGACTACGGCAGGTTCCTGCCCGATGCGCTCAACGCGCTCTTGGCTCAGACGTATCCACGTTGGGAAGCGATCGTCTGCGACGACGCATCCACCGACGATTCACGCTCGGTCGCGCGCGCGTACTCGAAGCGGGATGCACGCATCTCGCTCGTGGAGCACGCCGTGAACAGAGGCCAGGGCGCCGCCTTCAATACGGCGTTCGCGGCTTGCCGGGGCGAGGTGATCTGCTTTCTCGATGCCGACGATGCGTTCCGACCGCGCAAGCTACAGATGGTCATCGACGTCCTTCGCCGTTCGAGCGCAGGGATGATCCTGCACCCCCTCGTCATGATCGATCGTGCCGGCCGCCAGATCCAGCGGATCCCAGGCTTCACGCGCTTCGAACGCGGATGGATCGGCGAGCGCGTGGCCCGGCGTGGCGGACGGTGGCGCTGGGTCCCGACCAGCGGCGTGACGGTACGGCGCGACGTGGCCGAGCTCATCTTCCCGATGCCGGAGCAGGGATACGCCGGCTCAGCCGACACGTTCTTCTTGATGCTCACGCCGCTCCTGACCCGAATCGCCGTCGTCGACGACCCGCTCGCGTTTTACCGACGGCACGGTTCCAACCACTTCGCCCGAACGCGCTTCGATGTCGGGCGGATCCCCAGCACCCGCCAGAACCTTGCGCTGTCGGTCGAGAACGTGAACGAACGGCTCGACGGGCTTGGGCGACCCGGTCCGCGCCTGCGCATCCAGGACAACCTGCAGTTCCTTGAGCTCGGGTTCCAGCACGCGCTGTTCAACGAAGCCGTCTCGAGACGACAGCTGCTGGCACGGTACTCGGCGCTGGCCGATGGGCTCGCTCGGGATGACCTTTACGGCGGCCTCCAGAGAGGTTGGGGTCGCTGCATGTACTTCGTCGCGATCTTACTCCCCGCTCGAGCTCGGGCGCGTTGGCTCGGAATGAACCTCTCGGCATCGCGTCCGAAGGAGCTCCTGCGACGTACTTGGCGCTTGGTCCAGGGTCGCTGAATGAGGGATCAACGCGACCAGCTCGGACGAGGCGAGCCATCCGCGCGATCTGCGCGGCGATCGGTTCGGCGGCAGACGTCGAAGCGAGCCGCGTGGAGTCTGGCCGATCAAGCCTTCTCCAGCGTGACGAACTTCGCGCTCGCTTCAGTGGTCGCCAGGAACGTCAGCCAGGATGAGTTCGGGGCCTTCGCGCTCATCTTCTCCTCGTACCTGCTAATCCTGGGGATCGTGCGCGCGTTCTCAACGCTGCCGCTGCTCGTTCGATTCACGAACGTCGGCGACCAGGATTGGGCGTCCGGCACGCGACCGGCCACGGGCTCGGCGATCGTTGGCGGCGCGTTGGGAGGGGTGATCTGCGTCGCAGCAGCCCTCGTCTTCCGGAACGCCGCCGGCCCGTTCCTGGCGCTCGCGATCTCGCTTCCTGGCCTGATGCTTCAGGAGACCTGGCGACTGGCGTTCGTCGCGCGAGGCGATCCCGCAAAGGCTCTCGTGAACGACACGGTGTGGGCGATTGTGCTCGTGCCCGCGGTGCTGTGGGCGCTCGAGCTCGAGCAGCCAACCGCCGGCGTATTCATGCTCGCGTGGGGGATCTCGGGAACCGTGGCGGGAGCGGTCGGCCTGTTGCAGGCCCGGTTGGTGCCGCAGCCGAAGGGTGTCGTGACGTGGACCAGGGACCACTGGGACCTCTCCGGGAGACAGCTCGGGGAGTTTGCGACGCTGTCGGGAGCGAACCAGTCCGTGATGTACGCAGCGGGCGCGATCGGCGGTCTCGCAGCCGCCGGGGCGCTTCGGGCTGGTCAGGTCCTGCTGGGGCCACTGCGGACCGTCTTCCAGGCGTCGTGGTTCGTCGCGCTCTCCGAGTTCGTTCGCCTCCTTCAGCGTCGCCCGCAAGCGCTCCTCAGGGTCAGCATATGGGTCTCGATGATCATGGGCCTCGCCGGTCTCGCCTACGGCGCCATCTTCGTCGTGTTCGGGCCGGTGCTGGGGCCGATCCTGTTGGGGGACTCGTGGGTGAACGCCAAGCCGCTCATCGTCCCATTGACGATCAACGCAGCGACATCCGGTTTCTGGCTCGGTCCAAACGTCGGGCTGCGAGCCCTGCAGGAGCCCTCTCGTAGCCTCCGCGCGCGACTCGTCATCGGGGTACTCACATTGGTCGGCGGGATCGTCGGCGTCATCGTCTCCGGAGCTGAGGGCGGAGCGTGGGGGCTCGCGGTCGCGGGCGTGGTCGGTGTTGGCATCTGGTGGCGGCAGTTCGTCATCGCACAACACGGCCGCCTCACCCCGGTGCAGGCCGAACCGACCTCCGACGATCTCCTCGTGGATCGCGCGGAGGACGTCCCCGTCTAGCATGCGCGTCCTTATCCTCCATTCGCGCTACCGATCGGGAGCAGCGTCGGGAGAGAACCGGGTCGTCGAGGATGAGGCCCGTCTTCTCGCAGAGCACGGCCACCACGTCGCCGTGTGGACGCCTTCAGTGCGCGATGAAGGGGCGATCTCGAAGCTTCGGGCGGCCTCGGATGCCGTCTGGTCGACGTCCTCAATCCGTCACCTCCGTCTCCTCGTCGAGCGGCACCGGCCTGACGTCGTGCACGCGCACAACGTGTTCCGGGCGCTGTCGCCG
>DAIOFZ010000136.1:0-6011 GCA_036745475.1 Actinomycetota bacterium | reverse complement strand
GTAGCCAAGACCGCCCCATTCGTGCACGACGTCCCGGCGAGCCGCGGCCGCGAGCTCGCGGACCGTGGGGAAGCGACGCAGGAACGCGCGGAACGCCGGCACCACGCGGCTCGCCTGCGTCTGCTGGAGCATGACCTCGGACACCCAGACCGCGTACGGGTCGTGCGAGCCGCGCCATGGGTACGCGCGACGCCGGGGCGCGTACCACGCGCGCAGGGCTTTCCTGCCGAGGCGCCGGCGACTAGGCTTGCTGGGCGGCATGACGACGGTCCGGGACATCATGAGCAAGGACCTGGTCGCGGTCGAACCCACCGCCACGGTCGCCGAAGCGGCGACGCTGATGGGCGGGCACCATGTCGGCTCGGCGCTCGTGATCGAGGACGGCCGGGCCACCGGGATCTTCACCGAGCGCGACGTGCTCCGGGCTCTCGCGAGCGACTTCGATGCCGCCTATCATCCGGTCGCCGACTGGATGACACACGACCCCACGACCGTCGGCATCGAGACCGACGTCAGGACCGCGCGTGACCTGATGCTGGACGGCGGCTTCCGCCACCTGCCGGTTCTGGACGGCGCCGAGCTCGTCGGGATCGTGTCCATCCGGGACATCTCTCGCGCCGAGTGACGAGCCTAGAAGCCGGTCCGCCCTCGCTCCGGGAGCTCTTCCACGGCCGCCTTGAGCGCGACCCACACGTCCTTGAACACGTCGCCCGCGTAGGACGCCGGCTGGCTCTTCTCGCCGCCCATCGCGCCTCGAACTGCAGATGCGGTGATCTCCACGGCTTTCTCGAACACTGCCCAATCGAGCTCTCGCGCCATCGCGGATCGGACCTCCGGTGTCGGTTTGGGACAGGCTACCCGCCGCGGCGCTACTCGTACGCGCGGAGCCCGGTTAGCGCTTCGCCGAGGATCAGCGTATGGATCTCGGTCGTGCCCTCGTAGGTCAGCACCGACTCGAGGTTGTTCATGTGTCGGATCACCGGGTACTCGAGCGTGATCCCGCTCGCGCCCAGGATCGTGCGGGCCTGGCGGGCGATCTCGAGCGCCTCGCGGACGTTGTTGAGCTTGCCCATGCTCACGTGTTGCGGCGCGAGCCGCCCCTCGTCCTTCATGCGTCCGAGGTGCAGCGCGAGCAGCGCCCCCTTGTTGAGCTCGACCGCCATGTCCGCGAGCTTGCCCTGGGTGAGCTGGAAGCCGCCGATCGGCTTGCCCCACTGAACGCGCGTGGTCGCGTACGCGAGCGCCGACTCGAAGCAGGCGCGCGCCGCGCCCATCGAACCCCACACGATGCCGAACCGCGCCTCGGACAGACAGGAGAGCGGCCCCTTCAGTCCCGAGACGCCGGGTAGCACCGCGTCGGCGGGTAGCCGCACCTCGTCCAGGACGAGCTCCGAGGTCACGCTCGCGCGCAGCGAGAGCTTGCGATGTACATCGTTCGCCGAGAACCCGGGTGTCTCGGCCGGGACGAGGAACCCGCGGATCCCGTCGTCGGTGCGGGCCCAGACGATCGCGAGGTCGGCGACGCTGCCGTTGGTGATCCACATCTTCGTGCCCGAGAGGACCCAGTCGTCCCCGTCGCGCCGGGCGTTCGTGCGCATGCTGCCGGGGTCCGAGCCAACGTCGGGCTCGGTCAGGCCGAAGCAACCGATCACCTCGCCCCTGGCCATCGGTGGCAGCCACCGCTCCTTCTGCTCCTCGGAGCCGAACTTCCAGATCGGGAACATGCAGAGCGACCCCTGCACGCTCACGAACGACCGGAACCCGCTGTCCCCGGCCTCGAGCTCGAGGCACGCGAGCCCGTAGCTCACGGCGTTCGAGCCCGCGCATTCGTAGCCGGTGAGGTGCATCCCCAGCAGCCCCATCGCGCCGAGATCCTTGGCGACCTCGAGCGGGAACTCCCCCGCTTCGAACCAGGTCTCGATACCGGGGAGGACGCGCTCGCGCACCCAATCGCGGACGGTGTCGCGGATCGCACGCTCCTCGTCGGCCAGGAGGTGGTCGAGGTCCAAGAAATCCAGGGGATCCGGTGATTCGGCCATGGCGCTTCGCTAGCCTAGCTTCGTCCCGTACCCCATGGCCCGAGGCACGGTCTGAGCGAGGGGCGGCCGTGCGGCCGCCGTGACCGACGATGCTGTTTCCGACGACCGATTTCGCGATCTTCCTGGCAGTCGTGTTCGCCCTGTCCTGGCTGCTGAACCAGCACCGAACCGCCTGGAAGTGGTGCATCCTGGCCGCCAGCTACGTCTTCTACGCGTGGTGGGACCCCCGGCTCGTCTGGCTCCTGGCGCTCGTGAGCACCCTGGCCTGGGCGTCGGCGCTGTGGGTGGAACGGACGAACCACGATCGCGCGCGCCGTCGCCGAACACTCGTCAGCGTCGCGGTGCTCCTGCTCCCGCTCGCGTGGTTCAAGTACTACGGGTTCTTCGCGCTCAGCGTCGCCAACTCGTTCGAGTCCTTCGGGCTCCACCCGCCGCTGCCTCTGCTCCAGGTCCTGCTCCCGATCGGGATCTCGTTCTACACGTTCATGGCGATCAGCTACGTCGTCGACGTCTCCCGGTACCAGATCCACGTGTCGCGGTGGCTCGACGTCTCGGTGTACCTCGCGTTCTTCCCACACCTGATCGCCGGTCCGATCGTCCGCAGCGAGGAGCTGATCCCGCAGATCCGCCGCCCCCGGGATGCGGGCAGGATCGACGTGTCGCGAGCGTCGTTCCTGATCGTCGGCGGACTGTTCAAGAAGATGGTGATCTCGAGCTTCCTCGCGAGCCAGATCGTGGACCCCGTGTTCGGGGCGCCGAACACGCACGGCGGGCTCGAGGTCCTGATCGCGATCTACGCGTACGCGATCGTGATCTACGCCGACTTCAGCGCGTACAGCGACATCGCGATCGGCGTCGCGCTGCTGCTCGGTTTCGAGTTCCCCCCGAACTTCGACCGCCCGTACACGGCGGTCTCCCTGCGGGACTTCTGGCGCCGTTGGCACATGACGCTGTCCCGTTGGCTGCGCGACTACCTGTACATCCCGCTCGGCGGGAGCCGCCACGGCCGGACCCGCACCGCCGTGAACATCATGATCACGATGCTGCTCGGCGGGTTGTGGCACGGGGCCGGGTGGACGTTCGTCGCGTGGGGGGCGTTCCACGGCATCGGGCAGGTGATCGGGCGCTGGCGGTCGCGACGCGCGGAGACGCTCGGGATCGTCGAACGGTCGTCGCGGTGGGTCGTCGCGCGCAAGCAGCTCGTGACGTTCAACCTGGTGTCCATCGGCTGGGTGTTCTTCCGCGCGGACTCGATCGAAGGCGCGTTCGAGCTCCTGGGCCGGCTCGGCGCGGCGGGCACCACGGCGCTCGTCACACCCCTGGTCCTCCTGACGATCGCGGCGACGCTCGGTGTCCAGTACCTCCCGGCCGATCCCGCGGCAGGGCTGCGCGAGAGCTTCGGACGGCTCGGGCCGGTGCCGCAGGGCGCCGCGCTCGCGCTGTGCCTGTTCGCGATCACGACGCTCGGGGCCCAGGGCGTGAGCCCGTTCATCTACTTCCGGTTCTGAGGTGACCCTGATGCAGACGATGAGACGGCCGATCGCGGTCCTCGAGCAAGCGAGGGCGCCGGAACCACCCGAGCCGCCACGCTCCTCCGCCCGGGACGTCTTCGTGACGATCGTCGTGTGCCTGTGCTTGTGGGCGCTGCTCGCCGCGCCGCTGCTGCAACGGAGCGCCGAGGCGGGACCGGTCGGGACGCGGCGCTCGGCGGCGCTCGCGCTCCTGCGGCCGCTCGTCGCGATCTCGGACGGGCTGCTCCTGTCCGGGGCGACGAGCTCGGTCGAGCGCGCGCTCGGGCGCGATCCCGAGGGGGCGCCCGGCGGCGAGCTGATCCTGCCCGCGTTCGACCTCCCCCCCGACGAGATCGAGTCCAAGGCCACCGGGTCCGCTCCCCGAGGCGCGCCCGATCCCTCCGAGACGTCGGAGCCGACCACGCGCGCGGAGGAACCCGCGGTGGCCGCCGCCCCCGCCCTGCGCGCGCCGACGCGCTCGAACAAGCTCCGAGTGGCCGTGATCGGCGACTCGCTCTCCCAGGGCCTCGGCCCGGCGATCGAGCGCTGGATGAACCCCTCCGTCGTTCGGGTCCTGTCCCTGGGCCGGCCGTCGACCGGGCTCTCGCGCGAGGACTACTTCAACTGGCAGGCGGGCATGCGCCAGATCGTCGAGGAGTTCAGGCCGGACCTCGTGTTCGTGCTGCTCGGCAGCAACGACGGCCAGGCCCAGATCTCGCGCGACGGAACCGCGATCCCCGTGGGGAGCCTCCGGTGGCTCGAGGGGTACCGCGAACGCGCGGCCAACCTCCTGGGGGAGGCGACCCGCGCCGGGACCCACGTCGTGTGGGTCGGGATCCCCATCGTCGAGGAGCGTCAGCGCTGGGACTTCTACCGCCGCGTGAACGACATCTACCGCGACACCGCCTCCGCGGATCCGTTCGGCGTCTACGTCGACGCCTGGACCCCGTTCGAGGGCCGGGACGGCGGGTACACCGCGTTCGTCCGCAACGACCGCGGCGACCTCGTTGAGGTACGCGCTCCCGACGGCGTCCACTTCACACAGACGGGGTACTCGTTCCTGGCCCGGATGGCGATCCGCGCCGCCGACCAGGCCTTCGGCATGCCCGAGAAGGCCGTCTCGTTCCGGGTGTGAACGTCGCGAACACTGTCGAATCGCGCCCAACCCGTTCGTCGTTAGGGTGGAGCCGGCCGACGGGTCACTCGGCGCCGTCGAGCGGCCACGGTGGATCACGGGCAGGCGTGGGACAGGCCAGGGACAGAAAGGAGGACGGCGTGCAGTACATCTTCTTGATCTATGGCGACGAGTCGCAAGGGGGCAGCACCTCTCCCGACGAGATGGCCAAGAGCATGCAGGAGTGGGGGGACTACACGCAGTACCTGAAGGACAAGGGGTACCACCTCGCCGGTGAGGCCCTCTACCCGACGCACGACGCCACCACGGTTCGCGTTCGGGACGGCAAGGCGATCACCACCGACGGACCGTTCGCCGAGACCAAGGAGCAGTTGGGCGGGTTCTACCTCGTCGACTGCCCGAGCCTGGACGAGGCGATCGAGGCGAGCGCGAAGATGCCGGTCGGGCCCGAGGGCTCGGTCGAGATCCGGCCGGTCATGCTCTTCGACGAGGAGGGCCACCCGTCGTAGGGACCGCGACCGCCGTCGTCATCGACAGCCTGTTCCGCAACGAGCAGGGTCGTGCGGTGGCGACCCTGATCCGGGTCCTTGGCGATTTCGACCTGGCCGAAGACGCGGTGCAGGAGGCGTTCGCGCAGGCGATGCGCGTCTGGCCCGAACGCGGGATCCCCGACAACCCCGGCGCGTGGATCACGACGACCGCGCGTCATCGCGCGATCGACCGGCTGCGGCGTGAGCGGACGCTGCGTGAGAAGACGGCGCAGCTCGGGGTCGTCGAGGCGCTCGAGTCGCTCGGAGGAGACGAGACGGACGTGAGCGGGTTCCCCGATGACCGGCTGAGGCTGATCTTCACGTGCTGCCACCCGGCCTTGCGGATGGACGCGCGGGTCGCGTTGACGCTGAAGACCCTCGGCGGCCTCACGACCGGCGAGATCGCCCGCGCCTTCCTCGTTCCCGAGCCCACGATGGGCCAGCGCCTCGTCCGCGCCAAGCGCAAGATCCGTCAGGCGGCGATCCCCTACCGCGTCCCGCCCGCCGAGTTCCTGTCCGAACGCCTCCCGGGCGTGCTCGCCGTCCTGTACCTGGTCTTCAACGAGGGGTACGCCGCAACCACCGGCCCCCTCGTTCGAACCGACCTGTGCGACGAGGCGATCCGCCTGGCCCGCCTCGTCGTGACGCTGATGCCCGACGAACCCGAGATCCGGGGCCTGCTCGCGCTGATGCTCCTGCAGCATTCGAGACGCGACGCCCGGACCGATCCGCTCGGGGCGATGATCCTTCTCGAGGACCAGGACCGGGCCCGATGGGATCACGCGATGATCGATGA
>DAIOFZ010000135.1:0-6023 GCA_036745475.1 Actinomycetota bacterium | reverse complement strand
AGATCCCCGCCCCAGATGCCTCGGCCGACGCGGTGATCGCGGCGCAGTCGTTCCATTGGTTCGACGGCGAACGCGCGCTGCCCGAGATCCACCGTGTCCTTCGGCCCGGCGGCCTCCTCGGGATGATCTGGAACGTTCGCGACGAGGCGAGCGACTGGTCCGAGCGGCTGACCGAGATCTTCGACCCGCTGGCCGGCGAGGGCGCGCCCCGGTACCGATCGGGGCGCTGGCGGGAGGCGTTCCAGGCGAGCGAGCTGTTCGGGCCGCTGCACCACCGCCTCGCGTACCACGTTCACCACGTGACGCCCAATGCGTTCCTCGATCGCGTGCTCTCGGTAAGCTACGTGGCGGCCGCGTCCGAGGACGAACGCGCGCGCGTCCGTGCGGAGGTCGACGAGCTGATGGCGACCGACCCGGACCTCGGCGGCGACGAGATCGCGATCGGGTACCGCACGGACGTGTTCTGGACCCGCCGACGGTGACCGGAGGCCGCCGTCAGGCGTCGGCGACGAGCGTGTAGCGGGGGCGCTGTTCGAGCGAGCCGAGGGGCCACGGCTCGTGGAGCTTGGCCGCCCACTCGACGTCGCGCAGGCGCCTGATGCGCACCGCCGACCACCCGGCCTCGTAGACCGCGTCGATCAGCGGGACGGGGGAGGGCAGTCGCGCGAGCGGCAGCTCGGCCAGCACCTCCGCGGGGTAGGGGGCGTGGTGGTCGTCCGGCACGCGCATGAACCGGCGTAGCCACTCCGCCGCGAGGTCCTTCGCCCGCCTGCGGAGGTCGTCCTCGCCCCAGACCCCTTCGAACAGCACGAGGCGGCTCGACACCTCGCGCCACCGCGCGAGCGCACGCACCGGGTCCGGCAACGTCCACAGGACGTGCCGCTCCATCACCGCGTCGAACGGTCCCTCGGGCACCTCGGTCCCCGAGCCGACGACGAACCGCATCCGCTCGTCGATTCCGCGCTCCCTGGCCTTGAGCTCCGCCCTCCCGAGCATCCCGGATGACAGGTCGAGCGCCGTCACCTCGTAGCCGAGCTCCGCGGCGAGCAGCGAGAGCGCCCCCGTCCCCGCGCCGACATCCAACACCTTCGAACCGGGTTTGGGGAGGGCATCCGCGAGCGCCTGCCGCCACGCCGCGGCCTCGAGCGCATCCGAGATCGAATGCGAGCGCGTCTCGTCGTACGTATCGGAGTCGCGGTCCCAGTAGTCGCGGATCCGGTCGTGGACGTCGCCGGTCATCGAGGCCTCAGAACAGCGCGGTGGCGAGCTTGCGGCGGTACTCGGCGACCATCTCGTCGTCCTCGCCCAGCACCGTGAAGACCTCGAGCATGGCCTGGCGGGCGTCCGGGTCGTCGGTGAGGTCGCCGAGCATCGCGTCGAGCGCCTGGCGCCAGCTCCCCCGTGCGGCCAGCCGCTTCGCGGAAGCGAGTGTCCCCGGTTCGGTCAGCTTCGCCCAGTCGCGGACCTCGAGCATCGCGAGGATGCGCTCGGCCTCGGGGTCGGGCAGGACGGGCGCGAGCGTCTCGCGCGCCTGGTCCTCGCGTCCGGTCTCGGCGTAGATCCGGGAGAGCCCGACCCGCGCGTCCCGGTTGGTGGGGTCGACCTCGAGCGCCTCGCGGTACTTCTGCTCGGCGTCGTCCAGGTGCCCCTCGAGCTCCTCCTCGAGCGCCTCCTCCGCCTCCAGCTCGGCCTCGGTGGGCATGAGCCTGTCGACGAACTCGTTCACCATCGGCTCGGGGATCGCGCCGACGAAGCCGTCGATCGGCTGTCCGTCGCGGAACGCCACCACCGTCGGGATGCTCTGGACGCCGAACTGGCCCGCCGTGTACGGGTTGGCATCCACGTCGAGCTTGGCGAGCAGGAATGCACCCCCGCGTTCGCCGGCGACCCTCTCCAGGATCGGACCGAGCGTCCGACAGGGTCCGCACCACGACGCCCACAGGTCGACGACCACGGGGCGCTTCTTCGACTCCTCGATCACGGTCTCGAGGAAATTCTGGTCGGTCGCCTCGACGACGACGGGGCCGGATTCGGTCACCTGTTCCTGCATCTCCACCCCAGAGTAGTCAGCTTCGGGTCGAATCGTCTCGCCGCTCGAGCCGCATCCCGCATCTCGGGCAGCGATCATCGGGCCCCCCGCGGATCTCCGGGTGCATCGGACAGGCGTAGCCCTCGTCCGAAGCGGTCGCTCGCGACGGGCGTTCGGCGTGGTCGGCGTGGTCGGCGTGGTCGGCGTGGTCGGCGTGGGCGTCTGGATGCCAGGTCGGCGGCGCCTTCATCATCCGCAGCATCTGCGGGCCGCCGGTGCGCAGGAACCGCACGACGAGCACGGCGGACAGCGCCAGGAAGACGATGTTGAGGAACGTCGTGTAGTTCCAGGTCACGTTCGCCTCGATCACCTTCGCGTTCCGGTCGTCGGGTACGAGCCCGAGCGCCTGGAAGAGCACCTCCACGACCAGCCCGGCGGCGACCATCGAGGTGTAGAACGTCGCGAGCAGGAACAGGGACATCCGGCGTCCGTAGTACTTCCGGTAGATGTTGAGGATCGGCAGGATGATCAGGTCGGCGAAGATGAACGCAGCGACACCGCCGAAGCTGATCCCACCGTTCCACAGGACCGCCGCGAGCGGGACGTTCCCGATCGAGCACACGAACGAGAGCATCGCTACGACCGGGCCGATCATCGGCCCCCAGATCTTCGAGAGCAGGGGGTGATCCACCAGGAAGAAGCCCTGCCAGAACGACTCGGGCACCCAGGCCGCGAGCGCGCCCGCGATCAGGAGACCGAGCGCGATGTCCTTCCAGATCGACGCCCAATCCGTCACGTAGTAGTGGCTGATCGCCGTGAACCCCTGCCGCGAACGCACCCTGGACAGGATCGATCCCCCGCCGACGGACATGTCCATCTCGGCGTGACCTTCCATCACGCCCGGCACGCCCCTATCGGCCTGCCGCCGAGCGAGCTCGACGAGTTCGGGCCGCAGGAACGCGCGGAACAGCAAGGCGAGGATCACGATCATGATCGGGCCGCCCACGAACTCGGCCAGCGTGAACTGCCAGCCGAGGAGTACCGCGAGCAGGATCCCGAGCTCGATCACGAGGTTGGTCGATGCGAACTCGAACGCCATCGCCGCTGAGAAATCGGCGCCCTTGCGGAAGATCGAGCGCGCGAGCGCGACCGCTGCGTACGAGCACGAGGACGACGCCGCACCCAGCCCACAGGCGATCGCGAGCGACCTCGGCGAGTCGTCGGGCAACAGGCGGCCCATCTCGCCCCTGGAGATCACTGCCTGCACGACCGCGGACAGCGCGAACCCCAGGACCAGCGCCCACAGGATCTCCCACGTCATCGCGAAGGCGAAGTCGAGCGCCTCCGCGATCGGTGACAGCACCGACGCGAGCACGGCTACTTCCCCGCGAACCGCGCGACCGCGGTCAGGAGCTCCTCGAGCTTCTCCTCGCCGTAGCCGCTCTCGACGCTCTCCCTGACGCAGTGACGCACGTGATCGTCGAGCACGCCCATGCCGACCGACTTGAGCGCCGAGGTGGCCGAGTTCACCTGCGTCAGGATGTCGATGCAGTACTGATCCTCATCGACCATCCGTTGGATCCCGCGTACCTGACCCTCGATCCGCCGGAGGCGGTCCGAGACCGCCTTCTTGTTCATCGTGTACCCGTACATGGCGTTCCTCCCGTGGCGGCGACCCAGCCACTATACCCAGGGGGGGTATATGAGGGGGAACCGCATGCCGACCCCGGGCCTATCGCCCTGCGGGCGGTGTTCCGGCCGACACGATCACGAGCGATCCGAGCCATCGATGCGCGAGGCGAGGAACTCCGGCGGCCACGGGATCACGCGGGGCCGATGCTAGACTCGCCGTGTGGCGACCCGAGTCACGACGGAACCGTCGCACGAGGCCCTCGGCCTCACGTCCGAGGACCTCCGCTCCATGTATCGCACGATGGTGACGGCGAGGCTCATCGACGAGGCCGCATTCCGTCTCAACCGTCAGGGAAAGGCGCCGTTCGTCGTCCCGGTCTCGGGCCACGAGGGATGCCAGGTCGGCACGGGGTGGCCCCTGCGACCGGGGCAGGACATCTGGGTCCCCTACTACCGCGACGTCGCGATCGTCCTCATCGCAGGGATGACCCCGTACGAGATCTTCCTCGGCCTGTTCGCCAAGGCCGAGGATCCCTCCTCGGGCGGCCGCCAGATGCCAAGCCATTGGGGTTCGCGCCGGCTGGGGATCATCAGCCACTCCTCCCCCATCGCGACGCAGGTCCCGCACGCCGCGGGCATCGCGTACGCCGCGAAGTACCGGGGCGAGGACGCCGTGGTCGGCTGCTGGTTCGGCGAGGGGGCGACCAGCGCGGGCGCCTGGCACGAGGGCCTGAACTTCGCCGGGATCCACAAGCTACCCGTGGTCTTCGTGTGCGAGAACAACTACTACGCGATCAGCGTTGGACAACCGCTGCAGATGGCGATCGACAACGTCGCCGACCGTGCGGCCGGCTACGGGTTCCCGGGCGTCGTCGTGGACGGGAACGACGTCCTCGCCTCGTTCGCGGCGATGAAGACCGCGGTCGATCGCGCCCGGGCGGGCGAGGGACCGACCCTGATCGAGGCAAAGACCTACCGGTTCTTCCCGCACACCTCGGACGACGACGACCGGTCGTACCGGTCGCGCGAGGAAGTCCAACACGCCAAGGAGCGCGATCCGATCACCCACTTCGCCGAGACGCTCACCGACCTCGGCATCCTGGATGCCGAACAGATCGACGCCCTGTGGGCCGAAACCAAGGCGGACGTCGACACCCAGATCGATCAGGCCTGGAACGCGGCCGACCCCGATCCGTCCACCCTCGGTCGGCACGTGTTCTCCGAACGAGACGGCGAGTGACCCAGAAGAACGTCGTCACGGCGATCCACGACACCCTGCACGACGAGATGGCCGCGAACGAGCGCGTCGTGGTGCTCGGCGAGGACATCGCGACGCGCGGCGGGGTCTTCCGCGTGACGCAGGGGTTCCTCGACGAGTTCGGCGATCGGCGAGTGATCGACACGCCGCTCGCCGAAGCCGGGATCATCGGGATCGCGGTGGGCATGGCCCTTCACGGGCTCCTGCCGATCGCCGAGATCGAGTTCGCCGACTTCATCCACCCCGCGTACGATCAGATGGTCTCCGAGGTCGCGAGGATGCGGTACCGCAGCAACGGGGACTTCGGTCTGCCGATGGTCGTCCGGGCGCCGTGGGGAGGCGGCGTGCACGGCGCGCTGTACCACTCCCAGTCGATCGAGGCCACGTATGGCCACATCCCCGGCCTGAAGGTCGTCGTCCCCGGGACGCCGTACGACGCGTCCGGGATGCTGCGGGCGGCCATCAGGGACCCGGACCCGGTCCTGTTCCTCGAGCACAAGCGCACCTACCGGCTGATCAAGGGTGAGGTTCCCGACGAGCCGTTCGAGGTGCCGCTCGGCACGGCGGACGTGAAGCGCGAGGGTGAGGACCTGACCGCGGTCGCCTACGGCCTTTCCCTGCATTTGTGCCTGGAGGCCGCCTCCCGGCTCCAGGACGAGACGGGGGTCTCGGTCGAAGTGGTAGACGTTCGGACGATCAGCCCGCTCGACAAGGAGACCATCCTCACCTCGGTCAGGAAGACGGGCAAGGCGATGGTCGTCTACGAGGACAACCGGACCTACGGGGCCGGGGCCGAGATCGCGGCGACGATCGCCGAGGAGGCGATGTTCGACCTCGACGGGCCGATCGTGCGGATCGGAGGCCCGGACGTCCCCGCGATGGGCTTCGCGAGCAACCTCGAGCACGCGTTCATGCTCAACGCCGACGAGATCGGCGAGCGGATGCTCGAGCTCGCTCGGTTCTAGCCGAGCACGCACACACGGGAGCCACGCGAGCCGCATCGATCACGAGCGTCGCAAGCGAGGTCGCAGGCTAGACTGGCTGCGATGGCTGTTCGGGAACACAACCCGCTCCAGCGACGCCTCTACCTGCCGATCGTCTCGA
>DAIOFZ010000134.1:0-6025 GCA_036745475.1 Actinomycetota bacterium | reverse complement strand
AACTCTGCGTTACGGGACGGGAACGGTCGGCTGGGGCGTATCCGCCCGGGCTAACCGGACCCCGTGGCGACGCCGCCCGGCGCCGGCTCCCACTCGCGGATGATCGCGGCGCCCTTGGCGATGAGCGCGGCCGCGCCCCCGATCTCGATCACCCGGCCGAGCGGGGTCCGGAAGAACGGATGGCGAAGGATCATCGGGGTAGCGAGCAGGAGCCCGCTCGCGGTGAGTGAACGGACCCGTCGGCCCGCGGGCGAGGCGAGGAACACGCGGCCCTGGTCCGCGCCACGTTCGATGGCATCACCCAGCGCGTCGAGCAGCTGCCCGAGTTCGGCGGTAGCGGTCACGACCGGACCTTACCTCCGAGGCCGGTCCCTCAAACGAAGGGCGAGGGCCTAGACGTCCGCGGCGCGGTACCCGACGCCGCGCACGGTCTCGATCAGGCCCTCGTGCGCGGGGCCGAGCTTCGCGCGAAGCCGGCGGACGTGGACGTCGACCGTCCGCGTGCCACCGTAGAAGTCGTAGCCCCAGACCTCCCGGAGCAGCGCCGGCCGGGTGAAGACCCGCCCCCGGCGTTCGGCGAGGTACCGCAGCAGCTCGAACTCCTTGAACGTCAGATCCAGCGGTGCGCCCTCGATGCTCACCCGATACGTGCCGGCGTCGAGCGCGATCGGCCCGAGCCGGATCGTGGTCTCCTCCACCGCCCCGGTTCGCCGCCTCGTGATGGCGAACCGCAGGCGGATCTCGCCCTCGGGGGCGCCCGGGAACAGGACCTCGTCCGCGACCTCTTCCCAGTGGAAGCGCTCGACGTCGCGGCGTTCGATCACCGCGAGGATCGGGATCCTCGCATCCCGCTCGCGTAGCGCGCGGAGCACGACGTGCCCCTGGCCGGGGTTCTCGGCCGCATCCACCAGCACCGCCTCGGTGCCGAGCGCGAGCGCCTCCCCGACCACCGCCACCGAGAGGTGCTCGACCTTGAGATCGAGCAGCAGGATCGGGGCGGCTGGCAGTACCTCCGCCGGCGAGCGATCGGTGAGCATCACGACGCGGATCACGGCCCAACGAGCGTACAAGCGGGCTCGCCGCGGCGATAGCCTTGCGTCGCGATGCCACGCGTGACCGTTCGGCTGTTCGCGGCGCTCCGTGAGCTGGCGGGCTCCTCCTCGGTCGAGGCCGAGGGGGACACCGTCGGCGAGGTCGTCCAGGCGCTCTGCGCCCGATACGGCGAGCGGTTCGAAGCGATCGCCCGGGTGGGCTCGGCCGTGGTGGGCGGCGAACGTGCCGACCTCGCGACCCGGCTCACCGAGGGCCAGGAGGTGGCCCTGCTGCCCCCGGTCTCGGGGGGCTATCGGCAACCGGGCCGACCCTGAGATACTGCCCGCATGTCGATGCGCTTCCAACGCCTCCTGCTCGTCGTGAATCCGGTGGCCCGCACGATGTCCAAGCCCGTGCTGGCCGTGATCGAGAAGGCGCTCTCGGCCGACTTCCGGCTGGAGGTCGCCGAGACCAAGGAGCGCGGCCACGCCTCTGAACTCGCGGCGCAGGCGGTGGACGAGGGCGTCGATCTGGTGGTCGTGTTCTCGGGCGACGGGACGATCAACGAGGCCGTCAACGCACTCGCCGGCACCGAGAGCGCGTTGGGCGTGCTGCCGGGTGGCGCGACCAACATCCTGGTGCGGGCCCTCGGTCTGCCGCTCGACCCGGTCGAGGCCACCGGCGTTCTGATCGCGAGGGCGCTGGACGACCAAGCGTTCAAGCTCTCGCTCGGGGTGGCGGACGGCCGGTACTTCGCCGTCAATTGCGGGGCGGGCGTGGACGCCGCGGCGATGCGCCGCCTCGATCAACGGTTCCCCAAGACCAAGTCGAAGTTCGACCGGGCCGCGTTCCGCGCCGTGGCGCGAGAGCTGCTGGTGAGCTACGCGGGCCGCTCCGCCGACCTGGAGGTGCGGATCGACGACGGGCCGCCGCTCCCGTCCCTGTCGGCGATGGTGGGACGGACCGATCCCTACACGTACTACCGGGATCGGGGGATCAGGATGACGCCGGAGGCATCGCTGGACTCAGGTCTGGACGTGCTCTCGGTCCGAAAGCTGGCTCGCCGAAGCGTCCCGAGGATCGCGTGGCAGGTGTTCGGCTCGGCACGCCACGTCCACGGGCGTGACATCGACTACGTCCACGACGCACGCCACGTGCTGGTCACGTCCCAGACGCCGTTCCCGGTCCAGGTCGACGGGGACTCGCTCGGGGATCACCGGCGTCTGGAGGTCGACCTCGCACCCGAGGCGCTCTGGGTCGTGGCCTAGCCCTTCGCCGCCGACTCCGCACCGTCCGCGCTCGCGCCCTGTTCGGACCCGCCGTCGCGCACCTGGATCCCGCACTCCCATTTCGACAGCCCGGCCCACCTGCCCTCACGCTCGTGTTCGCCCGGGAGCGAGAGCCGGGTGCACGGCGCGCAACCGATCGACGCGTACCCGAGGTCGTACAGCGGGTTGTGGGGGAGCCCGTGCTCCCGCAGGTACGACCAGGTGTCGCGGCGCGTCCACGTGGCGACCGGGTTCACCTTGATGATCCAGCTGCCCGGTTCGAGCTCGTAGCGGTCGAGGATCGGGGCCATGGCCCGAGTCGGTGACGAATCGCGTCGGAATGCGGTGATCCACGCCTCGCGGCCGCGAAGCGCCGCGAGCATCGGCCGCACCTTGTTGATGTCGCAGCACCGTTCCGGGTGGCGCTCGTACAGGCGGGGGCCGAATGCCTCGCGCTGCGTCGTGGGGCTGTACGCGCCGATGAGCTCGACCACGTTCAGGTCCAGGAGCTCGGTCAACCGCCGTTTGAACGCGAGCGTCTCCTCGAAGTGGAACCCGGTCTCGAGGAACAGCACGGGCACGTCGGGCCGGATCTGCGTCGCCATGTGCATGACGCAGGTACCCTCCGCCTGGAACGCCGAGGCGAGCGCGATCTCGCGCAACCCCGACTCCTCCAGCGCCCAACGCACGATCTCGCGAGGATGCGCCTGCTCGAGGCGGGCGTTCAGCGCATCGAGCGCTTCGTCGGAGAGCAGGGTCTCGGGCATGAGGGACCACCGGTGTCGGGTGCACGGAGTATAGGTCCGGGCTCGGGAGCGTTCGGCCGCGGCTATCCTGTGGGCCGTTCATCGCGACGAAAGGTTGATGCGCATGCCCGACGACACGACGATCGCCCCGCACGGTGGCGATCTCGTCGACCTGCTCGTCCCCGAAGCTCTGAGAGAAGCCACCCGAGCCGAGGCGGACCACCTCCCCAAGCTGGTGGTCAACGCCCGCGAGCTCTCCGACCTGGAGATGCTCGCCGTCGGGGCCCTGTCCCCGCTGACGGGGTTCGTCGGCGAGGCCGACTACCTCTCCATCCTGGAGACGATGCACCTGTCGAGCGGCCTGGCCTGGACGATCCCGGTCACGTTGTCCCTCACCGACGACGACGTCAAACGGATCGGCGCGGGGAGCTCGGTCGCCCTTCTGCCGTGGGAGGGGGGCGACCCGATCGCCGTCCTCGACGTCGCCGAGGTCTTCAAGCGCGACCGCCAGAAGGAGGCGCTGGGCGTCTACGCGACCGAGGACCTCGAGCACCCGGGCGTGCAGGCGCTCCACGACGCGGGCGACTTCTGCCTCGCCGGCACGGTTCGCGCGCTCGCGCTGCCCGAGCACGACGACTTCCTTGCGTACCGGCTCACGCCCGCGCAGACGCGGGCCGCGTTCGCCGAGCGAGGCTGGAGGACCGTGGTGGGCTTCCAGACCAGGAACCCGATCCACCGTGCGCACGAGTACCTGCAGAAGTGCGCGCTCGAGATCGTCGATGGGCTCCTCGTGCACCCCCTGGTCGGAGCCACGAAAGGAGACGATGTTCCGGCCGACGTGCGGATGCGGTGCTACGAGGCGCTGTTCGAGGGCTACTACCCGAAGGATCGCGCGATGGTGTCGGTGTTCCCCGCCGCGATGCGCTACGCCGGGCCGCGCGAGGCGATCTGGCACGCGATCTGCCGCAAGAATTACGGCTGCACGCATTTCATCGTCGGCCGTGACCACGCGGGCGTCGGGTCGTACTACGGGACCTACGACGCCCAGCGGATCTTCGAGGAGTTCGAGCCGGATGAGCTGGGCATCACGCCGTTGATGTTCGAGCACTCGTTCTGGTGCAACGCGTGCGAGGGGATGGCATCGCCGAAGACCTGCCCGCACGGTGAGGCGTCGCGGGTGTCGCTGTCGGGCACCAAGGTGCGCGAGATGCTTCGCGCCGGCGAACGCCCCCCCGCCGAGTTCAGCCGGCCCGAAGTGGCCGACATCCTGATCGAGGCGATGCGCGAGCGCTAGCGCGCTCCCGTGTGCCCGAAGGTCCGGCGCGCTACGATGCGTCCTCATGAACGAGCAGGGCGGGCACCGACGGATCGACCGGATCCGCACTCCCGAGTTCGTCGAGGGCCTGGACGGGCTCTCGCTGGATGACCTTCGGGCGCGCCGCGACGAGTGCTACGCGGAGCGCGAATATCTGTCGCTCCTTCGCCGGCTCGTCCAGGGGCGCGCCGAGATCCTCAGGGCGGAGATCGAGCGCCGCGGGAGCGGTGGTGAGGTAGGCAGCCTCGTCGATCAGCTCTCGACGATCCTGTCCTCGGAGGGCCAGGGACCGTCGCGGGGCGAGGCGGTCAAGGTCGGTCTGCCCGAGGAGGAGATGCTCCTTGCCCGCCGGCGGGTCGAGCGGCTGGTCGCCGACGCAGAGATCTCCGACCCGGGCACGCTCGACGACGAACGCCTGGCCGCCGCCGTGGACCTCCTGGTCGGCGAGGAACACGAGGTGTCCCAGGCTCGCAGCGACGTGCTCCAGGTGATGGACGCCCTGCAGGAAGAGCTCAAGCGTCGGTATCGGGACGACCCCTCGCTCGTCCTTTCGTGACCCGCCCACCCGTCCTTACCCCCCCGCCCGTCCTAACCGCCCGCCCGTCCTGACCCACCCGCCCGAGCGGTTGCGTCGGAGGCCTGTCGGCCGGGTGGGGGCGCCGATGGGTCCCCGCTGTCCGACATGCCATCCCGCCGTGGGGGAGCGCGGCGGACCAGGCGATTTGGGCCGCGAGCCCTATGGACCCGCTTCCGCCCAACCGGCACGCTCTCCCCCGACTCGCGCGCCACCGCGCGCTAACGTGCGGCCCCGACCGATGAGCGAACGAGACCTTCCCGGGCACGGCCCCGGGGTCCAGACGGACCCCGAGCTGCCGACCGTCCAGGGGCAGCTCATCGTCTTCGCCCGGGAGCTCGGGGAGCTCTACCGCCTCGAACGCTCCCGCAACGCCGAGCTCGAGATGGTCCTGCAGAGCCTGCAGGACACCTACCTCGCCACGATGAAGAGCCTCGCGATCGTCATCGAAGCCAAGGACCAGACGACCCGCGGTCACCTGGATCGAACCCAGGTGTTCGGGCTCGCGCTCGCGCGGCGCGTCGACCCCGAGCTGGCGCGCTCGCCGACCCTGGGGTACGGCTTCTTCCTCCACGACATCGGCAAGGTCGGGATCCCCGAACACATCCTGTGCAAGGCGGGTCCGCTCTCGATCGACGAATGGACGGTGATGCGCAACCACCCGATCATCGGTGCCCAGATCGTCGCGCCGATCGCGTTCCTGTCCGACACCGTCGAGCTGATCCGCCATCACCACGAGTGGTTCGACGGGACCGGCTACCCCGACGGCCTGGCGTCCGAATCGATCCCGCTCGGCGCGCGCGTCTTCGCCGTGGCCGACTCGTTCGACGCGATGACGAGCGACCGTCCGTACCGTGGCTCGATCGGCCCCGAACGCGCCCTCGCCGAGCTCGAGAGCGGCGCCGGGACCCAGTTCGACCCCGAGATCGTTCGCGTCTTCGTCGACATGGTGGAGCGCGATCCGCCCGAGGGCGACCAGGATTTCGAGCACGCCCTCAGGCACGCCACCTGACCCACCGGATCCGCCTGACCCGCTCGGCTCGCTAGGCTTCGGCTGTGCCGACCGCCGTACCGCTCGTCCGGGTCGTGC
>DAIOFZ010000133.1:0-6026 GCA_036745475.1 Actinomycetota bacterium | reverse complement strand
ATGCAGCTTCCTGGCCTCGTGCAGGAGCTCCATCACCTCGAACTGGGCGAAGGAGACGCCGAGCTCGAGTAAGGCGGCGGTGAAGCGAGCTCGCAGGATGCGGTGGACGCGGCGCTCCGCGTCGATCAGGCGCCGGCCGGAGGGTGCCTGCGCGTCCACCATGCGATTCCTAACTCGAGGCAGTGACAGGTGGATGGTGGTCTGTCTGGAGGGGACGGCAAGTCGGGATGGGTCGGCTGGCCGCGAGCGGTCCGACAGGGTTCTTTCAGGCAGCACCCTGACGCCGGGCGTGCTCGCGCTGCCACCCGCGTCAGCGTTCTGACAGACAGAACCCTGACGGTCCGCCTCGAGCGACCCGGTGCCCTCCTACCAACCCAACCCACACCAACCTGGCCGGCCGAACCCCCACTGCTACCCTCCCGGCATGCCCATCGTCGTGCAGAAATACGGCGGGACCTCGGTCGGCGACACGGACCGCATCCGCGGCGTCGCGGACCGGATCGTCCGCGCCCGCGAGCGGGGCCAGGACGTGGTCGTCGTGGTCTCGGCCATGGGCGAGACCACGGACGACCTCCTCGACAAGGCGTCGGACATCACTCCCGTCCCCGAGCCGCGCGAGCTCGACATGCTCCTCACGGCGGGCGAGCGCATCGCGATGTCCCTCCTCGCGATCGCCGTCAACGCCCGCGGTTGCCGGGCCGCCTCGTACACCGGCTCCCAGGCCGGGATCATCACCGATACCCAGCACGGCAAGGCCCGGATCGTCGAGATCCGCCCCACCCGGATCAAGGAGTCCCTCGACGCCGGCAACGTCGTGATCCTGGCCGGGTTCCAGGGCCTGTCGACCGAGTACGACATCACGACGCTCGGGCGTGGGGGTTCGGACACGACCGCGGTCGCGATGGCGGCCGCCCTCGGGGCGGACGTGTGCGAGATCTACACCGACGTCGACGGCGTCTTCACCGCCGACCCCCGAACCCATCCCGGGGCCCGCAGGATCGACCACATCTCCTACGAGGAGATGCTCGAGCTCGCCGCCGCCGGCGCGAGGGTCCTCCAGCTGCGGTGCGTGGAGTACGCTCGACGCCACGGCGTCCGGATCCACGTTCGGAATTCCCTGGGTGAGCAGCCGGGCACGTGGGTTTCCGAAGGCGGCGAAGGCGAGGAGGGTTCCACCGGGATGCTCGAGAGCGCGCTGATCCGCGGCGTCGCCCTGGACGTCGAGGAGGCCAAGGTCACCCTCAACGAGGTCCCGGACCGCCCCGGCATCGCTGCCGCGATCTTCAAGGCGGTCGCCGCCGAGGGCATCCACGTCGACATGATCGTGCAGAACGTCTCGCACGACGGCCGCACCGACCTGAGCTTCACGATCCCGCGCGCCGATCTGCATCGCCTCGACGCGGTGCTCGAGGGCATCGTGACCGACGTCGGCGCCCTCCGCTACGAGACCGACGACGCGATCGCGAAGCTCTCGCTCGTCGGCGCCGGGATCAAGAGCAATCCCGGGGTGGCGGCCGACATGTTCGACGCGCTCGCGGCCGAGGGCATCAACATCGACATGATCTCGACCTCGTCGATCCGCATCTCCTGCGTGATCCGGGCCGGGGACGCCGACCGCGCCGTCCGCGCCGTCCACCAGCGGTTCGGTCTGGACGGCGGGACGCTGGGCGAGGAGGCCTGAGGTTGGTCGTCTGCCCGACCTGTCGCGAGGTGAACGAGGAGGGACGGGCGATCTGCCAGAAGTGTGGATCCTCGCTCACCCCCGACGCCGTCGCCCTCCTCCCCCGCCGCGAGCCCGGCGAGCGCGCACCGATCGAGATGCGCAAGCCCCCCCAGCCCTCGAAATGGCGGCCGCTGATCGTCCTCGGCCTGCTTCTCGGCGGGGCGGTGGTCGTTGGCGCGTTCTTCGTGCTGCGACCCGACCCGTGCGGGGACACGAACTTCGAGTCGGAGAACTTCGGCTACTGCCTGTTGGTCCCCAGCGGCTGGGAGGCGGGTCCGGCGCAGTTCGGCGCCGACGTGACGCTCGACCAGTTCGCCCCGCCGACGGGTTCGGCGACCGTGGTGGTCGAGGCCGTCGACCTGGAGACCGGGGCCGAGCTCGACCAATGGTCGGAGTTCGTCCGTCGGCGCGACGAGGACGCGGGCCTCACGCCGGGGCCGGTGAGCGAGACGAGGCTGGACGGCGCCGACGCATTGCAGTGGGACGTCTCGGTCGAGTCCGGGGGCGGCGACAACTTCCTCATGCGTGAGGTCGTCACGGTGAGCGACGACGTCGGCTGGCGGGTCACGCTGAACGATCTCCAGGACGGGTTCGACACGAGCGCGGTGGTGTTCCGGGACATGCTCGATTCCTGGGAGTTCGCGTAGCCGGCCCCCGCCCGCGGTTCAGCCGAGGAACTCGTCCCGCAGGATCCCCATGTAGACGATGTCCCACCGCGTGCCGTCGAGCAGGATGTGTTCGCGCCCGCGTCCCTCGTGGCGGAACCCTATCGTCTCGTACAGCTTGAGCGCGCGTTCGTTGAAGGCGCTCGTCGTGAGCCACAGGCGGTGCAGGTTGAGCTCGTTGAACGCGTAGCGGAGCGCGAGGACGATCATCTCCCCGCCGTAGCCGCGACCCCAGTCGTCCTGCTGGTAGACCGACAGGCCGAGCTGCGCGTTCCCGTCGGGATGGTTGATGTCCATGAGTCCGATGCCGCCGACGAGGCGGTCGTCGGCGATCGTGCGCGCCGCGAAGTTGATCGCGCCGGGAGACGCCTTCACCCACTCCTCGAGCCTCTCCTGCGCGCTCGCCCGGTTCATCGGCCACACCGGCCGGAACCCCGCCAGCCGCGTGCTCACCGGGTCGTCGAACCACGCGGCGAAGGTCTCCGCGTCCGCCTCGGGGTCGATCGCGGCCAGGCGGACGAGCTCGCCCCGATAGCTCAGGCTGGTCTCGGGCGAGGATGAGGGTGTTTGCGGCTCGTTCGGCACGTGTCCGATGCTACGGCGGTCGGATTGCCCAGGCGGCTCAGGCGGGGGAGTCGGCGGGCCGGGCGTGGTCGTGGATGTGTCCCTCGCGCCGGTGCTCCTTCTCGACGTCCTCGTGCGGGATGTGCACGTGCTCCAGCTCGGGATGGTTGTGCTCGTGCACGTGGGTGGACAGCAGGTGCCCCCAGTTCTCGCCCCGATGCAGGTAGTGGGTCACGTGGAAGTGCTTGTGATCGTGCACCGCCGCCTCGTGGTGATGGCTGGCCCGCGTCTCGAGCTCCTCGACCACGTCCATGTCTCCCATCGCTAAACCTCCTCAGCCACTCGACGCTTCGAACGTACCCCCGGCGGGCAGGGTCACGCCAGGTCCGCCGGTACCATGAGCGGCATGCGTGTCGCGATCGTGGGTGCAACCGGTGCGGTCGGCCGAACGATGCTCGGGATCCTCGAGGAGCGCGACGTCCCGCTGGACGAGCTGGTCCTGCTCGCCTCGGAGCGCACCGCGGGCACCCGCCTTCGGTTCCGCGACCGCGAGCACACCGTCGGCCTGCTCACGCCGGAGGCGCTCGAAGGTGTGGACCTCGCCCTGTCGAGCTGCGGGAGCGCGATCGCCCAGACCTGGGTGCCGGGGGCCGCCGAGGCCGGCACGATCGTGGTCGACAACTCGAGCGCGTTCCGGATGGAGCCGTGGGCCGAGCTCGTGATCCCCGAGGTCAACCCCGAAGCCCTCGAGCGCGGCGCAAAGGTGTACGCGGTGCCGAACTGCACGATCATCACCGCGCTGATGGCGCTCACGCCGTTGCACCGGGCCGCCGGCCTGCGAACCGTGAGCCTGTCCTCGTACCAGTCGGTCTCGGGCGCCGGCGCGAAGGGCGTCCGAGAGCTGGCCGAGCAGATCGAGAAGCTCCACGGGATGGAGGACGACCTCGCGCACCCCGATCTCGACGCGCTGCCCGTGGGGGAGGTGATCGGCAAGACGATCGCGTACAACGTCGTCGCCAAGATCGACGTGTTCGATGAGGAGAACGGGTTCACGTTCGAGGAGATCAAGGTGCAGCGCGAGGCGAAGCGGATCCTGTCGCTGCCCGAGCTCGACATCTCGGCGACGTGCGTCCGGGTGCCGGTGGCGGTCGGCCACAGCGTGAGCCTGCATGCGACGTTCGACCGGCCGGTGTCGGTGGCCGAGGCACGGGGGGCGCTCTCAGGCGCCGAGGGTGTTGAGCTCCGCGACGATCCGGCAAACGAGATCTATCCGAGCCCGCTCGAGGCCGCCGGGATCGACGACGTGCTCGTCGGCCGGATCCGCCAGCCCGAGGGCCACTACGACGAGCTGCTGCTGTTCGCGTGTGGCGACAACCTCCGAAAGGGCGCCGCTCTCAACGCCGTGCAGATCGCCGAGCGCGTAGTCGACCGCTGAACCTTGGCCCGCGTCGTGATCGGTGCGACCGAGCCGGACGCCGCCGGGTGCGCGAAACCCCGGGCGATCGCCCGAGGGTCCCGTCAGACAGATCGTCGAACCGTAAGTCTGATCGACCCGGTGAGTTTGTGCGCGGCGGGTGATACCTCTTTCGGTATCGCCCCGTCGGCCGTGCCCTACCTCGCCGGCAGCTCTAGAAGAAGTCGTGCATCCAGGGGGCCGGTCCGCCGAACAGCCGAGCCAACCCCGGTGCCGCCGCCTCGTCAATCAAGCCGAACGCCACCGCGTCCCGGGCCGACAGGAACCCGCTGTACAACGAGGAGAGGGTCCCGATCGGGATCGGCCGCACACGCCCGGCGTCGGGAGCCGGTTCGACCGACGCCTCCCCGTCCTTCGCGACGACCCGCCACGGCCCGCGGTTCTCGGGGAACAGGGCATCCTCCACGGACAGGACGAGTTCCTCGGTCACCGGCGGGTAGCCCCGGCCCGAGAGCGCCGCCGGAACGTCGAGCAGCCGCAGCATCCACCGGAACGACCACACGGGCCGCACCCGTTGCTCCTCGACCAGCAACGCGAGCGGGTGCGCAGGGGGACCGGTGAGCCGCAGCGTCTGCCCCAGGCCGCGGTACCCGCGCAAGTACGAGAGCAGCGACGCCCACCCCCTCACCGAGGTCGCCACGAGGTGCCGGCAGTTGATCGCGTATTCGAACTCGAGCGGCCCGTTGGCATCGGAGCCGAACGTGAACGACGCGTAGCCCTCGATCCCGGAAGCGCCGCGGGCCACGACCGTCCGCTGCACGTCGTCGCTGAACCATCGCCCGAGGATCCGCGACGGCCACCAATCGTCCTCGTCGGAGTCGATCGGCCCCGGGTCGCTCGATACCGACGCGCGGTAGCACGCGCGCACGGCGTCGAGATCCCGTTCGGGCGTGTACTCCTCGACCGTCAGCGGCCCGGATGCGCCGCGCGGGAGGTCGTCGAGCGCGACGGCGTGGCGCGTCATCGTTCCGGCGAGCTCGTACCCCATTCCTCTGTACGGGCGCTGCGTCGCGGGGTACAGGACACTCAGCGTTTGACCGCGCGCACGCGCAGCGTCGAGCAGCTCGGTGACGGCTCGCGTCGCAAGGCCACCGCCTCGGTGTTCGGGCAGCGTGACCACGCCCCAGATCCCGCTCATCTCGAGCTCGCGCCCGCCCCACCACTGTCGGAAGTCCCTCGCGCCGGCCGCGGCGACGATGCGATCGCCCTCGAGCACGCATCGCATCTTCTCCACCGGCAGCCACGCCGCGCGTTCGGCCAGGGAGCTCGCCCCCATGTTGAACGCGACCCGCATCAGCCCGACGACCTCGTCGCGGTGCTCGTCGCCCGGCATGATCACGTCCGACGACGTCATCGAACGAACGCGCATCCGCACGGGATCGCGCCGCACTTCGGGCAGCCGTTCGCGTACCGCGCCGAGGCCCGTTCGAGATCGACGCCGGCGAGGTTCGCGAGGGAGCCGACCCACGCGAGCACGTCGCCGAACTCGTGCTCCAGGTCACCGTCGCCGCGCAGCGCGCGAGCCACCTCGCCGACCTCTTCCGTCAACCACCGGAACGTGCCGTCGATCCCGCGCTCCATATCGCGCTCGACGTAGGTA
>DAIOFZ010000132.1:0-6085 GCA_036745475.1 Actinomycetota bacterium | reverse complement strand
GGCTGTGCGGCTCGTACGGGCCGGCGATCGCGGGTGGCGTGCGCGGGCCCTGCGGCCGTCTCTGCTGCGAACGCCTCGGAGCGCTACCCGGCCTCCCCGGGATCGTCCGGCTCGGGCGGCTCCGGGACGAGGCGGAGGTCGGGGACGCCAGGCACGCTCGGCAACGAGCTCGCCGGCTCCTCGATCCCGACGAGCACGCGCGTGACGTTCGGGAAGTCCAGCCGCGCGGACCCCGCGCCGTAGCCGACGTCCTCGATCCGCAGCGCCGGTATCTCGCCGTACCCCTCCACGGTCGCGGCCAGGATCGCCGCCCCCGTCGCCGTCGTGAGCTCCGCGGAGACCCCGCGCGAGAACACCGGCGCGCCGCGCAGCAGCTCCACCACCGTGGCGGACGGGATCGGCATCGCCCCGTGCTCGGAACGCGCCATCCCGAGGCCCGTCGGGACCGCCGAGGAGAAGACCCGTTCGACCCCGAGCATGGTGAGCCCGAGCGCCGTCCCGGCAACGTCGACGATCGCGTCCAGACCTGCGAGCTCGTGGAACGTCACCGTCTCGATGTCCCGTCGTTGGACGCGGGCCGCCGCCTCGGCGTAGCGACGGAAGATCCGGTGGGCGAGGTGCAGGGCGTCTCGCGGCAGGTCGGATGCGTCGAGCAGAGCGCGAACGCTCGCGTACGTCCGGATCACCCCGGCGGTGCCCGAGGTCCGCACCTCGGCGCGCACCGCTCGCAGCCCGTGCTCATCGACCTCGTCGAACCCGAGCTCGAACGGCTCGAGCGGCAGTGTCGCCAGGTGCGCGCGCAGCTCGTCCCGGTCGGCCCCGGCGTCCACGAGCGCACCCAACGCCGAATCGCCCGAGATCCCGGCGATGCAATCGAAGTAGGCGAGTCGCATCAGGTCGGCTTCCGGCGGGCGATCCGCGTTCGTTCGCGAGGGCGTTGATTGTATACTGCGGCACTCGCAGAAAGCCGCAGGTCAGTGGCCTCTTTCGGCGGTTCCCGACGATGACGTTCTCTCCAGAAACCCTCAGCCGGCTGGTGCTCGTCGCGATCGGCCTTGCGGCGCTCGCATTGGCGCTGTCGGCGCTCGCGTCGGGTCGCCGCCGCCGCAATCAGGAGCCGGTCGTGGTCGACGAGATCCTGCACGGGATCCTCGACGACCAGTCGAACCGCATCGCGCGGCTCGAGTCGGCCGTCCGAGCGCTGGCGGGGACCGATCGGCGACAACAGATCGACATCGAGGGCGCGGTGCGCAACGTGGGGCTGGTGCGGTACGACGCGTTCGAGGACGTCGGCGGCCGGCTGTCTTTCTCCTGTGCGCTGCTCGACGATCGTGGCACGGGGGTGGTGATGACCTCGATCAACGGCAGGCACGACACGAGGGTGTACGCGAAACCGGTCTCCCAGGGCCACAGCCCCTACAGTCTGTCGATCGAGGAGGAGGAAGCGATCCGGCAGGCGCGGGAACCGGGCGCGGAGCGGGCGGTGTCGGCGACGTGATCTGGCGACGGGACGACCCGGCATCGGCCGCGGGCGATCTCCCGGCGGCGCAGGGCGACGCTGGTTCGGTGGAGCGAGACGAGACGACCCAGACCGATCCGGGACGGACGGAGGTGCGAGGGATGGCAGATCAGCAGGGCGGAGAGGTCACCATCGTGGGGCAGGGAGCCAAGCTCGAGGGCACGGTCGTGTCCGCGGGGTCGCTGCGGATCGACGGGCAGGTGAGGGGGCAGATCAACGCGGAGGGCGACGTCCTGCTCTCGCCGCAGAGCCAGGTCGAGGCGGACATCCGGGCGCAGAACGTCGTGGTGGCCGGCAGGTTCAAGGGCACGATCGTCGTCACGGGGCGGGCCGAGCTCGCGCGGGGCGGGCGCGTGGACGGCGACATCACCTCGAAGACCCTCGTCGTCGAGGAGGGCGGCATCTTCCAGGGGCAGTCGATCATGGATCAGCAGCCGGCCCCGCCACAGAAGGCGGCTGCGCCACCGGCGAAAGGCGCGACGCCCGAGGCGGAGGGGGCCAAGGTCTAGCGTGCTCGACGTCCGGGCGATCCGAGAGGACCCCGACCGGTTCCGCAGGGGCCTCGCCCGGCGCCACCTGGCCGACGCCGTCGACGCGATCCTCGAGCTCGACGAGCGGCGGCGGGCGCTCACGATCCGCGTGGAGGAGCTGCGCGCGGAGCAGAATCGGACGAGCAAGGCCATCGGCGCTGCCCAGGGCGAGGAGAAGCGGCGCCTGATCGCGGAGGTGGCCGCGGTCTCGGCCGAGCTCAAGGAGCTCGAGCCCCGGCTCGAGCAGGTCGGGGCGGAGCTCGCGGACCTGCTGGCCCGGACTCCCAACGTCCCCCACGAGTCGGCGCCCGACGGGTTCACGGACGAGGACGCGGTCGAGGTGCGTCGCCGCGGCGAACCCCCGACCTTCGACTTCGAGCCCAAGGACCACGCGCAGCTGGGTGAGCGGCTGGGCATGCTCGACGGCGAACGGGCCGCTCGGGCCAGCGGCTCGCGATTCGTGTATCTGCTGGGGGACATCGTGCAGGTTCAGTTCGCGCTCGTCCGCCACGCGCTCGACCTGTTGACGGCGCGCAGGTTCGTCCCGATGATCCCGCCGGTGCTGGTCCGCGAGGAGGCGATGTTCGGCAGCGGGTTCCTCCCGACGGACGAGGTCAACATCTACGTCACGACCCCCGACGAGCTGTACCTGATCGGGACGTCGGAGGTCTCGCTGGCCGCGTTCCACGCGACCGAGATCCTGGACGAGCAGGACCTCCCGATCCGCTACGCCGGCTACTCGACATGTTTCCGCCGCGAGGCCGGCACCTACGGCAAGGACATGGGCGGGATGTTCCGCGTCCACCAGTTCGACAAGGTGGAGATGTTCTCGTTCGTGCGACCGGAGGACTCGTGGGACGAACACGAGTTCATGGTCGGGATCGAGGAGGAGATCGTCGGCACCCTCGACCTGCCCTACCGCATCGTGAACGTGGCGGCGGGCGACCTCGGGGGCGCCGCGGCGAAGAAGTACGACCTCGAGGTGTGGCTGCCGGGCCAGGGCCGGTACCGGGAGCTCACGTCCTGCTCGAACTACACCGACTACGGCGCCCGCCGTGGGCAGACGCGTGTCCGCCGCACCTCGGGCGAGGTCGAGGTCCTGCACACGCTCAACGGGACCGCCACCGCGATCGGCCGGACCCTGATCGCGATCCTCGAGAACTACCAGCGTGCGGACGGGACCGTGGGGCTTCCCACGGCCCTGTACGCGTACCTGCCCGGGCACCTGCGCGAACTTCGGCCGGGCGGCCGGCCGGTCACGGGATCGAGCTAGTCGGCGTCGACGCCGAGTTCGCCGAAGACCATCCCGGCCAGATCCCGGTAGCGGCTCTCGAGCTCGCGGTGGCCGGTGACGTCGATCGCGACCCCCTGCCAGAACCTGGGCCGGCCCTCGTCGTCGCGCACCAGCACCGCACGGCTGTCCAGCCAGATGATCCGACCGTCGGAGCGGACGATCCGGAACTCCTCGTTGAAGGGCTCGCCGGTCTCCTCCGAACGCGTGTTGGCCGCGTACACCCGTTCTCGGTCCTCGGGGTGCACAAACTCCCCGAAGTGCGCGGGGTCGGCGAGGAGTTCCTCGCTGGTCACGCCGAAGATCTGCTCGGCCTGGGGGCTCAGGTACGTGAACCAGGTCTCGTCCGGGGGCGCCCCAGGAGTCTCGATGAACGTGACCGCCGGGATCTGTTCGACCAGGGTGCGGTAGCGCGCCTCGACCAGACGGAGGTTGCGCTCGGCCTCCATTCGGTCGGTGATGTCGATCGCCACCCCGTGCCAGAACCGGGGCGCGCCGTCCTCGTCGCGGACCAGAACGGCGCGATCGTGCATCCAGCGGATCTCGCCGCCCCTGGTCATCACTCGGAACTCCTCGTCGAACGGCTGGCCCGTCGACTCGGCCCGCACGTTGGCCTCCCGGATGCGCGGCAGGTCGTCCGGGTGCAGGGTCCGCTCGAAGAAGTGCGGGTCGCTCGTCGCCTCGTCCGGGGTGAACCCGAGGATCGGTTCGATCTGCGGGCTGATGAAGGCGAACCGAGACTCGTCCGGCGACTGCGGGCTGGCGTGCTCGAGGTAGGTGATGGCCGGTATGGCCTCGACGAGCGAGCGGTAACGCACGCGGGCCTCGCGGCGCTCCCGGTCGATCTGTCGGGCGTCGGTGACGTCCACCACGAGCCCCTGGATCTGGTTCGCACGACCCAGGGCGTCTCGCCCGAGCACGTGCGCCTGATCCCGCACCCACCGGACGGTGCCGTCGCGATGGAGGACCCGGTACTCCACCTCGAATCCGTTCGTCTCGGCGACGCTCTCGTCGATCGCCCGTACGCGTTCGCGATCCTCCGGGTGGACCGTCGAGAGCCACTTCTCCGTGGTAGCCCAGTCCTCCGCCCCGTAACCGAAGATCTCGGTGAGCTGCGGGCTCACGTACTGCAGGCGGTAGCCGCGTTGGGTCGCATGCAACTCGGCCGTGTAGATCACGCCGGGGACCTGCTCGGTGAGGTCGCGGTACCGGAGCTCGGACTCCGCCGCCGAGTGCTCAGCCTCCTTGCGAGACGTGACGTCGATCATCACGCCCTGGAAGAGTCGGGGCACGCCGTCCTCGCGGGAGATCAGGATCGCCTGATCCGCCACCCACACGATCCGTCCGTTCTTGTGGAGGTATCGGTAGTCCATCGCGAACGGCTCGCCCGTGCTCTCCGAACGCAGGAAGGCCGCGATCACGGCCTGGCGGTCATCGGGGTGCAGGCGGGCCATCCAGAAGTCGGCGGACCCGTGCCACTCGTCGACCGTGTAGCCGAGCAGCTGCTCGATCCGCGGGCTCGTGTAGTACTGGACGGGCGCGCCGCCCGGGTGGTTCGCCTCCCAGATGTAGGTCACGGCCGGGATCTGTTCGGCGAGCAGCCGGTATCGGTGCTCGGCGGTCCTGAGCTCGGCCTCGGCGCGCCGGCGCTCGCCGATCTCGAGCGCCATCAGGGCATTCGCCTCCTCGAGCTCGGCAGTGCGTTCGGCGACCCGGAGCTCGAGCTCGTCGCGGGCAGCGCGCAGCTCGTTCTCGACGCTCTTCAGCTCGGTGATGTCGAGCTGCACGCCCAGCCAGTGCTGCGGCCGGCCGTCATCGTCTCGCACCAGCGTCGCGACGTCGCGGAACCAGACGACGCGACCGTCGTTCGCGATCAACCGGTACTCGCGGCTCCAGGGCCGGCCGGTCTCGTTGTGCAGATCGTGGGCGGCCAGGGTCTGCTCGCGGTCGTCCGGGTGCAGGAGCTCCATCCAGATGTCGGGCTGGCCGAGCCACTCGTCACGCGAGTACCCGAGGGCCGTCTCGACGTGCCCGCTCACGTAGATCGTCCGTCGGTCGTCGTCGGGGGCGACCTGATAGATGACCGCGGGGAGGTTCTCGACGAGCGTGCGGTACCGGGCCTCGTCGGTGTGCTGGAGGCGCTCCGTCCACGGCCCGGCGCCCTCGCGTTCGTCGATCTCGTCCGTCATGAGGTCCGACCATCGTGCCAGAAAAGGAGAGCGGGGCAACGGGAACGGCGCGACGTCCAAGACCAGGACACGGACGCCACGGCCGATCGCCGCCCTCGTCTACGACAGCACGCGCTTGCTGAAGCCCCGGATCCCCAGGCGCCGAGCAGGGTCGTGAACAAGACCAGCCCGCCGTAGATCCCCCACAACGGCATGTGTCCCACCCACGGAGTAAGAGAGGCCCGCATGCCCTCGCTCATGTAGACGAGCGGGTTGATGAGCACGATCGTCTGGAGCCACGGCAGGCACTGGAGCGCCGCCCACGGTTGTACGTGGCTCCCAGGAACGTGATCGGGATCACCACGACGCCGAAGATCAGCGGAACCGGCGAGGCTCGGCGCGCGTGCCGATCGCGAGCCCGAGGGCGGAGCTAATGATTAGGTGCCTAACGAACGTAACGCGTCGACAACCGAGGGAAATGTTGAGCCACAGCGCGGGGAGCACCGCAGGTAGATTGGAACCCGGGAGGGTGGCCGAGCGGACGAAGGCGGCGGTCTTGAAAACCGCTTACGGGGCA
>DAIOFZ010000131.1:0-6116 GCA_036745475.1 Actinomycetota bacterium | reverse complement strand
CCGGCCCGTCCCCGAGATGCCCGAGCTCGAGCTCGAGCGCGTCGGCGTCGGCGCGGGCTCGCGCGACCCCACATCGGTCGCGAACGTCGTCCGCGTCCTGCTCGGCGAGGCCTCGCCGGCCGCGGACGATGTCCGCCGGCTGCTCCTGCTCGAGGCCAACGTCGACGACCTGGAGCCAGAGCTCGTGCCGGACGCGATCGACGCTCTCCTGGCGGCCGGCGCGCTCGACGCGTGGATGGCGCCGATCGTGATGAAGCAGGGGCGGCCCGCGGTCGCGATCTCGGCCCTGTGCGAGCGCGACATGCTGGACGAGGTGCGGCGGACGTTCTTCGAGGCGACGACGACGCTCGGTGTCCGCGTGCACGAGGTTTCGCGGCCCGAGCTCGATCGCAGGATCGTCGAGATCGACTTGGCCGAGGGCGGTCCGCGGATCCGGGTGAAGCTCGGGGTCCTCGACGGACGCACCCTGAACGCGAAGCCCGAGCACGCCGACGTCGTCGAGGCCGCTCGCAAACTCGGCCGGCCGGTGCGTTCGGTGCACGCGCAGGCCTCGGCGCTCGCGTACCGGCTGCTCGAGCGGGATCGATGAGCGCGGTCGCCGAACGCGCCGAGGTTGCCGTGATCCGCGATCTCGAGGGTCGGATCCGCGGATACGGCGATCGGGCCCTCGTGGCGTTCTCGGGCGGAGTCGACTCGTCGGTGGTCCTTGCGCTCGCCGCGCGCGCGCTCGGACCCGGTCGGGTCGAGGCGGTGACCGCGATCTCGCCGAGCTATCCGGCGGGCGAGTTGGAGACGGCGGCCCGGACCGCGTCCGACGTCGGTGTCGCGCACCGGTCGGTGCGGACCCACGAGGTCGAGCGCGACGCGTACGCGCGTAACGACGAGCTCAGGTGCTACCACTGCAAGGCGGAGCTGTACGGCGTCCTCGGACGGCTCGTCCGGACCGCGACCCCCGATACCGCGGTCCTGGCCGGCGCGAACGCCGACGATCTCGACGAGTTCCGTCCGGGGATCTGGGCGGGGCAACGGGCCGGGATCCGCAACCCGCTGCTCGAGGCATCGGTCGGCAAGGCGGCGGTGCGCTCGATCGCCCGGACGCTCGACCTCCGCGTGTCCGACAAGCCGGCGCTCGCGTGCCTGTCCTCGCGGGTCGAGCTCGGGATCCGCATCTCGCCCGAGCTGCTGGCCCGGATCGACGAGGCCGAGGCGATGGTCCGCGCGCTCGGGTTCGAGGTGGTCCGCGTGCGGCACCGCGGCGCCTCCGCGACGGTCGAGGTGCCGGCCGGCGAGGTCGATCGGCTCCTCGCCCATCCCGAGTTGGATCCGGCGCTCCGTGCGGTCGGGGGCCTCGGCTGGGCCGAGGTCGCGGTCGACCCGAACGGCTACAGGCCCGGCGGCGCTACGCCTCCGTCGGCCGGAACGTGAGCGAGACCGCGCCGCTGCCGAGCGTGGCGTCGCGGCACGATGAGTTCCGGGGACCGGATCGGTCTCACTGGAGATGACTTCGAAGGAACGGCCGTCCGCGCCCGAGGCGCGGGCGTCGTCGGCGATCCAACCGCTCGCGCGGCGGTGGCGCCCTGGGCCTGGGGGAACCGTCCTGGTCATGATCGGCCCGGTCACGCGCGACGCCATCCCCGCGGTGTGCGAACGCGCGCGGAGGCTGCTCGAGGGCTGTGACGCGGGGCCGGTCTTGTGCGACGTCGGCGCGCTCGCCCAACCGGACGCGATCACGATCGACGCGCTTGCTCGGCTCCAGCTGACGGCCCGGCGCCTCGGCCATCGGGTCGAACTCCGGAGGAGCTGCGAGGCGCTCGAGGACCTGCTGGCGCTGACCGGTCTGCGCGAGGTCCTGACAGGCGGCGGCGCGGTGGTCGGATCAGCCGTCGAGGCGTGGGGGGAGCCCGAACTGCGGGAACAGGCGCCCGGTGTCGAGGAAGAAGCTGATCCCTGTGATCCGACCCTCCGAGAGCTCGAGGACCTGCAGTGACCAGGGCTCGAGCCCTCCGTCTGCGCTCGGCTTGTACTGGCCGAACGCGGGCATGCCGTTCGCCTCGACCGCGATGAGCCTCGAACCCCGGCAGCCGATCCCCGGGCCCAGGCACCACGCCCGGATGTCGTCGTGGGTCTGCAGCCACATCTCGTACGGCGGCATCGACCAGGTGGCGTCCTCGCGCAGGAGCGAGGTGAGCGACTCCATGTCGTACCGCTCGAACGCGTCGACGTAGCGCTCGAGCAGCGCGCGCTGCTCGTCGTCGGCGGGCCGCAGGGTCTCGGCCTCCTCGATCTGGAGGGACTCGAGGGTCGCGCGCGCGCGCTGCAGGGCGCTGTTCACCGACGCGACCGAGGTATCGAGCAGCTCCGCCACCTCGGATGCCTTCCAGCGCAGGACCTCTCGGAGGATCAGCACCGCCCGCTGCCGCGGCGGCAGGTGTTGCAGCGCCGCCACGAACGCGAGGCGGATCGACTCGCGGGTCTCGAGCACCTCGGAGGGATCGCCGCTCTCGGGCACCACCCGATCGTCGGGCACCGGCAGGATCCACGCGGTCTCGGGGAGCGGGTCCGGCAGCGGGATGTCCGCGGATCTCGCCGGCGCGAGTTCCATCGGGCGCGCCCGGCGCTCCCTGCCGCCCAGCATGTCCAGGCAGACGTTCGTCACGATGCTGTACAGCCACGAGCGCAGCGACGATCGCCCCTCGAACTGCTCGAAACTCTTCCACGCCCGCAGGAACGCCTCCTGGACGGCGTCTTCCGCCTCGAACCCGGAACCCAGCATGCGGTAGGCGTACGCGGTGAGCTCGGTCCGGTGCTGTTCGAGCCGGAGCTCGAGCTCGTCCGTTCCCGGACGCGTGGCTCGGTCCCTCGCGGTCAGCTCTGCCAACAGGCTCGATCCTCCTCCCTCGAACCGTACCCAACACGCTATGACCCGCGCCACGTCCCAAACTCATCGGGGTATCGAGGGGCACGGTTCGAAGTTCGGGGGCGGTTCGAAGTTCGGCTACGCTCCGAGCCGGATCGGCGAGGCGGGGAGGCCAGCGAAGGAGGCCAGCGAAGGAGGCCAGCGAAGGAGGCAGGATGAAGGCGTTCGGATTGGCGGACGAGGGAGCTCCCGCGGCGGTCATCGAGGTCCCGATCCCCGAGCCGGGGCCGGGTGAGGTTCGGGTGAAGGTGCGCGCGTCCTCGGTGAACGGGTTCGACGTGTTCGTGGCAAGGGGGATGGCCAAGGGCATGATGGAGCACCGGTACCCCGTCGTGATCGGCAAGGACTACGCGGGCGAGATCGACGCGCTCGGTGAGGGCGCGACCGGATTCGACGTCGGCGACGAGGTCACCGGCATCGTGCCGACCGAGCACCATCTGTGGCGCGGCGCGTACGCCGAGTCCGTCGCCGTGCCCCTGGACGGCTTCGTCGTGCACAAGCCGGGCAACCTCGACTTCGAGCGGGCGGCGTGCATCGGGCTCGCGGCCATCACGGCGAACCACTGCGTGGAGGCGATCGAGGCAGCCGAGGGCCACGTCGTGCTCATCGTGGGCGCGACGGGCGGCGTCGGTACGTACGCGGTGGAGCTCGCCGCGGCCCGGGGCGCCAGGGTCGTCGCGTCGGCGCTGCATCAGGACGAGGCCTGGATCCGCGGGCTCGGTGCGAGCGAGATCGTGGACTACTCGGGCGACGTCGTGGGGGCGATGCTCGAACGGTATCCCGAGGGCGTCGACGGGCTGATCGTGGCAGCCCACGTCGGTGACGGGTTCGGCGCGCTGACCGAACTCGTGAAGAGCGGCGGGAGGATCGCCTCCACGGTGGGCGGCGCCGACGTGGAAGCGCTCGCCCAACGCGGGGTCGTCGCGTCGAACGTGATCGGTCACGCCGACCCTGAGGCCTTCGGCCGCATGGTGCAGATGGCCGGTGACGGCACGCTCAGCGTCCCGATCACGCGGATGTTCACGTTCGACGAGCTGCCGCAAGCGCTCCGGCTCGTCGGCGAGGAGCGCTCGCGCGGCAAGTTCGCGGTCACGATCGCGAACTGACGCGGCATACGATCGCTGTCCGCGCAGGACGACCCGACGCACCCGTCCCTGCGGAACAGCCCGCACCTCGGACGGTCGAGGCTACGGGCCCTCCCCGGAAACGGTGGGCCTCCGGTCGCCACGCGCCGGACGGGGCTCCGGTGCTCAACGCCCGTCAATGTCGAACACGACGACGAGCTCCACGTCCGGAGAGGTAGGGCGTGTGCGGTCCCGGTGTTCGGCGAGTGCACCCATCCGGTCGTCGCGGGTCATGGCCCATCCACCATCCCGAGCTCGGCTCTGGGTTGCTCGGCACCTAGGGCGGCCTCGTACGCGGCCAGGGTCGCGTCCGCCAGCCCGTCGATCCCGTGGGCCGCCGCCGTCGCTCGGCCGCCCTCGGCCAGCGAGGCGGCCAGCGCCTCGTCGCCGAGGATGCGATCGATCGCCTGGGCGAGACGCCGACGGTCCCGCGGCGGCACGAGCAGACCGTTCAGGCCCTCCCGGACGGGGACTCCTCCGGTGCGCGTCGCGACGACCGGGGTTCCGACCGCCATGGCCTCGAGCAGCACCCGGCCCCGCTCCTCGTACCAGGAGGGGAGCACGATCACGTCCGCCTGCTGCAGGAACGAGCCGATGCGATCGTGCGGAACCGCGCCGACGAACCTGATCCGGTGACTCGAGGCGACCGCTCGAGCTGCGGCTTCGAGCGTGGCCCGTTCGGGCCCGTCGCCCACGATCACCAGCTCGGCGTCGGGCGTGGCCAGTGTTCCGAACGCCGCGATCAACTCCTGCACGCCCTTCTCCCGCACCAGGCGCCCCGCATACACGATCCGGCGGCCTCGCTGCATCGACGCCGGCCGGGGACCGGTGATGCCGTTGAGCGCGATCCCGAGCGGGCTCACACGGACCCGGGACCGGGGAACGCCGGATGCCACGAGCCGGTCGGCGATCCGTTCGCTGAGCACGAGGACGGCGCCGGCCGACCGCAGGAGCCACGATTCCATCGGGCCGCCGATCTCACGCAGGATCGTGGTTCGCGCGTCGTGCCCGACGAGCGTGTGGACGAGGCTGCAGTGCACCGTCGCGACCAGCGGCACGCCGGCTCGCCACGCCGCCCAGCGGGCGAGCGGCGCGATGACGAGGTCCTCTCCCAGGTGGACGTGGACGAGATCGACCCGACCGGTTCTCGCGATCTCCGGAACCGCGGCGACCCCGTAGAGCTGTCGGAAGCGGCGGATCGGCAGCCCGACCCGAACGACGCTGGACCGTGCGCTCACGAGCTGGAAGCGCCCGGCGCCGGGACGATAGGCGGTGACCACGGTCTGCCGGAGCCCTCTCGCGTCGAGGGCCTCGGTCAGGCGGGCGGTGTGGACCTGCATGCCACCGATCGCGTCGAAGCCAGCGGATCGCAAGAAGGCCTCGGGCGGGGCCTCGTAGACGGAGCAGAGCCGCAGGACTCGCATGTCGTCCTCCCGGGCCACGCCGATCACAGGGTGATGGACGTTAGCATCGGGATTGCGGGCGCGCGGTGAACGAAGTTCGAACACTCGGGGCGTCCCCGGTGGCGCCAATGAACGGGCGCTCCGGGCGCCGTCGATCAGCACTTCGTCATGAACGCCCGGCATCCGGCCCGCGTCCGGGACGTGAACGGAAGACTCGACGGAGCCGGAGCCCTCGTCGAGCGCCGACCCGCCGGCCGGGTCCGCGAGATGCCGGCTCCTTGCCTCGCACCATCTCCAACCACCAGCGCTCGGACTCGACCGGCGGACTGTCCGGTCCCGACAGGCGCTGTGACACCAGGACGGTGAGGCCGTGACCGTACATATGCGCACCTCCTCGTTCGAGCGGGCGATCGAACGGACCCGACGCTACGGCCGGCGTGTGACACGGCAGGGAGACCACGGTGAAGAGTGCCTCAATGACGGGCGAACCCGACGCGGACCGTGGATGAACGCGCGGGTCATCCGAGCCGCGGGGAGCCGTTCGCCCGGTACCGGAGGACGCCGTCCACGACGTCTGCTAGACCTGTCCTCGTGCCGGAGAGCGTGACGTGAGCGACGACGAGCTCGGCGCGGCGCCGATCTCGATCCCCGCCGCGGCGAGGGGGCGGGTTC
>DAIOFZ010000130.1:0-6117 GCA_036745475.1 Actinomycetota bacterium | reverse complement strand
TGTAGAAGGCGAACAGGGCGATCGTGAAGACGGCGAAGATCGCGCCCGCGAGCCCGGGATCGTGTGCCGCCGACCAATCTAGGCGGGCGCCTGCCAGGTGTCGAATCGATCGACCGAGCGCTCACCCGAACCGGCCGTAGAGATCACTCGCCGGATCGAAGAAGCCGTTCGCGGGTCGCGCGTGGGCGTGCCAGTGATCGGGGATCCGACGGCGTTCCGGGTCGATCCAGAACCCATCGGGGTAGCGTTCGGCCGCGACGCGTTCGAGGTGCGCGATGAGCCTGCGCTCGAGCTCGGGTTCGGGGAGACCGTGGGGTCGCCAGACGATCATCGGGGTTCGACACACCATGCAGTCGGTGACCCAGCACTCCTCGTCCTCGAAATGCCAGTCGGTCACCCGTTCGGCGCGGCAGAGGAGGCAGTCCTGTCTCATACGTTCGGGTCTCATACGTTCGGGCTCATCCGTTCGAGACCGTGAGCCCGACCAGGTCGCCGACGGCCACGCCGTGCCGGTCGAACGTCCCCAGGGCGACCTCGACGGCGCCGACGAACGGTTCGCCGGGCCCGTAGGAGGGGCAGGGGTCTTCGGTGCAGGGATCCATGTCGAGGATCGAGATGATCCGACCCTCGGCGTCCCAGAACGCGATCGAGAGTGGGATCAGCGTGTCCTTCATCCAGAACGTGGTCACCAGGGGTTCCTCCCACACGAACGCCATGCCGTCGTACGGGGAAAGGCTCTCGCGCCCCATCAGCCCGTTCTGGCGTTCGGCGGGCGAGTCCGCGACCTGGACGATGAGCGAGACGGTGCCGCTGTCGGTCCCGATCGAGAGCGCGGCCGACGCGTTCGGGTCCGAGCCCTCCTCGGCCGATCCGCATGCGACGGCGACGAACAGCAGCACGGGGACGAGCCGCATCCATCCATCGTCCCATGGGGCGGGGGGTCGGGGGCCGGATGGTCTCTCGGTATCATGGCGCGCCGAGCGAGGGGCCGCGAGGGGCCGCGCGAGGGGCCGAAGGAACAAGCCAAACGAATACGCCGGAGTAGCTCAGTCGGCAGAGCACCTCCATGGTAAGGAGGGGGTCAGGGGTTCGAGTCCCCTCTCCGGCTCCAACCGGGTCGAAACCGCAGGTCAGGGTGGCGAGAGCGGCGGCGGCCGGTAGACTGCTCGTCACCGGGGCGGGGTAGCTCAGAGGCAGAGCAAGCGGCTCATAATCGCTGTGTCGCGGGTTCGATTCCCGCCCCCGCTACGAGCGGGCCCCGCGAAGGTGCAGCGGGATCGCGCCGAGACGCAGTCGACACGGAACGGGTCGGAGGACCACGAGATGGCCAAGGGCGACAACAGACCGACGATCACCCTCGCGTGCACCGAGTGCAAACGGCGGAACTACGTCACGGTGAAGAACCGCGTGAACGACCGGGACCGGATCGAGCTCAGGAAGTACTGTCGCTGGGAGCGCCGGCACACGCTCCACCGCGAGACGCGCTAGGAACGCCCTCAGACGATCTCGGTGAGGTCGACCGTCGCCACCTTGCCGTAGCGGATCGCGAGGACGAGCGCCTCCATCTTCGAATGCACGCGCAGCTTGGTCAGCACGTTCTGGGTGTGGGTCCGCAGGGTGTTCGGGCTCATCCCGAGCTGCGCCGCGATCTCCTCGGGCTGGCGGCCCGCCGCCATCGCTTCGAGGATCTGGATCTCGCGAGGAGTGAGCCGTTCGAGCCGGCCCCGCGCGTCCCCGTCGACGTCACGTCGGTGGCGGAGCCGCCGCTGCGCGCGTTCGACCTCGCCCTCGTCGTGGATCGCCTCGCCCCGATGGACCCGGCGCACGGTCGACGCGACATCGCCGACCGCTTGCGTCTTGCGGAGCAGACCGGCAGCGCCCGCCTGCACCGCCCGCGCGAGCATGTACTCGTCCTCGTGTCCGGACAGGATCACAACGGCGGCCTCGGGCTCGCACTGCTTGATCCGCCTCGTGGCCTCGAGCCCGTTCATCCCGGGCATCGAGACGTCCATCAACACGACGTCGGGGCGGAACTCGGTCGCGGAGGCGACGGCCTCGACACCGTCCGTCGCGACGTGCACGACGCGGAGATCCTTCTCCCGATCCAGGGCGACCTCGAGCGCCTCGCCGAAGGTGCGCTCGTCGTCGACGATGAGGACCGTGATGGGTTTGCGGGCAGCCGCGTCGGCCTTCCCGTTCCCGGTCCCGGTTCCGTTCCCGTTACCGGCCATGGGCTCGCCGATCGTAAGGCCCCCGAGGTTCCGAGTCACGGAAGCTCGCGGGATCGTTCTCGCGCAACGCTGCCGACTTGCTGTGCCTCCGCACGGTCGATACCTTCGCAGTGTGTCGATGCGGTGTGAATCGGTCGGCCGGGAGACGGCCGTGCGCCCGACAACCGTGTCGGCTGAACGTCTGGTTGCGTCGTGGCGTTGAACCCCGACGTCGAGGGGAGCACGTACCCTCCCGTCCGGTTCCGGGTCGACGAGGCGCGCGTTCGAGCGTTCGCCGACGCCGTCGGACATCGGGGGCCCGGCGTGCCCCCGACGATCGTGACCGTGCCCGAGATCGAGGCCGGCTTGGACCACGTGGTGTCAGATCCTCGGCTCGGGATCGACCTGTCCCGTGTCCTCCACGGAGAACAGGAGTATCGGTGGTCGCGGCGCGTCGTGGTGGGTGAGACGCTGACCGCATCCGCGACGATCGAGGGCGTCCGGGACAGGGGCGGTATGCGATTCCTGATCCTGCGAACCGAGATCGTGGACGATGCCGGCGAGCTCGTCGCATCTGGCCGGAGCACGCTGATCATTCGGGGCGACGGGTGAGCGCTCGATTCGACGATCTCGCGGTGGGACAGGACCTGCCCTCCTCCTCGCGCACGGTCACCAGGGAAGACATCAAGGCGTACGCGGACGCCTCGGGCGACCAGAACCCGCTCCACCGGGACGACGAGATGGCTCGCGCCGCGGGCTTTCCTCGCGTGGTTGCCCACGGCATGTACACGATGGGGATCCTGACCTCCTGGCTCGTCGACTGGCTGGGCGACCCGGCGGCGCTGCTCCGCCTCCAGGTGCACTTCCGAGCTCCGGTGCTGGTCGACGAATCGATCGAATGCGGCGGTCGGGTCAAGTCGCTCGATCCGCACGCACGGACCGCCGTGCTGGACGTCTGGGTCCGGGTCGAGCGGGACGGCGCGGTCGAGTGGCCGATCCGCAGGAGCGAGGCCGAGGTTCGCTTGGCCTGATCCAGTGGCCCGATGCGGCGGCTCCCCGGGTCAGTCGATATCCACCCGCGACCCGGGAACGCCCGATCCGGGATCCTTCCCGAGGCTCGCGAGCGCATGCATCGCGTCGCCCATCCGGTCGATCACGACCTGGATGTCGTCGTTCTGGCGCTGACCGATCGTGTTCGCCATCCGATCGATCCGAGCCGCGAGCATCTCGTTGGAGCGCTCGATCGACTCGGCGAGGGAGCCGAACCGCTCCTCCACCATCTGGATGACCTCGGACGGCAGGCTCGCCTGCAGCTCCTTCATCGACCGAAGCGCCTGCTTCGTGACGTCCTGATCCGCCACGATCTGCACCGAGAGCGTCTCGCTGTCCGACCGTATGAGCTTGGCCAGGGCGACGAACCGAGTGTCGAGCGCGCCGCTCGTCTCGTCCAGGCGGCTCCGCGTGGCCTCGATGGCACCCCTGGTCTCCGAGCCCTCGCGTTCGATCATCGAGGCGGCCGCGTGCAGCCGCGCGACCACGTCGTCGAACCGAGCGCCGATCGCGAGGTCGGCGGCGGCGGACGCCCGCTCGCCCACGCCGACCCCGAGCCGCTCGAAATGCTCGTCGAGTGCATCGACCATCCGGATGAGGTTCCGGTCGATGGCCGAGAGCATCTCGCCGGTCCGAGCGTCGATCAGCCGGGTCTGTTCGTCGGTCCGCGCGGCCAGTGCGGAAAGCGAATCGTCGAGCTGGACCTGCATCGTCTGAGCGACGGAGTCGCCGAGCGTCTCGGTGACCTGCTGCAGCCGCTCGTCCAGCAGCCGGGCGATCGTCTCGTCGTGCGCCTCGGCCCTCGTGACCAGCTCGCGACGGAGGGCCTCGGAGTCGGAGCGGACCAGGTTCGCGAGCCCCATCACCCGAGCCTCGAACGCCCGGTTCATGTCCTCGAGCCGTTCGCGCGCCTCGACCCCCATCCGATCGCCGAGGAACTCAACGGACTCGTGGAGCGAGGTCAACGCGATCCCGGTCCGGTCGTACAGGAGCTGCATCTGCTCGGCGAGCTCGGAGATCTGCTGGTCGACCGACCGGACGCTCTCCTCGGTCCCGTCGTGTGCCGACATCGCCTGCATGCTCGAGTCGGCGCTCCCGGCCAGATGGCCCATGGTCTCGATACCCAGCTGGACGTACTCCTGCATCGCCTGCGAGATCCGGGCGGTCTCCTGGACGATGAGCTCACCGTGCTCGCGGATCCGCAGGCGGAGCGTGTCGACGATCTCCTGGTCGCGGTCGGCGAGCGTCTGGAACGCCGCCGCCACCTGTCGGCTGACCTCGTCCAGCTGCGCTCGGATCTGACCGATGCCGAGCGGCGGGGCGCCGCCACCCCCGGACTCGACGAGGGCGTCGGCGCTCCGAGCGATCTGCTCGCGGGCCGCACGGACCGACTCGGCGAGCATGTTCATCGTGTCCTCGACCCGCCCGGTCCTGGCCGAGAGGGCCTGGAAGCGTTCGTCCGAGTGCGCGATCAGCGCCCGGATCGCCTGGTCGCGGGAGAGCTCCTGCAGGATCGTCGAACCGACCGCTTCCTTGTCGCCTCCGGCGCTCCGCCACACCTCCCCCGCGATCTCGTGCATCAACGCGTTCGCGGAGTGCTGGATCGACCGCAGGCCCTCATCGAGCTGCTCCTGGATCATCGCCTGGTAGGCCCCGATCACCTGCTCGGTCGGCGCGGCCGATGGGGAGAGTCCCGCCGTCGCGGACGGTGGAATGGTTTCCGGACGGCCTCCGAAGAGGCTGCGCCGCCTCGCCCTGTCACCGGGCGGGGGGAAAGGATCCCGATGCTGCATGTGGGCGCTCGCATTCCGGGGCCGGCGCGGCGCGTCCGAGAGAGTGTAGGAGAGGCTGAGCGGAACATCACGCACATCGGTCATCTCCGATCAGGCACGTTCCGGGTCCGGGCCGAGGGTCCCGGTTGCCATCTCGGCGCGCCGAATCCCCGGCGTCCGCTCGGCCGAGCGTTCCTTTGCCGCCCCATCGGGCCCGCCCTATACTTGGCAACCGAGTCCCCGCCTTCCGGCAGGACCGGTTCTTGCGGAGGGGCGTAGCTCAACCTGGTAGAGCACCGGTCTCCAAAACCGGCGGTTGGGGGTTCGAGTCCCTCCGCCCCTGCAAGGAGCACGATGAACAGACAGATGAAGCGGGCGCAGCGTCGCCAGGGCACCCAGGTCGAGCGTGCCCAGGCCGCTGCCGCCACGCGTCGGGCGCAGCTCCAACAGAAGAAGCAGCGCACGGGCGCCCGCCAGTTCCTGAAAGAGGTTCGTCAGGAGCTGAAGAAAGTGATCTGGCCCACTCGTCAGGAGCTCACGACGTACACGATCGTCGTGCTCGTCACGGTCGTCGTGATGACGTCGTACGTGTTCGGTCTCGACGTGCTCTTCTCGAGGCTGGTCCTGAACGTCTTCACGAACTAGAGGCGCACCCCATGAACGAATCCCCGATCGACCCCTCGGACGAAGCCGTCCCCGAGCCGTCCGCGACCCCGGATCGCAACGCGACGCCCGACGACCAGACCGCCGAGCAGGCCGCCCCCGACCGGCTCGCAGACGCGTTCGAGGAGGCCGCCGCGGAGGAAGCCATCGCGGACGCCGCGATCGAGGCGGCGCTGCAGGAGACGGTGGCCGAGGCGATCGAGGACGCGGCGGCCGTCGAGGCGGCGTCCGATGCGGCGATCGAGCAATCGTTCGAGGAGCGGGTGTCCGATGCGGTCGATGCGGGCCTGGAGGGCGAGGCGCTGGAGGACGCGGTCGCGGAGGCCGTGGCCGACGCCGACGTCCAGGAGTCGAACGCCGACGCCGCGATCGTAGGGGCGCTCGAGGAGACCGTCGCGGAGGCGGTTGAGGACGCCACGGCC
>DAIOFZ010000129.1:0-6216 GCA_036745475.1 Actinomycetota bacterium | reverse complement strand
GACGTCGGGCGCGCGTTGCGGATGGCGCGCCGGCTGCAGTTCGGCACCGTCTGGATCAACACCCACATCCCGCTCACGCCGGAGATGCCCCACGGGGGGTACAAGCAGTCCGGCCACGGGAAGGACATGTCGATCTACTCGATCGAGGAGTACACGAACGTCAAGCACGTGATGGCGTCGCTCGACTAGGACGCCGCAGAACGAGGGCAGAACGAGGCCAAAGAACGAGGCCAAAGAACGAGGCCAAAGAACGAGGCCAAAGATCGAGGAAGGAAGTGAGCCGACCATGACCGTACGACCGTTCCTGGTGAACGGGGAGTGGCGAACGGGCGAGGGGACGTTCGAGGTCCACAGCCCCTACGACGACAGCGTGGTCGCCGAGATCGGCCTACCGACCGCCGACGACGTGGAGGAGGCGGTCGCGACCGCCGCCGAAACGTTCGAGGGGTCGCGGAACCTCCCGGTGCACGCGCGCGCGGAGGCGCTCGACCACATCTCGCGCCGCCTGGGGGAGTCGATCGATCGTAACGCCGAGCTGATCGCGCAGGAGGGCGGGAAGCCGCTCAAGTGGGCGAAGGTCGAGGCGACTCGGGCGGTCTCGACCTTCCGCTGGGCAAGCGAGGTCCTTCGCCGCGGGGACGACGAACTGATCCGTCTCGACACCGAGGCCTCGCTCGGTTCGCGCGTCGGGTTGATCCGGCGGTTCCCCTACGGGCCCGTCCTCGGGATCACGCCGTTCAACTTCCCCCTCAACCTGGTGGCCCACAAGGTGGCGCCCTCGCTCGCGGTTGGCGCGCCGATCGTGGTGAAGCCGGCGTCGGCCACCCCGCTCGGGTCGCTCCGCCTGGCGGAGCTGTTCGACGAGACGGACCTCCCGCGCGGGATGTTCCAGGTGCTGCCCGTGTCTTCGAAGGTCGCCGACGGGATGGCCAGGGACGAGCGGTTCCGCAAGATCTCGTTCACCGGTTCGAGCGATATCGGCTGGTACCTGAAGGGTTTGGATCCGAAGAAGCGGGTCACGCTCGAGCTCGGGGGAAACGCGGGCGTGATCGTCCATTCGGACGCCGATCTGGACCTCGCGGCGCAGCGGGTCGCGTTCGGCGGCTATTACCAGGCGGGGCAGAGCTGCATCAGCGTGCAGCGAGTTCTGGTTCAGTCCGAGGTGTACGACGACTTCGCGGCCCGCCTCGTGAAGCAGATCGAGAGCCTGAAGGTGGGCGATCCGATGGATCCGACCGTCGATGTCGGCCCGGTGATCCAGCGGAGCGAGGTCGGGCGGATCGACTCGTGGGTGCAGGAGGCTGTTTCGCAGGGGGCGACCGTGCTCACCGGCGGGAAGGCGGAGGAGCCCTTCTACCTCCCGACGCTGATCGGCGACGTCCGGCCCCAGATGAAGGTGTGCCGCGAGGAGATCTTCGGCCCGGTGGTCACGATCAGCCCGTACCAGACCTTCGATGACGCGATCGCCACGGTGAACGACTCGCGCTACGGGCTGCAGGCGGGCGTCTTCACCAACGACATCAACCGCGCGTTTCAGGCCCATCGCGACATCGACGTCGGCGGCGTGATCGTGAACGACGTCTCGGCGTTCCGGGCCGACCAGATGCCGTACGGCGGTTCGAAGGACTCCGGGTTCGGACGCGAGGGGCTGCGATACGCGATGGAGGAGATGACCGAGCCACGGATCATGGTGCTGTCGCACGTCCCGTTGTAGCCCTACCCGCGGAGATACCGGGATGGGTGCACACGTTTTGCCCAAAGCCACTGGTCACGGACACGCTGCAGCCCCCGTTTGACGGCTGGCTGACTTCAACCACCTCGAGGTCAGCTTGGCTCATGTGAGCCCCCCGAGCCGGCCGAACCGTCAGTCACACGATCAGACGCGAGTGTCCCGCCCGATCGTGACCCGCGATGTCCTACGCGAACGTGGAATCGGACTGGGTCTGTCGGCGTCCGTACATGACGGGACGACCAGGGTGATCGTGCCCGGGAAGGGATCGGATGGCAACGGCAGGATCGATCTCGAGGTCAGCCTCGATCTCGTGGGGTCAGGTTCTCATCGGTGCGCTCGTGGGTGTCGTCGCCGCTCTCGTCATGGCGATGTTCGCGATGGTCGCAGCGGCGACCTACCAGGGCACCGGCTTCTTCACGCCGCTCTACCACATCGCCTCCTCGCTGATCGACCCGGCAACGATGATGCGCTCGATGGAGGCGGCGGCAAGCGGCGACGCATTTACATTCTCGGCGGGGCCGGCTGCCGTGGGCGTGATGCTGCACCTGCTCACCGGTGCCTTCTGGGGCGCGATCTTCGGTCTCATCGTGTCCACTGGAAGGCTGAAACGGTTGGATCGGACTGCTGGGCGGCATCGTCTACGGATTGGCCGTGATGGTCGTGATGGCCTTCGTCGCACTTCCCGTGATCGCCGAAGTGTTCGGCGGCGGGGACCCCATTTCGGACATGCCTCGGCTCGTGGGCTGGGGAACCTTCACGATCGAGCACGCGATCTACGGAGCCGTCCTCGGGGTCTGGCCGCTCGTTAAAGGATCCGAAACGAGGGCCGCGCGTCCCATGCAGGAGACGGCGGTCTGACCGCACACGACGAGGGGAGGACGGTCATGTCACAGGAGCCAGAGACGCCCGGCGGGGGACACATCTGTGCGAAATGCGGTGCGTCGTTCGAAACCAAAGAGGAGCTCGACCGTCACATCGCGAGCGAGCACGATGGCGGTGACGGGGAAGACCTCCGTGCACAAAGATCATGAGGATTTCCTCCGCGCCACGATGGGAGCGATGGATCTCGTTTACAACCTTGCTCGCCGATTCGCCGAGCGGCCAGAGGACGCGGAGGACCTCGTCCAGGAGACCTACCTCGCCGCGTACCGGGCCTGGAGGGACCGACGTCGGCCGCGTCGGGTCGAGCCGTGGCTCGCTACGATCTGCCTGAACCTGGGACGGTCGCGATACCGGTCCCGGGGGCGTAGCCCGGTCGAGGTCTCGCTCGATGACCGAGACTTCCGAGGGCCCGCCACCGCGGATCCGGAGCAGGCCGCCGAGGCTGCCATGGACCGTCAGGCGCTGTACGAGGCGATGCGCCGGTTGCCCGAAGAGCAACGGGTGGCGATCACGCTCGTGGATCTGATGGGACTGAAGACGGCCGAGGCGGCGCGCGCGATGGACATCCCGCGAGGCACGGTGCTCTCCGCGAGTGCATCGGGGCCGGCGGGGACTCGCCGCGCTCCTTTGGGACGCGGTACGTGGGGAGACACGATGAGACAGCGGCGTCACGATCCGGAGCGGGATTCGGCCGAGTACGTCTCGGGCGAGCTGTCCACCCGAGCGCGTCGATGGTTCGAGAGACATCTTCTTGAGTGCGACGACTGCTGGCGCGAGGTGCTGCTCGGTCGCTTCGGCCGCCGGATCGCCGAGGACGCGCGCGAACCCGCTCCCGTCGGACTTCGCGATCGCGTGCGAGCGGCCGTCGCGCTGACCTCGAGCGGACGTCTTCCACCGGAGACCTCGGGGTAACGGCAGGTCGGAGGTAGCCCCGACACGATCGACGCGAGGAGGTCGCATGCCGCAGCAGATACATGACCGGCGCGTGGTCCAGGCGCTCATGGATGGCGGCGCCCAGATCGTCGAGGTACTGCCCCGCGAGGACTTCGAGGAGGACCACCTCCCCGGTGCCATCCACCTGCCTCTCAGCAAGATCGAATCCGAGGCGAGGCCGGGGCTGGATGCCAACAGGCCGATCGTCGTCTACTGCTGGGATTCGGCCTGAGACCTCAGCCCACGAGCCGCGTGGCGGCTCGAAGCGCTCGGCTTCGCGGAAGTCCATGATTACGTGGACGGGAAGCTGGACTGGCTCGCGGCGGGCCTTCCCACCGAGGGCACGAACGCCGAGCGTGCGCGAGCGGGGACCGTGGCTCGCCGTGATGTCCCGACGTGTCGACTCGACGAGCCGGTGGGTGAGGTCCGCGAACGCGTCCGAGCAGCAAGGTGGGACGCGTGCGTGGTCGTGAACGACGAACGAGTCGTCCTCGGCATGCTCCGTGATGCGGAGCTCGACAGGGATGCCGGCGAGCAGATCGAGCGGGTCATGCGTCCGGGCCCCAGCACGTTCCGCCCGCACGTTCCCATCGTGGAGATGGCCCGATTCATGGTGGCGCACGACCTGCCGACGTCTCCGATCACGTCGTCCGACGGTCGACTGATCGGCGTCCTCAGACGGGAGGACGCGGTCCAGGCCGCCCACCAGCTTCACGATGACGAGGTCGGTTACAAGGAGGAGACGCTCTGATGCCGAACGATGCGCCCGGCGGGATGCTCGTCTGCACGCGGTGCGGTGTCGTGATCGAGGTCTGCGCCTTCTGCGAGCGACTGGAGTGTCCTGAGGCCATCTGCGCTCGGAGTCTTCGGATCGAGCTCGGGCTGGCGTTGACCGAGCCTTACACACACGGGCGATGATGGATCCCCAACCCCGGAGAAGGGGCGGACGTTGGACGAGCGGAGGAACGCCAGCCGAGCCAGGGGGATCCCAACCGCCCGGATGTCGTCGATCCCGACGGTCACCGCTGAGCAGATGCGGGAGGTCGACCGTCTGGCCGTCGAGAGGTTCGGGCTTCTGTTGATCCAGATGATGGAGAACGCAGGGATACGACTCGCCGAGTTGGTGCTACGGAAGTTCCAACCGGGCAAGGTCGCCGTGCTGTGCGGCCGCGGCGGGAACGGCGGCGGAGGTCTCGTCGCGGCGCGACACCTCGCCAACCGCGGCGTCCGGGTCGGGGTCACGCTCGGCGCGGATCCGGACCGCCTCGGCAACGTCCCGAAGCATCAGCTCTCGATCCTCGAGCGGATGGGGGTATCGATAGGAACCGAACCGAGCGTCTCGGATCTGATCCTCGACGCGCTGATCGGCTACTCCCTGCGGGGTGATCCGCGGAGTCGAGCGGCCGATTTGATCTGGTGGGCGAACGAGCAGGCAACGCCCGTGTGCTCGCTCGACGTCCCGAGTGGGCTCGACGCGACGACGGGCGAGAGCCGCGACCCTTGCATCCGCGCGACCGCGACACTCACCCTCGCTCTTCCGAAGGCCGGCCTCGCGAGCGCATCCGAGGTCGTGGGAGATCTCTACCTCGCAGACATCTCGATCCCCACCGAACTGTACTCGGGGCTCGGGATCGAGGTTCATCCGATCTTCGCATCGGGGCCGATCCTGCGCGTCACGTGAGGCCTGTCGTAGTGGACGTTCAACGGCCCGACGGTCGCTCGCCGCCAATGAATCGCCGACGGAGCGGTGCTGACACTCACAGCTCGTCAAGCTGTCTCCTGAACTCCGCCTCCTCCTCGAACTCCCTCCTCTCCTCTCTGGCGAACATAAGCACGCAGCCAGCCGACGTTGCCAAGAGCCCGAGAAGGACGTTGAACAGACCTCCATCTCGAGGATCCCGAGCGTTATCAATACGTAGCCGACCACGCCCACAAAGCCTGCGCGCTCGATCCTCCCAGCCGGCGCGGTCGTAGAGACCAACCGATGCAGCGTGTCCACGGTTTCGTCCCTAGAGATCAGGCCGGCAGTCGCGCGAGGAGGTCGTCGAGAAGCTCGATCGCTCGCTGGGTACCCGGCTCTCCCGGCTGATCGTCGAGAGACGCCGCGATCATCTGGCGAGCTCTGACGACGGCCACTCGTCGACCGGCACAGGTGGTTTCCAGTTCCCGGACCGCTTCATCGTGTTCGGTGTCAGAAACAGCGAGGGACATCGCTCTTTCCCGGATGGTATCGGCAGTGGTCATTGTCATCCTTTCGCTCTAGCGCGTGGATGGAATGCGGGATGCAGACGCCTGCACGCCTGGCAGCGCAGGAGGCCTAGAAGCGCGGACGCCACGAGCCGAACGGAGCAGTACAGCGCCAACGCGAGGATCCCTCTGACGACGATTCCATCTACGAAGCTCAGGGAGACTCCGTCGGGCTCCCTGGGTGGCATCCCGACGGCGATCAACCAACGTCGTCGAGACGAGGAAGAAACAGAGATGCCATCGCGACCTCCAGCCGCCACTGGGTTGGAGACCGGTCACGGGCGTACGTGTACCGGTCCCGCCGACCAGGCTTCCCGGCACACCTTTTGAAGCCTACCTCGACCCCAGGCTGTGAGGCAAGACGTGAAGAAGGTGTCTGCCGCCGGCGGCGACGGAGGCGAGGAGCGGTTCGCTGAGAAGCT
>DAIOFZ010000128.1:0-6235 GCA_036745475.1 Actinomycetota bacterium | reverse complement strand
CGCTTCCCGCTCACGGTCCCTCCCCTGGGTTCGATACCCCGTCTGCCCCGTCTGCCCCGTCGCCGCGGGGCCCGTCGTCGGCGACCCCCGAGAACCGCCGCGTTGCCCAGATACCCGGGACGAACGCGACCGCGAAGACGATCACCGCCGCGAGCGCCCACCGCGTCAACGTGGTCCCGGCTTCGAGCTGCGTCGGCGACGGGACGTCGACCAGCGCGCCCTGCGGGTCGTGTTCGAACGCGATCAGCCCGGCGTTCCGACCCCCCTTCACGGCGACGACCGCCTCGCTCGACAGCGCGATCGTCCCCACCAATCCCGCGGACGGCGCGCTCTCCCACACCAGATGCCCGGAGGCGACGTCGACCGCGACGAGGCGTCCGTCGCCGAGCCCCAGCAGGACCGAGGATCCGGACACGACCGGCGAGCTCCGGAGCACCACCTCGTTCAGTTGGTAGCTCCACCGGCGGCCGCCGTCCGCCGCGTCCAGCCGATACAGGCCCCCGGCGATGTCCGCCGCGAAGACGCTCTCCTCGTCGAGCGCGAGCAAGGTCGCGGGGGAGAACAGCGAGAGCGCCAGCGTCGTCCACCGCTCGTTCCCGTTCTCGGTGTCGAGCGCCCGCACGCGCCGGTCGGCCGACCCGATGAACACGGAGCCGCCGGCGAGCGAGGGCGCGGTGCCGGCCGTGGAGTTCGCCTGGATGGCAAGCGCCGGCCACGAGCGCTCCCCCGTCGCCGCGTCGAACGCCGCGACGACGACCTGCGCCGTGTCGGTGTTCCGGGCAACCGCGACCACCTGGGCATCGGCGACCGCGACCGCCGAGTCGACGCGCCCGTCCATCTCCGCGGACCAGGTGATCGTGCCGCTCTCCAGGGAGACGGCGTACACCGTCCCGGCCTGGTCACCCACGAACGCGTTCGTTCCCTCGATCGTGACCCCGCTCCGCGAGGTCGCTCCCAGCGGCGTTCGCCAGAGCTCGGTCCGGTCGGCGAGGGAGACCGCGACCAGCGTCGAGGCGTCGGGCTGCTCCCGCGGTCCCGTGGGAGAAGGGCTGGCCCCCGTCGTCGAACCGCTCGGGGTGGCGCTCGCGCTCGGGCTCGGCGACTCCTCCGGCGCTCCGACCGCATCGGCCGGACCGGGCCCATCGAGGTACACGAGGATCCGCCCCCGGGGGCCGGCTCCGATCGCCGGGATCGACAGCGGTCCCCCGTCCCGAGCTACCCGCCATTCGATGGCACCCGAGGCGACGCCGATCCCGTAGACGGCCTCGTCTCCGACCGAGACGGCCAGGTCGCCCGCGACCACGGCGCCCGAGAGGGCGTCGCCCGTGGGCGCCGGCAGGGTCCATCGGACGCGGAAGGGGGGTTCGGGGCCGTCGGCCAGTACCCCGGAGTGCCCGGGTCCTCCCTGGAACTGCGACCAGGTGGGCGCCTCCTGCGGGCTCGCCGCGCCCGACAGGAGCACGAGCGGTGCCGTCGCGACCGCCGCCGCAGCGACGCGGACGGCGTGCGACGATCGGTCACGGCGCATCGGGAACAGGTGGTCTCTCCTCCGACGGGGGCGCACATGCTAGCCGCAGTCACCTTCCCGCGACCCCGATGCTTCGGCTCCCGAGGCGGTCGGGGTCAGGTCAGGATCGGCGTGAGCCGGATCAGGCCCTGCACCCCGAGCGGTGCGAGGAGCAGGAGTGGGTCCACGTACTCTCCGTCGAGCTTCGCGCCGAAATGCAGGTGCGGGATGCTCGCCCCCGGCGTTCCGTTCCCGGTGGTCCCGATAGGTTGCGCCCTCGAGACCAGATCACCCTTGCGGACCGTCGTCGACGAGATCCACGAGTACGTGCTCGAGAGCCCGCCACCGTGGACGATCGTGACGAACAGTTCCTCGCCCACCCTGCCGGCGAACGAGACCGTCCCCGCCTCGGGGGCAAGGATCGGCGTCCCGGGGGCGGTCGCGATGTCGATCCCGCGGTGGCCGGCCCCGAACGGTGTGTCGGGCGGGTCGAACCCACGGATCACCGGTCCCTGCACCGGCCAGGCCCACGTCCCTACCTGCAGCACCGGGACGAACCCGATGCGGTCGGTCCCGGAGCCGCTCGGCGTCGGTCCGACCGAGAACGATGACGGACCCGTGAGGGCCACCATCAGCAGAGAGAAGACCAACACCCGGAACGCCACGGGGCTCTCCGATCGACGACAGGAGCGAGGAGCTTAGGCGAGCGGTGCGACGCGAACCGTGACGCGACTCACATGCGTGGCGATCGGTTTACTCGGTCTCGACGAGCTGCAGGCGGAGCTGGCCGACCGCCTTCGTATGGATCTGGCAGACCCGCGATTCCGTCACGCCGAGGATGTCGCCGATCTCGGCGAGGGTGAGGCCCTCGAAGTAATACAGGGTGACCACGATCTTCTCTCGCTCCGACAACGAGTTGATCGCCGCGGCGAGCAGTCCGCGCGTCTCCTCTCCCTCGAGCGCCGTCGTCGGGTCGGTCCCGCGGTCGGCAAGCGTGTCCAGCAGCGACACCTGTTCCCCGCGATCGCTGCCGACGCTCAGGATCTCGTCGAGCTGGAGCACCTGCACGAACGAGATCTGGTTGATGACCTCGTGGAGCTCGCGCAGCGTCACGCCGAGACGCGCGGCCACCTCCTTCTCGGTCGGGCCGCGCTTGTGGATCGACTCGAGGTCCGAGTACGCCTTCTCGATCTCGCGCGCCTTGAACCGGACGGATCTCGGCACCCAGTCCATCGCCCGGAGCTCGTCGATGATCGCGCCTTTGATCCTCGGGATCGCGTACGTCTCGAACTTGTTGCCGCGGCCGGGGTCGAACTTCTCGAGGGCGTCGATCAGCCCGAACATCCCGTACGAGACGAGGTCGGCCTGATCCACGCTCGCCGGGAGCCCGGTCGCCACGCGGCTCGCGACGTATTTCACCAACGGGGCGTAGTGCAGGATGAGGCGCTCGCGAGCGCCCTCGCGAGCGCCCGAGACCTCGTTCTGCTTGAACTCGTCCCACAACCGGGCGAGCTCGTTGAGCTCGTCGGGCGTCGCGGGCGGGCGGCTGGAGGCCCTGGACGACGAGCCCACCTTGACCGATCCGGACCGAGTCGCGGGCCGGTCGTACTTGGCGGCCTTCACCGTCTTGGCGGTCTTGTCAGCCCTCGTCGGCTTCGAGAGCTCCACCGGGGTCTGGGCCTTCTCGGCCTTGGGCGATCGAGGCATCAGGCCCTCGGGTGGCTCTGCTCGTAGGCCTCGAACAGGCGTGCGCGACTCACATGGGTGTACCGCTGGGTCGTTGCCACGCTCGCGTGGCCGAGCATCTCCTGGACAGACCTGATATCCGCTCCTCCCTCGAGCAGGTGCGTGGCGAACGAGTGTCGCAGGGTGTGCGGCGTCACCCGCCGGCCCGAAAGGGCTACGCCCGCGTATCGTCCCACAAGCCGTCGGATGTCGCGTGGGCCGATCGGCCGACCCCTGCGGTTCATGAACAGGTCGTCGTCCCTGCCGGGGCCGAGGACACCGCGCATCGCGAGCCAGGTCGCGATCGCCTCCCGCGCCGGGTCGCCGAACGGTACCTCGCGCTCCTTATCGCCCTTGCCGACCACCGTCACGCGGCCGCGTTCGAGATCGACGCGGTCGATCGTGAGGCCGGCGACCTCGCTCACCCGCAGGCCCGACCCGTACATCAGCTCGAGGATCGCGCGGTCCCGCAGCGCTATCGCGGCAACGACGTCGCTCGTGTCCGCGCTCACGACGGGCGCCTCGACGAGAGCTGCCGCCTCCGGCACGCGCAGGACGACCGGGAGACGGTTCACGACCTTCGGCCGGCCGAGGAGCGCCGCGGGATCCTCGGCGACGACCTCCCGCGAGACCGCCCAGCGGTAGAAGGTGTGGATCGCGCCGACACGCCGCGCGATCGACGCGCGCGCGTACCCGAGGCTCGTGAGCTGGGCGAGGAACCTCCGCAGGTCGTCGAGCTCCGCCCCCCGTAGGTCCCGCCGAGCTCGGCGCAGGAACGCGGCCAGCTGCTTCAGGTCTCGGCGGTAGGCGTCCACGGTCGAGGGCGCGAGGTGGCGCTCGAGCGCGAGGTGATCCCCGAACCCGTCGATCAGGGCAACGTCAGGCTGAGGAATGTCGCGGGCGGGCATGCTCCTCCAGGCTCGGCGGTCCCCCCTTGTACCAATCGAGGTCGGCCCGTTCAAGCAGCGGACCCGGATCGGAGACCGGTGGTGCGGGGGTCGTAGCATGCGCGCGATGGAGTTCGACGTCCTGGTCACCGAGGGGCTCGGGGATACCAGTTACGTCTTGACCTGGGGTGACGAGGCGGCGGTCGTCGATCCGCAACGCGACGTCGAACGGTTCGTCGACGCCGCGGATGCCCACGGAGCAGTCATCCGCTTCGTCGTCGAGACCCACGTGCACAACGACTACGTCTCGGGCGCGCTGGAGCTCCGCGCGGCGACCGGCGCCGAGATCTGGGGCCCTGCCGAGGCGGGGTACTCGTTCGGGTACCGGCCGGTGGAGAACGGGACCGAGATCGCGTTCGGCGATGCGTCCCTCCTCGGTGTCGCGACGCCCGGCCATACCCCGGAGCATCTCGCCTACCTCCTGCGCGACGGGGCGGAACCGATCGCGCTGTTCTCGGGCGGAAGCCTCATGGTCGGCGGCGCCGGGCGGACCGATCTGCTCGGTCCCGAGAGCACGGACGAGCTCACGCGGCTGCAGTTCCGCTCCATGCGGCGGCTCGCGGACCTGCCCGACGAGGTCAGGGTGCTCCCCACCCACGGGGCGGGGAGCTTCTGCGCCGTCGGGTCGCAGGGCGAACAGCAGACGTCGACGATCGGCGAGGAGCGGGCTACCAACCTCTCGTTGACGGAGACGGACGAGGAGGCCTTCGTGCGACGACAGCTGACCGGCATGATGGCGTTCCCCGACTATTTCGCGGACATGGCGCCGATCAACCGAGCCGGACCACCCGTGGTCGGCGCACCGCCAAGACCCCGGGCGATGACCGCCGACCAGGTGGCGGACGCGCTCGTCGCGGGCGCGCGGCTCGTGGACGTTCGCGACGGGTCGGCGTTCGCCAGGCGACACGTGGCCGGGTCCCTGAGCGTCCCGCTCGAGCCGTCCTTCGCCTCGTACGTCGGTTGGCTGCTGCCGTTCGCGACACCGGTGGTGTTGTCGATACCGGACGAGGGTGCGCTCGATGAGGCATCCGTGCAGCTGCGGCGGATCGGCTGGGACGCGGTCCTCGGCCACCTTGCGGGCGGCACCGAGGCGTGGACGGCGTCGGGTCGCGCCACGCGCTCGTTCCCGATCCTGAAGCTCGAGCAGTTGATCGACGAGCTCGCCCGCGGCGAGGCCGGCGAGATCCTCGATGTTCGGCAGACCACGGAGTGGGACGCCGGGCACCTCGAGGGTTCGCGGCACCTGTTCGTCGGGGACCTACCCCAACGTCTCGATGCGTTCGACCGCTCGGAGCGGCAGACGGTCATCTGCGCGAGTGGCTATCGCTCGTCGATGGCCGCGAGCCTGCTCGACGGCGCCGACGTCCCGGTGCGACTCGTGGCGCGCTCGGGCGTTCCCCGGGCGCTGCGCTCGCTCGCCGCGTCCCGCTGAGGTCGCGCCTTGAGCGTGCTCTCGTAGCGGCCACCCACGTTGCGGACGAACCCCCGCAGCTCCAGCCGCATCAGGACGCCGACCACTTCATGGATCCCCATCCCGAGCGAGGACGCGAGGCGATCGGGGAGGGTGGGTTCGACGATGCCGTCCAGGACCCTGTGCTCCGCGTCGTCGAGGGCCAGGCGCTCGGCGGCCTCGCTCGGTACGACCTCCACGCCGAGATCGCCGAGCAGATCCTCGGCATCGCGGATCAGGGTCGCGCCCTCGCGGATCAGCTGCAGCGGCACCTCCGACAGGGCGCTCGTGACCGAACCCGCCACGGCGTACACGTCCCGCCCGAACTCCATCGCGTGCTCGGCCGTGATCAAGGAGCCGCTCCCCTTCGCCCCCTCAACCACCACGGTCGCGCGGCTCAACCCCGCGACGATCCGGTTGCGAGCGGGGAAGTGGTGCTGGCGGGGCGGCGTTCCGGGCGCGTACTCGCTCACCAGCGTTCCCGCGCGGCCGATCCGCCTGATGAGGGACCGACTGGCCGACGGGTACGCGACATCCAGCCCCGACCCCAGGACGGCGAGCGTCGGGCCCTGCACGGTCACCTCCATGAAGTTCCACGCGCCGGCG
>DAIOFZ010000127.1:0-6248 GCA_036745475.1 Actinomycetota bacterium | reverse complement strand
GCAGGGACGCGCGAAGGCCGCGAGACGCGGCCGACCGCCCGGAGCGTAGGGCGGGCCATGCGCGCCGAACGCATCCTGGTCGCCTTCGCGATCGTGGCATCGGCGGCGCTCGTCGCGCCGGCGGCCGGGACCGCGCCGGCGGCGCCGGCCACCTGCGGTCTCGATGCGTCCGCCGGAACGCTGGGCGTCGGCGATCCGTACTACCCGCGGTTCGGCAACGGCGGGTACGACGTGCAGCACTACGACCTCGCGATCCGATACGGCCCCCGGACGAACCGCCTCCGCGGGGTGGCGACGATCACGGCCCTTACCACGCAGAGCCTGAGCTGCTTCAGCCTGGATCTGGTGGGCCTGACCGTGCACGCGATCACCGTGAACGGCGAGCCGGCGACGTGGTCGCGGACGCATCACGAGCTGATCATCACGCCGGCCGCACCGCTCGCCACAGGTGCCGCGCTCACCGTGGTGGCGACCTACGAGGGGTTCCCCAAGGGCTTCGTCCTCCCGAGCATCGATGCGGTCTCGGGGTTCATCCGCACCGCCGACGGGGTGATCGTCGCGGGGGAACCCGAGGCGGCGACCGCGTGGTTCCCGGTCAACGACCATCCCAGCGACCGCGCCTCGTACACCTTCCGGATCACCGTGCCGACCGGATTCCAGGTGGTCGCCAACGGCGTGCGCGAGTCGATGGACACCCGGGGGGACTGGACGACCCACGTCTGGCAGGCGCACGACCCGATGGCCAGCTACCTCGCGACGTTCGACGTGGGCGAATGGACGATGCGGTTCCGGACGACGTCGAGCGGCCTGCCCGTGATCGACGCGATCGACCCCGACGTCCTGCCGCGCGTGCGAGCCTCCGTCCGGCGCGAACCCGAGATCCTCGACTTCCTCGAGAGTCGGTACGGCCCGTACCCGTTCGAATCGGTGGGCGGGATCTTCCCCGATACCGGCCGGCTCGGCTTCGCGCTCGAGACACAGACGAGGCCCGTCTATGCGCGCGCCTTCTTCCCGAAGGGCGAGTCGGTCATCGTGCACGAGCTGGCCCACCAGTGGTTCGGCGACCTGGTGGCCGTTGACCGCTGGCAACACATCTGGCTCAACGAGGGCTTCGCGACCTACGCGGAGTGGCTCTGGAGCGGGCACGAGGGGTTCGGGACCCCGCAGGGGACGTTCGAGGCCATCTGGGGTGCGATCCCGAGCGACTCCCCCTTCTGGCAGGTCGTGATCGGCGACCCCGGGGTCGACGACCTGTTCGACGGGGCGGTGTACGTCCGCGGTGCGATGACCCTGCAGGCGCTCCGCAACCGGGTGGGCGACGACGCGTTCTGGACGACCCTGCACCAGTGGACCGAGCAGCATGCCTTCGCCACCGGCACGACCGACGGGTTTATCAAGCTGGCCGAACAGGTATCCGGTCAGGACCTGAGCGACCTGTTCGACGTGTGGTTGTTCGCGCCCGGCCGGCCGCCGGCGTCGGCGGTCACGGGTTCGGGCGTCGTCAGGACGTCACCGACGGCGACCGATCACGCGACCGCGTGGCTCCGGGCGCTCGCTCGCCGTACCGCTCCCTGAGCTCGTCGCCGATGCGCGCGAGCTCCTGCCGAACCTCGGCGGGGTGCAGGACCTCCACCCATCGGCCGAACCCCGCGAGCTCGGCCGCCAGGCTGCGGGCCGACCAGCTCCGGATCTCGATCTCGACGTGGTCGCCGGCGTTCTCCTCGCGGACCGACAAGCGGGTCCCGAGGGATGACCTCAGCCACGGGATCGCCTCGGCCTGGATGCGGGCCGTGGCGCGGAACGTCACCCGCCGCTCGTCGAGCTCGGCGACGACCGCCCGCCAGTGCGTCTCGAGGTCGAAGCCCTCCGGCCTTTCCACGGGATCCTTCGTGAGCGTCACCGCGCGCACGCGGCTCAGGCGGAAGGTGCGCATCCCCGCATCGGTCGCCGCGATCAGATACCAGACCGATGCCTTCGCCACGAGGCCGAGCGGGTGCACGGTTCGCTCGGTCTCGGGGCGGTCCGGGGCCGCATAGACGATCCGGACCTGGATCCCTTCGACGACCGCCCGTTGCAACTCGTCGAGGTGCGCGGGAGTCGGGACGTGCGCTCGGTCCCAGCTCGCCGGGTCGATGACCACCGCGGACGCCGCCGCCTCGGCCTCGGCGCGGAAGGGCTCGGGCAGGGCGCGGACGAGCTTGCGGAGCGCCGCCTTGATCTGCGGTGTTGCCGACGCCGACGGTCCCGCAACCAGGAACAGGGTCCGCGCCTCGACCGCGGTCAGCCCGCTCAGGTCCGTTCGCGCACCACCGAGCAGCGACCAGCCCCCGCCGCGTCCCGGCTGCGAGTAGACGGGGATCCCGGCCATCGCGAGCGCCTCGAGGTCCCGGCGCGCCGTGCGCTCGGAGATCTCGAGCTCGTCGGCGAGCCCGGCGGCCGTGACGCGCCCTCGTGCCTGCAGGAACAGCAGGACGGCGACGAGACGGTCGGCTCGCACGGTTCGAGGCTCTCACACAAACCGGCCACATGGTGGCCATGTTGGTGGTGCACGATGGCCGTCACACCGATGAGTGTCGGCTCGTCATCCGGTCGACACAGGGACCCGATACGAGGAGGGATGCGATGACGACCTCAGCGATCGAGGCCGAGGGCCTCGTGAGGACGTTCGGCAAGGTTCGAGCACTCGACGGCATCGACATGGTCGCCCGCGAGGGCACGGTGTTCGGCCTGCTCGGACCGAACGGCGCCGGCAAGACCACGGCGATCCGGATCCTCTCGACGCTCCTTCGACCTGACGCCGGCCGCGCGACCGTCGGCGGCTACGACCTCGTGCGGGAGCCCGCGAAGGTGCGTGGCCTGATCGGGCTGACCGGCCAGTACGCAGCGGTCGACGAGTTGCTCTCCGGCCACGACAACCTGGTCATGCTCGGTCGGCTGTTGGGACTCTCGTCATCGGCCGCTCGAACAAGAGCCGCGGAACTGCTCGAGGCCTTCGATCTGTCGGACGCGGCGACGAAGTACGTCAAGGCGTACTCGGGCGGGATGCGGCGGCGGCTCGACCTCGCCGCGAGCCTGGTCGGGCGTCCTCGGTTCCTGTACCTGGACGAGCCGACGACCGGCCTGGACCCGCGGAGCCGGCTCGAGCTGTGGGGGATGATCCGCACGCTCGTGGCCGAAGGCACCACGGTCCTGCTCACCACGCAGTATCTCGATGAGGCCGATCGATTGGCCGACGAGATCGTCGTGATCGATCACGGTCGCGTGATCGCTGCCGGCACGCCCCAGCAGCTCAAGACCCGCATCGGCGGTCAGGTGCTCCAGGCCCAGCCGGCGGATCCGGCCGACCTCGCCGAGACCGAGAAGATCCTGGCGGCCTTCGCGGACGGTGACGACGGCGCCTACAACGACGGGCAGCTCGTCTCGGTCACGATCCGGGACCGGTCGGCGCTCGGTCAGGCGGTCCGTCGACTCGACGAGGAGGGCATCACCGTGGACGACCTGTCGCTCCGCCACCCGAGCCTGGACGAGGTGTTCCTCGCCATCACCGGACACGCCGCCGAAGACAAGACCGAGCTCGGGGACGGGGACCCGGGTCGAGCCGACGAAAGGAGGACGGCATGAGCTCGGTGACCCTGGCGCCGGTCGGCCGGCCGAACGTCATCGCGAACACGCTCACGATCGCGCGCCGGAACCTGCTCCACATCAAGGCGACCCCCGAGCAACTGGTCGAGATGTCGATCCAGCCGATCATGTTCCTGGTCCTGTTCGTCTACGTGTTCGGCGGGGCCATCGCCGGATCGAGCGCCGAGTACCTGCAGTTCGCACTGCCGGGGATCCTGGTGCAGAGCGTCTGCTTCCTCCCGTTCACGACCGCGATCGCGCTCAACGTCGACTTCCAGCGGGGCGTGATCGACCGGTTCCGTTCGTTGCCCATCGCGCGCTCGGCGGTCATCGGCGGGCGGATCCTTGCGGACGGGGCGCGGATCGCCTGGAGCATCCTCATAATCACGGTCTTCTCCATGCTGCTGGGGTTCCGGTTCGAGGGCGGCTCGGCGGGGGCCCTCGGGGCGCTCCTGCTCGTGCTCGCGTTCGGGCTCGTGATGTGCTGGCCGTTGGCGTTCATCGGCATCACGGCCCGTACCACCGAGTCCGTCAACACCTGGGGATTCATGATCATCCTGCCGCTCACGTTCGCGAGCTCGGCGTTCGCGCCCGTGGACACGATGCCGGGGTGGCTGCAGGCGTTCGTGAAGGCGAACCCCGTGACGTCGGTGATCGATGCGGCGCGCGGGCTGATGCTCGGCGGGCCGGTCGCCGAACCCGTGATCGACGCGGTGATCTGGATGATCGTGATCGTCGCAGTGTTCGCGCCGCTCGCGATCCTCCGGTACCGCCGCCGGATCTGAGGACACTTCGCAAGGGATAGAGGGCTCGACATGGCGATCGCGCAGACCACCGACGACGGCCGGCATGACTTCGACTTCCTGTTCGGGCGACGGCGGATCCACAACCGGAAGCTCGTCGACACGCTGGATCCGGACTCGACGGAGTGGGTGGAGTTCGAGGCGTTCAGGGAGGCGGGGCCGATCCTGGGCGGGCTCGGCAACGTCGACACGTTCACGGCGCCGGCGATGCCGCCCGGCGGTGACCCCTTCGAGGGGTTCACGCTCCGGCTGTTCGACCCGGAGACCGGGATCTGGCGGATCTGGTCGGCGTCGATCCGGTTCCCGGGGGTCCTCGACCAGCCGGTGGAGGGCCGCTTCGACGGCGATCGTGGCGTGTTCCTGTGCGATGACGTGATCGGTGGCAAACCGGTGAAGGTCCGTTACGACTGGCGCGTCCCGTCTCCAACAGCCAACAGCTGGGAGCAGTCGTTCTCCTACGATGACGGCGTAACCTGGCGTACGAACTGGATCAGCGAAGGGACGCAGGTCAGCTGACATCGTCGGCACCGCGCGTGCTCGGGCGCCGCGCGCTCAACCGCACCTCGTCGAGATGAGGCGCGTGGGTGTGCGGGAGCGCCGGGCGCGGCTCGGCGCGCGTCACCGCCTGGCGTCGCGCGGCGCGACCGTCGAGGAGGCAGTGGGGGCGGTCGTCGGGCTGCACTCGAGCGATCCCGCGACGGTCCACCTCTCGTCGTGGGCAAGGGTCGACGGCTTCCAACCCGCCGACCTCGAGGACGCGCTGTACGGCCGCCGCTCGCTCGTCCGGATGCTCGGGATGCGAAGGACGTTGTTCGTCGTGCCGGCCGAGTTCGCCCCCGTGATGCACGAGGCCTGCACCAAGGCGCTCATCCCCGGCCAACGCGCGCGCCTCGTTCGGATGCTCGAGCAGCAAGGGGTGGCCTCATCCGGTCGCGGGGAGGCCTGGCTCGCGACGGTTGCCGACAAGACGCTCGCCGCGCTCGCCGCTCGGGGGGTGGCGACCGCGCGCGAGCTGACCGCCGACGTCCCGCAGCTCGGCGCGAAGCTCACGGTCGGCGAGGGCAAGACCTGGGCCGGCACGATGGGCGTGTCGACCCGGGTGCTGTTCCTGCTCGCGACGGAAGGGCTGATCGTCCGCACGCGCCCGCTCGGCGCGTGGACATCGGGTCAGTACCGCTGGGCGACGACCCAGAACTGGCTCGGTGCTCCGCTTCGCGAGATCGACCACGCCGAGGCGTGCTCCGAGCTCCTCGGTCGCTGGCTCCGTTCGTTCGGCCCGGCGACGATGACGGACATCCGGTGGTGGACGGGGTGGACCGCGGCGCTCGCGAAGACGACGCTCGGAGCCATCGACGCGGTCGAGGTCCAACTGGCTGAGGGCACCGGCTACGTGCTCACCGACGATCTCGGCCAGGTCGGCGACGCCGACCCGTGGGTCGCGCTGCTCCCCGGGCTCGACCCGACCGCCATGGGTTGGAAGGACCGCGGGTGGTACCTCGGCGACCGGGCCACCGATCTGTTCGACAGCAACGGGAATGCGGGTCCCACGGTGTGGGCCAACGGCCGGGTCGTCGGGGCGTGGGCGCAGACCGAAGACGGTGAGGTGGTGGTCGAGCCCTTCGCTCGGCTCGGCGCCGCGACCCGCGCGCGCCTGGACGCCGAACGCGCGCGGCTCGCGGCCTGGCTCGGGGACGTTCGGATCCGGCCGCGGTTCGGGACGCCGCTTGGCAAGGAGCTCGCGACGCGTTCGAGCGGCGGAGCGTCCCGGGGGCGCTAGATATCCCACGTCTGCATCTGTCAAGCGGCGAGCGACTCCCGACTGGG
>DAIOFZ010000126.1:0-6296 GCA_036745475.1 Actinomycetota bacterium | reverse complement strand
GTCGCGACCGCCGCGACGACCACCACCGTCCGCGCGAACCCTCGGCGGTACGTCCCCGCGTACAGCGACACCAGCTTCAGGTCCACCATCGGCCCGAACACGAGGAACCCGAGCATCGCCGACGGGCCGAACTGCACGAACGACGCCGCGACGAACGCGTCGGATTCGGAACAGAGCGAGAGCGCGGCCGCGAGCGCCATCATCGCGATGATGCTGATCGCCTGACGTTCGGCGAGGCCGGTCAGCAGCGACGTTGGCAGGAACGTCTGGATCGCCGCCGCGATCGTCGCGCCGAACAGCAGGTAGCGCCCCATGAACAGGAAGTCGTTGCCCAGGTGGACGAAGAAGCGCCGCCATCGCGCCTCGGGACGACCGAGCTCGAGCAGGTGCTCGTCCACCTCCTCGGGGTTCGGCTTGAGCAGTTCGTCCTTGGAGCGGTTGCCGATCACCCACCCCACGGCGATCGCGACCAGCATCCCGAGCAAGAACCGGCCGCCGACCATCATCCACAGGGTGGTCCTGCCACGGAACGCCACGAATGTCGAGGCGATCACGACGGGGTTCAGCACCGGAGCGGCGAGCATGAACGTCACGGCCGCCGATGGCATCAGCCCTCGCTGCATCAGCCGTCGCGCCACCGGCACCGACCCGCATTCGCAGATCGGGAACGCGAGCCCGGCCAGCGCGGCCGCGGGCAGCTGCAGCGGCCGAGGGAGCACGCCGAGCTTCTCGAACCAGCCGATCGGCACGAACACCTCGACGAGCGCGGCCGCCAGCGCGCCGAGCAGCACGAACGGCAGCGCCTGGATCAGCAGCGAGCCGAAGATCACGAAGAAGGTCCGGACCCAGGCGATCCGACCGGGGTCGCCGACGCTCACCACGAGCGCGACCGCGACGAGCATCGCGCCGACGCCGACTACGGTGCGGCGGTCGGCCTGGCGCGGGAGCTGCGCGGTCTGGGCCATGGGAGGTGCTCCTCAGCAGTAGCGGGCGAACGAGACGGCGAACCCCTGGAAGGCGTCCGCCAGCATCCTCTCACCGTCCGGCCCCGTAGCCGCCAGGAGCGCGTCGACGGCGACCTGGCCCGTCACCTGCTCGTCGCGCAGCACCGATTGGTCGAGGAACAGGCCGCCGGGCACGGTGGCCGTGACCGCGGGGGTGTCGCCGGGGACGGCCTCCTCCACCGCGTCGACGAGCCCCTTGTCCGGCACGGCGAGGCGGTCCGTCTCCGACGACCCGGTGCCCGCCACGACGACCAACGTGGAGCCCGAGGTCGCCCTGTGGGCCTCGGTCACGATCTTGCGGGTCCATCGGTCCATGGATCGGACCCGTCCGTCCAGCACGACCCCGATGACGTCGGGAACGTCGTCCGCGCCGTAGCCGGTCGTGAGGTGCCCCTCCACCGAGAGCGGGGACGTCGCGCTGTCGCCGATCACCGAGTCGACCGGGTCCTCGCCCGGGTACCAATCGCCGCCGACGATGCCGCGGTCGCGTTCGTCGGTCGCGACGAGGCCGACCAGCGTCGAATGGTTCGCGCGGTCCAGGTCGTCGGCCAGGGTGGCGATGATCTGACCGTCCGCGAACGGGTCTCCCGTTGCGAACGCGTCCACGACCTCGCCCATCCTGTTCCGGACGAACGAGCCGGTGATGCCGTGCTGCGACGGCAGGCCACCGGTCCCGATCGTGGTGAGGGTCGCGGCGGGATCGAGCGGGAGCGATCCGGCCGCGCCCTCGAGCGTCCCGGCACCCTCGTCGAGCAGCGACGCGAGGAACGGCCAATCGTCCATCCGCGCTTCGAGATCTGCGGAGCCGACGCCCTTCCACGCGATCAACAGGACGAGCCTCGGCCGCTCGCCGTCGACGACGTCGGCGATCGAGGTTCCCGAACGCACCTCGGGGTGGTCACGCTCGAACCCCAGGATGTCGCTCACGGTCGGCGCCACTCGATCGAGCGTCGTCCAGTCCGGCACGCTCGCGCCCTGGACTACCCCTGTACCGGCCAACACCAGCGGCACACGAGGATCGGTGGATGCGCCGGTGGCGGGCCACGGCGTGCGAAGGCCGTCCACCTCCCCGTAGACGGGCGTCCCGGCGCCGACGCCGAGGACGTCGGGCGAGCGTCCCTCGCGGAACCCGTCCGCGATCCCGTCCTTCAGCGCCGTGGGCAGCGGGCAGAACGGAACGCGAACGGTCTCTCCCCCCGATGCGTCGCACGAGCGACCGGCGCAGGTGGCGGTGAGTACGGCCGCCGGGATCCCGATCGCCCCGAGGACGACGAGCATCACGAGCAAGCGCCGACCGGTCACGAGGGACCCACGCTAGCGCGCGGCGTCGCACTGGGTTGTCGTTCCGGGCGGGGTCGTGTTTCGTATGCGCGCCGATGCCCTCCCGACGTGTGTTCGCCGTGCTCGCCGTCCTGCTCGTGATGGGTGTTGGGTGCTCGGGACAGGAGGTCGAGCTTCCCGACAAGCCGCGAACCTCGGCGGCGGCCGCTACCACGGGCAACACCGGGCCCGAGCTCGCCGATGAGATGCCGGGCTCTCCCGGGAGCCTCGCGTCGATCGCGTGCTCGCTGCCGCACGAGTGGCTGCTGCGGACCTGGCGCGGGAACAGCGAGGACCGGAGCGCCGAGATCCAGATCCTCCCGATCGAGCCGAACTTCGTGGGGTCGGGCCTACCGCACGTCGGTCCGTGGCCCTACGCGCAGGACATCCCGATGTTCTGGTACGGACCGGGGCACATCGCTCCTGCGGGCGTCGTCGACCGGCCGGTCACGCTCGCCGGGATCGCGCCGACGCAGGCGCAGCTGCTCGGCTTCCCGTTCCGCGCGATCGACGGCTCCCCGATGACGGAGGCGATCGCCGGCGATCAGACGCCGCCGCGCCTGCTCGTCACGATGGTGTGGGACGCCGGCGGTCGCAACGTCCTCGAGCGCTGGAAGGACGACTGGCCGTACCTTCGGTCGCTGATCCCGCAGGGCGCGTGGTACGAGCACGCCACCGTCGGCACCAGCCCGACCTCCACCGCGCAGACGCACGCCACGATCGGCACCGGCGCGTTCCCCGACGCGCACCTGGTCGTCGCGCACCGGCTGCGGATCGGCGCGGACCTGACGACGCCGTGGGCGAAGGGTCCCGCGTACCTGATGGAGCCGACGCTCGCCGATCTCTACGACCGAGCGATGGGCAACCGGCCGGTCGTCGGCGAGATCGGGACCGTCAGCATCCACCTGGGGATGCTCGGGCACGGCGCGATGTGGGGCGGCGGCGATCACGACATCGCCGTGATCCGAGAGCGGATCGGGGCCGACACGCTCGGCGCCGAGGGATCGGACTGGAACCTCACGCCCGATCTGATGCCGTACTACCGGTTCCCCGACTACCTCAACCGGGTCGGCGGGTTCGCCAGGGACGTTCGGGCCGTGGACGCGAACGACGGCCAGATCGACGGCAGGTGGCGGACCAACGACATCGAGACGCTCCTGGAGGGGTTCGACACGCCGGCGCGGATCCCGTACCAGACGCGTGTCATGGAGGTGATGATCTCGCGCGAGGGGTTCGGCGCGGACGAGATGCCCGACCTGCTGTTCGTGAACTACAAGATGATCGACTACATCAGCCACGTCTGGACCGTGAACAGCCCCGAGATGCAGGACGCCGTCGTGGGACAGGACGCGGCGCTCGAGACGTTCGTCGACTTCCTCAACGCGACGGTGGGGCAGGGCCAATGGGCGATGGTGCTCACGGCCGACCACGGGTCGATCCCCGACCCGAAGGTGAGTGGCGCCTTCCAGATCGCCGCCACGCCGATCCAGAACGGCATCAACGCGGCGTTCGACACCGACGGCGACCAGACCCGCATCGTCCAGCTGATCCAGCCGACGCAGATCTTCATCGACCAGGCCGAGCTCAGGCAGAACGGTCACACGCTCGCGGAGGTCTCCCAGTGGATCCTCGGGTTGACGAAGGCAGACACCGCGCAGCCCGGCGTCACGGTCCCGGCCGGCCAGGCCGACGACCTCGTGTTCCGGGCGGCCTTCCCGTCAACGATGATGGGCCACCTCCCCTGCCTGCCCGAAGCGCGCGGATGAGGCGGCTCGCAGCGGTGGTCGCCGTGGCGGTGCTGGCGGCCGGATGCACCTCGGACACCGCGACCGAGGTGGCCTCGACGAGGACGACCCCGTCCGGCTCGCGCGAGACGACGGCCGAGCCGGTCGTGCCGATGGCGCCCGCTGCGCTGGCCGACGCCGCCTGCCTGATCCCCCATCGGCAGCTCGTACGCATCTGGCGGGGGACCGACCCCGAGCGCTCGGGGCAGATCGTGTTCGTGCCGCAGGAGCCGAACTTCGTCGGCACCAACTTCCCGCACTCGGGGCCGTGGGACTACCTGCAGGACGTGCCGCTGTTCTGGTTCGGCCCGGGCATCATCCCCGCGCTCGGCCGGGTACCGCGGCCGGTGACGCTCGCCGACGTGGCGCCCACGCAGGCCGAGCTGCTGCACTTCGGGTTCGACGCCCCCGACGGGAAGGCGATCCCCGAGATCGTCCCGAAGACCGACACCCCGCCGCCGCTGATCGTGACGCTCGTCTGGGACGCGGGCGGCCTGAGCGTCCTCGACGCGTTCCCGAACGACTGGCCGGTGCTGCGATCGATGATCCCGAAGGGGATCTGGTTCGACCACGCGAGCGTGGGGTCCTCGCCGTCGATCACGCCGGCTACCCACGCAACGCTCGGGACGGGCGCGTTCCCGATGCACACCGGTCAGACCGACGCGGAGTTCCGCCTCGGCAACGACCTGGTCCGCGCGGGTGCGCTCGGACCCGTGCTGCTGATGGAGCCGACGCTCGCCGACCTCTACGACCGCGCCATGGGCAACGAGCCGCTCGTGGGTGCGCTCGCGAGCGTGACCTGGCACCTCAACATGGCGAGTCACGGTTCGCTGTGGGGTGGCGGCGATCGCGACATCGCGGTGCTTCGCGTGCCGACCCAGGCGGACAACGAGGGCGCCGAGGGCACGACGTGGAACCTCCAGGGCACGTACCAGCCGTTCTACGACCTCCCCGACTACGTGAACGACCTGCCCGGCCTGTCCGCCTACACGGATGCGATCGACCGGCAGGACGGCGCGCTCGACGGTAAGTGGCGCGACAACTCGATCGAGCAGTTCGAGGGGGGATGGGCGACGCCCGCCCGGATCCCGTACCAGGAGCGGATGGTCGAGGAGGTGATCTCGCGCGAGGGCTTCGGCGACGACGAGGTCCCCGACCTGCTGTACGTCAACTTCAAGGCGATCGACCACGTGAGCCACATCTGGAGCGTGAACAGCCCGGAGATGCAGGACACGCTGTCGTGGCAGGACGAGGACCTCGGGCGGTTCGTCCACTTCCTGGACGGCGAGGTCGGCAGGGGTCGCTACGTGCTGATCGTGACCGCGGACCACGGAGCGCAGTTCGACCCCGCGGTCTCCGGCGCGTTCCAGGTGACGCCCACCGAGCTCGAGCGCGACCTGAACGCCGCGTTCCCCGTGACCGGCGGTGGTTCGGTCTTCCAGGCGGTCCGCTCGAGCCAGATCTACCTGAACGACGACGTGCTGGCCTCGAGCCGGTACACCCAGGAGGAGATCTCGCGGTTCCTCCTGGAGTACACGCACGCGCAGGGCACCCCGGACGACGCGCCGCCACCTCCGGCGGCCGAGGGCTCCGAACGCGTGTTCACGGCGGCCTTCCCGATCTCGATGATGCAGCACCTCGACTGCCTGCCTGAGGCCCGGACCTAGGGTCGGCGTGGATCCGTCGCGTATCCTTGGCCGGTCCCGCGCTCGCCCCGCACCTGCGTGAGCGCGGGAGGACGAGGGGGATCCCGCAGACCGATGGCACTCACGAAGGACCGACCCGACGCGGCCGTGCAGGTTCCCGAACCCGTGCGGCGGGGCTGGCTGTCGAGCCCGCTCGTCCTGATCGGTGCGATCGCCCTTGTGCTGGTCGCGTTGACGATCCCGCGCGACTCCACGGTCTGTCCCGGCGACCAGGCGAGGTGGTCGAAGGTCCAGCCGCCGTCCTCCTGCTGCCCGCGTTCGACGCGGTCGAGGTCGGCCTCGACCTGCGCGGCGGTGAACAGCGCGCGGCTCCGTCCGTCCTTGCGCTCCGACAGCACCAGCGGTGTGAGCCGTTCGCCCTCCTGGCCGCCGCTCACGGGCACCGACCCATCGGGCTCCAGCCGCGCGCGCATGCGCTCGATCGCGGCCTGCGCGCGTCCATGATCCGGGACACGGTCGAGGAACTCGAGCGCGAACTTGAT
>DAIOFZ010000125.1:0-6386 GCA_036745475.1 Actinomycetota bacterium | reverse complement strand
GACTGGGGCAGGATCGCGGCCACCAACGCCCTCTCCGACGTCTACGCGATGGGCGCGCGGCCGTTGCTCGCGCTGAACATCGTCGCCTGGCCGGTCGACGACCTGCCGCTCGAGATGCTCGGCCGGGTGCTCCAGGGCGGCGTCGACGTCGCGAGCAAGGCGGGCGCCGCGATCCTGGGCGGCCACACGATCACGGACCCGGAGCCGAAGTACGGGATGGTCGCGCTCGGGCTGGCCGATCCCGAACGCATCACGCGCAACTCGACGGTGCCGCCCGAGGCGCATCTGTTCCTCACCAAGCCGCTCGGGATCGGGATCGTGACGACCGCCCACAAGCGTGGGGTCGCCGAACCGGCGTTGCTCGCGGCGGCGATCGAGCTGATGACGACTCCCAACGACGCCGCGGCCGAGGCGATGGGCGAGGTCGGCGCCGAGGCAGCGACCGACGTGACGGGCTTCGGGCTCCTCGGCCATCTGCAGCGGATGCTCGCGGCCTCGGGGGTGGGTGCGAGGATCGACGCGTCCTCGGTGCCGGTGCTCCCCGGCGTCCTCGACCTGGCGATGCTCGACGTGGTCCCCGGCGGCACCAAGCGCAACCATGCGTACCTCCGCCCGAACGTGCAGTGGGGCAAGCTCTCGGTCCCCGAACAGCTGGTGCTCGCGGACGCGCAGACCTCGGGCGGGCTGCTGATCGCCACGCTCGATCCCGAATGGATGGCTCAGGAGCTCACCGGTCGAGGCATCGGATGGGCCGACGTCGGGGTCACGGTCCAGGGCCGGCCCGGAACGATCGCCGTCACCGGCAGGCTCGCCCGAGGTGCCTGAACACCCGTTCAGGGAATACCACCTTGCTGGTACGGTTGTTGCACCTGCAATGATCGAACTCGAACGCGCCTTCTTCGACGAGATGGTCGAGCACGGACTCGCGGCCTTCCCGAACGAGGCCTGTGGGTTGCTCGCGGGCAAGGAGGGCAGGCCGGTCAAGTTCTTCGCGATGAGCAACCAGGACGCCAGCACGGTCAGCTACCGCATCGATCCCAAGGAACAGCTCCAGGCCGAGTACGAGATGGAAGACGAGGGGTGGGAGACCCTCGCGATCTTCCACACCCACACGCACTCGGAGGCGTTCCCTTCGCCGACCGACCAGGACGGGGCTTTCTGGCCGCCGATCGGGTCGGAGCCGCGGATGGCCACGTTCCCGGATGCCTACTACCTGATCATGTCGCTCGCCGACCGCTCGAACCCTGACCTTCGGGCGTTCCGGATCGTGGAGGTCGGCCGGGTCAGCGAGGTCGAGGTGGCGATCGGATGACGGCCCCGGCGTTCACCGAAGAGCAGGTCCGCCGGTACGCCCGGCACATCATCCTGCCGGGGATCGGCGGCGACGGACAGCGGAAGTTGCTCGACGCGAAGGTTCTCTGCATCGGCGCGGGCGGGCTGGGCTCTCCCGTCGCGATGTACCTGGCCGCGGCCGGGGTGGGGACGCTCGGCATCGTCGACTTCGACGAGGTCGACGAGTCCAACCTGCAGCGCCAGATCGTGCATTCCACCGCCGACGTCGGGCGGCCGAAGGTCGAGAGCGCGGTCGACCGCCTCCGGGCGATCAACCCGACGATCGAGATCGTTCCGTACGACACGATCCTGTCGTCACGGAACGCGTTCGAGGTCCTCGACCCGTGGGACGTGGTCGTGGACGGCACCGACAACTTCCCGGTCCGATATCTCGTCAACGACGCGACGCAGTTCCTGGGCAAACCGCTCGTGTACGGGTCGATCTACCAGTGGGAAGGCCAGGCCACGGTCTTCATGCCCGGCCAGGACGCGCCGTGCTACCGCTGCCTGTTCCCGCAGCCGCCCCCGCCCGGCACGGTCCCGAGCTGCGCGGAGGGCGGGGTGTTCGGCGCGCTGCCCGGGATCGTGGGCTCGATCCAAGCGACGGAGGCCGTCAAGCTGATCACGGGCAGGGGCGACCCGCTGATCGGCCGGCTCCTGATCTTCGACGCGCTCGAGATGGACTTCCAGACCGTCCGCGTCCGATGGGACGCCGACTGCCCGGTGTGCGGCAAGGAGCCCACGATCACGGAGCTGATCGACTACGAGGCCTTCTGCGGGCTCATGCCCGGCCAGGCGCCACCCGAGGCCGAGCACGGCGTCGCGACGGGCTGAGGGTCGAGACGAAAGGACGCTCGACATGGCTCGCGTGAAGCTCCCGACGATCCTTCGCTCCCACGCCGGTGGGGAACGTGCCGTCGATGCGGACGGAACGACGCTTCGCGAGCTGCTCGAGGACCTCGAGACCAGGTACCCGGGGATCACCGAGATGGTCCTGACCGACGATGGCGCGCTCCATCGGTTCGTGAACGTCTACGTGAACGACGAGGACGTCCGCTACCTCGGCTCGCTTGAGACCGAGGTCGATCCGCAGGACACCGTCTCGATCCTGCCCGCCGTCGCCGGCGGTCGTTGAGGCTCGCGAGGACGACCCCGAACCTGCCCCGCACGCGCTCACCGTGAACGGCGTCGCCAAGCGGGCGGCTCGGGAACTCGAACCGCGGGCCGGTGCGTGGAAAGGAACCGACCCCGACCCTATGCGCTGGGATAATCCGCTGCGATGCGGTTCGACGACGTCCTCGACGCGATCGGCGACACGCCGCTCGTCGGCATGCCGAGCCTGAGTCCTCCGGGCGTTCGGCTGTGGGCCAAGCTCGAGGGCCAGAACCCGACGGGCTCGCTCAAGGACCGCATCGCGAAGGCGATGGTCGAGGCGGCCGAGGCCTCCGGCGAGCTCACCCCGGGGCGCACGATCCTGGAGCCCACGTCGGGCAACACCGGCATCGCGCTCGCGATGGTGGCCCGGCGTAAGGGGTACGGGCTGACCGTCGTGATCCCCGACAACGCGAGCGAGGAGCGGATCCGGCTCCTCGAGCTGTTCGGCGCCGAGATCGTGCTCTCGCCCGGCGACAAGGGAACGAACGGCTCGATCGAGATCGCGCGACGGCTCGCGAAGGACGACCGCTACTACATGCCGTTCCAGTACGGGAACCCCGAGAACCCTCGAGCGCACGAGGAGGGCACCGGCGCGGAGATCGTCCGGGACCTGCCAGAGATCACGCACTTCGTCGCCGGTCTCGGGACCGGCGGGACGCTCACCGGGGCCGGCCGGCGCCTGAAGCGCCACGACCCGAAGGTGAAGGTGATCGCGGCCGAACCGGAGCTGGGGGACCTGGTGTACGGGCTCCGTTCGCTCGACGACGGGTTCGTGCCGCCGATCCTCGACGAGTCGGTGCTGGACCGCAAGTTCCTGGTGAACGTCGCGGACTCGGTGCGTGCGACGCGCGAGCTGACCGAGCGCGAGGGCATCTTCGCGGGCATCTCGTCTGGCGCGGTGCTCCACGTCGGTCTCCGCGTCGCATCCGAGCTCGAACGTGGCGACGTCGTGTGTCTGCTCGCCGACGGTGGGTGGAAGTACCTGTCGACGCAGGCGTGGGCGCCCGAGCTCGAGCAGGCGGAGAAGAACGTCTCCGAGACCCTGTGGTGGTAGACGGGGCGATGACCATGGTGACCGCGTGAGCCGACGACCCGTTCGCACGGTCGGATGACCGACCCGCGGCCGATCGGCATCTTCGACTCCGGCGTCGGGGGCCTCACCGTGGCCCGCGCGGTCTTCGACCTGCTGCCGAACGAACGGATCCTGTACGTGGGCGACAACGGACGGTTCCCGTACGGTCCGCGCCCGCTCGAGGAGATCCGCACGTTCGCGCTCGAGATCGCGGGGTACCTGGCCGAGCGCGACGTCAAGATGCTGGTCGTCGCGTGTAACTCGATCGAGGTCGCGGCGATCGCCGACGTCGCGGACGCCCACGGCGTGCCGGTCGTGGGCGTGATCGACCCGGGGGTCCGGGCCGCGGTGCACGCGACGCGCAACGATCGGATCGGCCTGATCGGCACCGAGGCGACCGTCGCGAGCCGTGCCTACGAGCGGGCGATCGCCCAGACCGGTGCGAACGTTCGGCTCTTCTCGGCGGCGTGCCCCGTCTTCGTCGAGCACGTCGAGGCCGGCGATACCTCGAGCGACGAGTTGCTCGAGGCCGCGCGAAGGTATCTTGGGCCGCTGGATGGGGAGGGGGTCGACACCCTGATCCTGGGGTGCACGCACTATCCGATGCTCTCGGGGCTGATCCGGATGGTGATGGGGGAGGATGTCCTGCTGGTGTCATCGGCCGAGGAGACCGCCAAGGACGTGTACGCGACGCTCCGCGCGACCTCGTTGCTGCGGGCGGCCATGGACGGGGAAAGCGACGAGGCTCGGCACGAGTTCCTGACGACCGGCGACCCCGCGCAGTTCCGACGGGTCGCGCACCACTTCCTCGGCCCGGTCGTGGGCGGGATCGCCCCCGTCGACGTCCGGGTGGTCGAGGGGGTCTCGTGGACCTGACGGTCCTCGGCTCGAGCGGCACCTGGCCGAACGCCGACACGGCTACCTCGGGCTACCTGGTGCAGCACGACGGGTTCAACCTGTGGATGGACGCTGGCACGGGGACGCTCGCGAACCTGCAGCAGTACATCGACATCCCCGACCTGCACGCGATCGTGATCTCGCACGAGCACCCCGACCACTTCGTCGACCTGTACCCCGCCTTTTACGCATGGCACTACGGTGAGCTCGGGGAGCCGGGTCTGCCCGTCTTCGTGCCCACCGACTTCTCCCAGCGGCTGGCCGACCTCGTGTCGATCGACTCGCAGGTGGCGATGCGCACGGCGTTCGCCTTCACGGAGGTGGCGCCCGGCGAGGCGTTCGAGATCGGTCCGTTCCGCGTCAAGACGGAGCCGATGGCGCACCTCGGGCTGCCCGCGCTCGGCTTCCGTGTCGCGGCGGACGGTCAGGTGCTCGCGTACACCGGCGACACCGGTCCCACCCACCACGTCGAGGTGCTCGCGCGCGACGCCGACCTCTTCCTCGCAGAGGCGACCTGGCAGGACCGCGACGACCTCCTGCCGTTCCACATGTCGTCCCGGCAGGCGGGCGACCACGCGCGCGAGTCCGGCGTCGGCAAGCTCGTCCTCACCCACATCTGGCCGTCCCTCGATCACGAGGTCTCGAAGGATCAGGCGGCCGAGGAGTACCCCGGCCCGATCGACAGCGCCGTCGAGGGCATGCGCTTCGAGGTCGGTTCGTGACGGTTCGGCCCGACGGCCGAGCGGCCGACGAACTGCGACCGGTGGCCGTCGAGCTCGGGTTCCAGGAGTGGGCCGAGGGGTCGGTGTTGTTCTCGATGGGTCGCACGAAGGTGCTCGTCGCCGCGACGGTCCAGGACGAGGCGCCTCGGTGGCTCCGAGGCAGCGGCAGCGGCTGGGTGACCGGCGAGTACGCGATGCTCCCGCGCGCGACGACCGAACGCACCTTCCGCGAGGTGAACAAGGGCCGGCCGAGCGGGCGAACGCAGGAGATCCAACGGCTGATCGGTCGCTCGCTCCGGGCCGTCACCGATCTGAAGCGCCTGGGCGAGCGGACGATCACGATCGACTGCGACGTGCTGGTCGCGGACGCGGGGACCCGTTGCGCCTCGATCACCGGCGGGTACATCGCCCTCGCCCTCGCGCTTCGCGGCCTGGCCGAACGCAAGGCCATCGGGGGCGACCTCCTGACCGACACGGTCGCCGCCGTGAGCGTCGGTCTCCTCGAGGGCCACGCGCTGCTCGATCTCTCGTACGAGGAGGACGCGGGGGCCGGGGTGGACTGCAACGTGGTGATGACGGGTTCGGGGCGGCTGGTCGAGATCCAGGGGACCGCCGAGGGCCAGCCGTTCTCCCGGGCCGACCTCGACGCGCTGGTCGATCTGGCCGAGGCCGGGATCAAGCAGCTGACGCAGATCCAACGAGACGCGCTCGCGTAGCCCGTGCCCTTCCCGGAACGCCTCGCGATCGCGACGAAGAACCCCCACAAGCTCCGCGAGCTCGGTCGCATCTGCCACGACTGGCCGGTCGAGTGGCTCACCGTGGAGAACCATCCCGGGCCCTGGCCCGACGTCCCCGAACCTCACGAGACCTACCTCGACAACGCCCTCGAGAAGGCGCGCGCGATCGCGTCGGCGCTGGGCGAGCCGGCGATCGCCGATGACTCCGGGATCGAGGCCGACGCGCTCGACGGCGGGCCCGGGCCGCGCTCGGCGAGGTTCGCCGGGGAGGGGACGAGCGACGCCGACAACCTCGCGAAGTTGGTCGAGGCGATCGGCGATGAGCAACCCGATGCCCGGACCGCCCGCTACCGGTGCGTGGCGGCGATCGCCTGGCCCGACGGCCGTGTGCTGCACGCGGAGGGCGTCTGCGACGGCACCCTCGTCACGACCACAAGGGGGGCCCGGGGGTTCGGTTACGACCCGGTCTTC
>DAIOFZ010000124.1:0-6396 GCA_036745475.1 Actinomycetota bacterium | reverse complement strand
TGGGCGAACACGTTCAACCGGTTCGATCCGGCGTCGCCGTTCGGCGGCTACAAGGAGAGCGGGTTCGGGCGTGAGGGCGGCCTGCACGGGCTCGAGCCGTACCTGGAGCTCGACGGATGACCACCAAGCAGCGCGTCCCGGTCCGCAGGACGGCGAAGCTGTTCGTCGCGGGAGAGTTCCCTCGGAGCGAGTCCGGGCGATCGTACGAGGTGTTCGCGCAGGACGGCCGTCTGCTCGCGCGGGCGGCCAGGGCATCGCGCAAGGACCTGCGCGACGCGGTCCGCGCCGCGCGCGCCGCGCACCCAGGGTGGGCGAGCAAGACCGCGTACAACCGGGGACAGATCCTCTATCGAGTCGCCGAGCTCATGGAGGGCCGCCGGTCGCAGTTCGAGGCCGAGCTCGCCGACGCGGGCGCGAGGGACCCGCGCAGGGGCGTCGACGCCTCGATCGATCGATGGGTCTGGTATGCGGGGTGGGCCGACAAGATCGGCCAGCTCCTGGGTTCTACGAACCCGGTCGCGGGCCCGTACTTCAACTTCACGATCCCCGAGCCGACCGGTGTCGTCGGGATCGTGGGCCCGCCGGCCCAGGCGCTCCTGGGCCTCGTGTCGCGGCTCGCGCCGGCCATCGTGTCCGGGAACGCGGCCGTGGTCCTGGCCAGCGAGCCGACGCCGCTGCCCGCGGTCTCGCTGGCTGAGGTGCTCGCGACGTCGGACGTTCCGGGCGGCGTCGTGAACATCCTGACGGGCCTCACCGAGGAGCTCGTCCCATGGCTGGCCGGACACATGGACGTGAACGCGATCGACGTCACGGGCATCCCCCCGGCCGACCTGGCCGAGGCCGAACGCCTCTCGGCCGAGAACGTGAAACGGGTCGTCCGGGCCCGCGACGTCGACCCGTTCTCCGACGAGGCCCAGAGTCCCTACGAGGTCACCGCGCTGATGGAGTTCAAGACCGTCTGGCACCCGATGGGCGCCTGACGGGCAGGTCTACGCAGGGCTGAGGCCGCCCATCCCGCGCGTGTCATCATCCGACGGTCATGTCGATCGAGGCAGCCACCGACCCCCTGGCGCGGGGAGATGAGGCTCTTCAGAGCGGAAACTGGGGAGCTGCACGAGCAGCGTTCGAGGATGCGCTCTGGCACGCCCGGACGGCACGCGCGCATGAGGGCCTCGCGCGCGCGCTGTGGTCGTCGCACGACACCGATGGGGCCATCTCCCAGATGGAGCGTGCGTACGCGGCTCATCGGGAGGACTCGGATCCCCGAGCCGCGGCCGCGTGCGCGCTGTGGCTCGCCCGCGAATTCAGGGCCGCCTACGGCCACGACGCCGTGAGTGGGGGCTGGCTCGCCCGGGCCGAGCGCCTGCTTCGCGAGGCGGGCGACGTTTCCGAACGAGGCTGGCTCGCGTTGAGTCGGGCCGAGCGCGCGGACGCCCCCCAGGACATGCATCGCTACGCGGAGACGGCGCTGGAGGTTGCCCGGCGACTCGCCGACGCGGATCTCGAGGCGGCCGCGTTGGTCCGAGAGGGCTACGCCAACGTTGCGTCCGGATCGGTCGAGGCGGGCCTGACCAAGGTGGATGAGGCGCTCGCGGCCGCCACCGGCGGAGAGGTGCGGAGCCTGGAGACGATCGGCGACGTGATCTGCATCGGGATCGCCGCATGCGAGCTCGCCGCCGACTGGCAGCGCATCGAGCAGTGGGGCAAGGCGGTCGAGGGATGGATCACATCCCACGACGACGTCGCCGTGCTGGGGTTCTGTTACGCGTGCTGCGCCGAGATGTTCATCGCGTCGGGGGAGTGGGAGATGGCCGACGGCATGCTCGCCGAGGGCCTGAGCGCGATGCAGGCCGCGAACCTGCAGGCGAGGTGCGTGCACCCGGCCGCCAAGCTCGCCGAGCTGCGCGTCGCGCAGGGACGGCTCGAGGAGGCGGGACGATTGCTGGCCGGGTTCGAGGAACTCCCCGAGTCGACCCATGCGCTCGCCTCGCTGTACTTGGCCAACGCCGAGATCGCGATGGCGGCCGCGATCCTGCATCGGCGGCTGAACGCGATCGGCGACGACAACGTCCTGGCCGCCCCGTTCCTGTCCCTGCTCGTCGAGGTCCAGCTGGCCCAACCCGACGTCGCGGGCGCCGCCATCACGGCCGCCAGGCTGGAGGCGGTAGCCAAGGCGTCCTCGCTCCCGAGGATCGGCGCCCTGGCCCTCTTCGCCCGTGGTCGCGTGGCCGCCGCGGAACACGACCCGGGGGCGAGCGAGATCTTGGGATCGGCGATATCCGCGTTCGCCGCCCAGCACCTGGCGCTGGATGCCGCCCGCGCCCGGTTCGAGTTCGTTCGGGTCGTCGACGCGGACCAACCGGAGGTCGCCGTCGGGGAGGCGCGGACGGCGCTCGCGGAGTTCGAGCGTCTCGGCACGCCGCGCGAGGCGGACGTGGCGGCGGCGTTCCTTCGCGAACGCGGAGTCTCGGGTCGGACCGGTCCGAAGGGACTCGACCGGCTCAGCAGGCGCGAGCGCGAGGTGCTCGCGTTGCTCGGACAGGGTCTGACGAACGCCGAGATCGCCGCACGCCTGTACATCAGCACCAAGACCGCGGGCAACCACGTGAGCAACGTCCTGTCCAAGCTCAACCTCCGAAGCAGGACCGAGGCCGCCGCCTACGCGGTCCGCTTCCTCGGGGGCGATGCCACCGGGAAATAGGGAGCGCTCCCCATCCTTTCCTCGCCCGGTCGGCGCAGGCTTCCTCCGTCCACGACCAAAGGAGGAGGCATGCAGGCGCAACAGAAGGGAAGGGGGCGGGCGAATGCACTCAAGTGCGAGCTCCCGCCTCGAGGAGGCGAGCCGGGCTCCGGCCGAGGCGGTGTACGACCTCCTGGCCGACATCGGCAGCCACCTGGAGTGGGGCGGCCGGAGACAGCCTCGCAAGTCGTACCGCCTGCTGTCCGTCGAGGCCCCCGAGGGGCCGGCGACGATAGGGATGGAGTTCCGGAGCACGGGTGGGGATGCGATGGGCGAGTTCGCCGACTCGTCGGTCGTGACCGAGGCCGCGAGGCCCGGGCTGTTCGAGTTCGTCACGGAGGCGAGGCTCTCGACGAGGAAGGGCAAGGTCGTCGAGTGGACCAACGTCCACCGCTACGAGGTCGCCGCTCAGCCGGGCGGGTGCCGGATCGCCTACACGGTCCGGATCCTGCGGATCAGCGAGCTCCCCGGCGCGATGGTCGTCTTCAAGATCCCGGGCCTGCGGGTGCTGGGTCTGCGCATCGGCGGTTCGAACTCGCTCAAGGGGCTGCGCGGTCTCGCACGGCTCGCCGAGGAGCGCGCGAACGCGCGCTGAGGAAGGAAGGAGGGACGATGGCGAAGGCATCGAAGGCGAGCGCCTCGGAGCACGTGCAGATGGAGGGGTTCGAGGGCCACTACGCCGGGCTCGGGGACACGACGGTGGGGTGGGAGACGTATACGGCGGACGCCGATCTGACGCCGCTGTTCGTCGGCCTGCCCGACGACCGCTGCCAGTGTGAGCACTGGGGCTACGTGTTCGAGGGGAAGGTCGTGTTCCATACCGCCGAGGGCGATGAGGAGTTCGTGGGCGGAGATGCCTACTTCGTGGGCCCCGGCCACACCCCGTCGCTGTTCGCGGGAACCTCGCTGGTCGAGTTCAGCCCGACGGACCGGCTGAACCAGACGATGGAGGTCGTCTCCAGGAACATTGAGGCATCGGGCTAGGAGCCCGACCCGCGCTCTCGAGGGAGGGCCGCCCCTTCCGGGCGGCCCTCCGCATCTCCACGACTTCGCAACGTTCCCTGACCGGTACGCCAGGAGGCCACGGGTACGATTCGCTCGTGCCCCTCTACAAGGAACAGGGCGTCGTGCTGCGGTCGGTCAAGCTGGGCGAGGCCGACAAGATCGTCACGGTGATGACCCAGGGCTCGGGGAAGGTCCGGGCAGTGGCCAAGGGCATCCGCAAGACCACCTCGCGCTTCGGCGCACGGCTCGAGCCGTTCACGCACGTTTCCCTGATGGTCTACCGGGGGAGAGGGTCGCTCGACACCGTCAGCCAGGCCGAGATCGTCTCGCCCTTCCGCGCGCTCCGGGGCGACCTCGGCCTGTTCGCCGCGGGAGAGACCATGCTGGAGGCCGTCGACAAGGTCGCCGAGGAGCACGAGCGGAACGTCCGTCTGTTCATGCTGCTCCTGACCGGGATGCGAGCGCTCGACGCCCGCCCGGCGGACCCCGCCGCGGTCGCCGAGTCGTTCCTGCTCAAGCTCCTGTCGCTGTCGGGGTTCCACCCGGCCCTCACGACGTGCGCGGTCTGCGGCGCGCCCGCCCCCGAACGCTTCGCGAGCGGCCTGGGAGGCGCGGTCTGCGCCGCCGACGCCGACCTCGACGCCGGCCCGGCCTCGCTCGAGGCGCTCGACTTCCTCGCGACGCTCGGCGGGACCGGGCTGCTTGAGGCGGGCGACATCCAAGCCGATACCAGGGTGAGACGCGAGTCCCGTTCGCTGCTGTTCGGCTTCACCGAGTACCACCTCGAGCGCCGCATGAAGAGCCTCCCGATCCTCGCCAGGAGCCTGACGACGTGAGCACCTACCTCCACGACCTGGACCACGAGCGCCTGCCGAACCACGTGGGCATCGTGATGGACGGCAACGGTCGGTGGGCCAGGCTCCGCGGACTGCCCAGGACCGATGGGCACACCGCCGGCGAGGAGGCGATGTGGGACACGGTCGTCGGGGCGAACGAGCTCGGCCTGGGGTGGCTCACGATGTTCGCCTTCTCCACCGAGAACTGGAAGCGACCAAGGGCGGAGGTCGCGTTCCTGATGGGCTTCAACCGAGGACTTCTTCGCAGGCGGCGAGACGAGCTCCACCGGATGAACGTCCGCGTCCGCTTCCTCGGCCGGCGCGACTGGAAGGTGCCGCGCTCGGTGCTCAAGGAGATGGAGATCTCCGAGGCGCTCACGCGTCACAACACGGGCATGACGCTCACGATCGCGTTCAACTACGGCGGCCGGGTCGAGGTCGTCGACGCGGTGAAACGGTTGATCGCCGACCACGACGCGGGGCGCCTGAGGGGCGAGAAGCTCACGCCGGAGTCGATCTCGCGGCGGCTGTACCACGCCGACATGCCGGATCCCGACCTGATCATCCGGACCAGCGGCGAGGAGCGCATCAGCAACTTCCTCCTCTGGCAGGCCGCGTACAGCGAGCTGTACTTCACGCCGGTGTACTGGCCGGACTTCGATCGCGAGCACCTGTACGAGGCGATCCGCGACTACCAGAAGCGTTCGCGACGGTTCGGGGCCATCGCCGAGAACGACGCCGGGTAGACCGGTGCGGGTCCCGGACGAGGCGCGTCGGGTCATCGAGAGCGACGCGCTCGCCCACGTCACCACGATCGATCCCGACGGGCGACCGCAGACGACGCTCGCCTGGGTTGGGCTCGAGGGCGATGAGATCGTCTTCGCGACGCTCCCCGATCAGCGGAAGCTCCGGAACCTGCGACGTGACCCACGGATCACCATCTCGATCCAGACCGACCGGGTCACCCCGTACGGGTTGCACGAGTACCTCGTGATCTACGGGACCGCGCGGATCACGGACGGCGGGGGACCGGAGGTCCTGCAGCGGCTGGCGCACACCTACCTCGGTCCCGACGTCAAGTTCCCGCCGATGCCGGACCCGCCTCCCGGCTTCGTGACGCGGGTGACGGTCGAGCGCCTCGGCGGGGTCGGGCCGTGGAACGAGCGGACCGTCTGATCCCGAACGAGGTCATCCCTCCACACGGATCGGCGATCCGCGGCCGGGCCCGACCCGTAGACTGGGTCACACGCCAGCGGCCGCAGCCAGCGGCCGGGAGAGAGGAGGAACCATCATGGCCGACCTGATGGAGGCCGTGACGTCGCTCGCCAAGCGGCGTGGGATCGCCTTCCAGTCCAGCGAGATCTACGGCGGGCTACGCTCGTCGTGGGACTACGGCCCTCTCGGTGTCGAGCTGCGCCGCAACATCCGCCACGCGTGGTGGCGCTCGATGGTCCAGCTCCGCGACGACGTCGTCGGCCTGGAGGCGGCGATCGTTATGTCCCCCAGGGTCTGGGAGGCAAGCGGTCACGTCGCCGGGTTCCACGACCCGCTCGTCGAATGCCTGAACTGCCACCAACGCTTCCGCCAGGATCACCTTGGCGAGGACCCGACCTGTCCCAACTGCGGTCAGAAGCGTTTCACCGAGCCCCGGCAGTTCAATCTGATGTTCAAGACGCACATGGGGCCCGTCGAGGACGAGTCGAGCGAGGCCTACCTCCGACCCGAGACGGCGCAGGGGATGTTCGTCGACTTCGCGATCGTCCAGCAGACCGCGCGCAAGAAGGTCCCGTTCGGCATCGCGCAGATCGGCAAGTC
>DAIOFZ010000123.1:3545-6405 GCA_036745475.1 Actinomycetota bacterium | reverse complement strand
CCGCTTGCCCCGGCGCGCAGCGCCTCGTACACGTAGTCGTCCAGGTCGAATGTCGTCAGGATCAGCACGCGCGCCGGGCGCCCGAGCGCCGCGAGCCGGCGCGTCGCCTCGATCCCGTCCATCGTCGGCATCCGGACGTCCATCACGACGACGTCCGGCGAGAGCGCCTCGAACCGCCGGATCGCATCGGCGCCGTCGATCGCCTCCCCCACGACCTCGATGTCGTCCTGCGCGTCCAGGATCATGCGGAAGCCGGTGCGCATCAGCGCCTGGTCGTCGGCGATCAGGACCCGGATCGGGGCCTCGCTCACGCCGGCTCCGAGGGCAGGCGCGCCCGGACGAGGAACCCGCCACCACGACGCGGCCCGGCCTCGAGCTCGCCCCCGAACAGATGGACCCGCTCGCGCATCCCGATCAGCCCGTGCCCGCCGGATGCCTCCGAGTCGTCCCGCGGTCCGGAGCCGTCGTCGGCGATCTCGAGCTCGAGCGCGTCCGGCTCGTAGCGCACCAGGACACGGGCGCTCGCCCCGCCGGCGTGCCGGAGCGCGTTGGTGAGTCCTTCCTGGACGATGCGGTAGGCGGACAGGTCGACGCCGTGCGACAGCGGTCGCGGTGTCCCCTCGACGACCGCCTCGACCGCCAGGCCCGAGGCCCGCATCGCGTCGAGGAGTTCGTCGATGCGGGCGAGGCCCGGCTGCGGCGCCTTCCCATCGCCGTCCTCTTCGGCCTTGAGGACCTCGAGCAGCCGTCGCATCTCGGCGAGGCCGGTGCGGCCGGACGCCTCGATCTGGCGAAGCGCCTCGGCCGCCGCGGCCGGATCCGATCCGCTCACCGCTCGCGCCGCGCCCGCCTGCACGACCATCACGCTCATGTGGTGCGCGACGACGTCATGCAGCTCGCGGGCGATGGCCGCCCGCTCGGCGGCGACGGCCTCGCGGGTCGCGACCTCCCGCTCGCTGACGATCCGCCGCCGGCGGTTGAACGTCATGCGGCCGAGCAGGTAGGGGATGACGAACGTTGCGACCAGGTCGGTCAAGATCTCGACCCAGTTCAGACCGCGGTCCCACCGCTCGCCGATGCTGACCGCCGTCGACGTCAGCAGCGCCACCGGAAGAAGGACGCGGATCAGCCGTTCGCGCTCGGCGTACGCGGCGGCCGAGTACACGGCGATCCACAGCATCGCGACGAACTCGGGCCAGTAGCCGAGCAGCGACGCGGTCGCGACGGCCGCGGACACGATCGTCGCGACGGTGAGCGGCGCCCGTCGGCGCCAGGCGAGTGACCCGCCGGCGACCACCACCAGCGCGAAGCCGAGCGCCGCCGGAGGTTCGTCGGGTCGCTGGTCTCGCAGCGCGAACGCGAGCACGCCCACAGCAACCACGCCGAGCGCCAGCAGCGCGTCCCAGATCCGCGGATCGACCCGCCGGAGACGATCCCACCAACCGCCGTCCACGAGCGAACCGTACCCGCCGACGGTGCGGACGTCGTCATCCCCGAGGAGGACGAGACCCTAGCCGATAGATTGACGCCCGATGCGGTTCGAAGCACACCCGGTCACGAAGGAACGGTGGCCCGACCTGGTCGAACTGTTCGACCGGCCGATCGTTCGAACCTGCTTCTGCATGTTCTATCGGAAGGTCGGCGCGGGCACAGGTGCGGGACTAAAGAACCGGAGGGCAATGAAGGCACTCGTGGACCGGGGCGCCGTGCCCGGGCTGATCGGTTACGAGGACGGGGTTCCGGTCGCCTGGGTATCGCTCGGGCCTCGAGAGGACTACGCCAAGCTCCGCCGATCCTCGGTCATGAAGCCCGTGGACGACCGGCCCGTGTGGTCCATCGTGTGCTTCTTCGTCGACCGCGAGGCTCGAGGTCGAGGCCTGTCACAGCGGATGCTCAAGGCGGCCGTGGACCATGCGCGGTCATGCGGCGCCCGCCTCCTGGAGGCATATCCGGTGGACAAGGACCAACGCAGTCACCCGGATGACATGTTCTTCGGCGCGAAGTCCATGTACGACCGCGCCGGATTCCGGGAAGTGGCCCGACGAAAGCCCACCCGGCCGGTGGTGCGCAAGTCCCTTCGGCCACGGCGCCCCGCTGCACGTGGCTGACCGGCGTCAGCCCTGGACGTTCGACGCAACAGACTCGCGGACCAGCCGGATGGCTTCCCGGACGCCTCCGGTCCAGGGATCGCCGTGTCCCGGGAGCACGAGCTCCGAGGACATCTCCTCGATCCGCGCCAGCGACTCGACCGCCTGTGCGGCGTCGGCGGTGAACGGGGCGATGCCCGGACCCCGGGCCCCGGTCGTCACCGCGTAGGTCGCGAACGCATCGCCGATCAAGAGGGCGCCGAGCGACCGGAAGTGGAGCACGGCGCTTCCCGGCGTGTGACCGGGCGTGAGGGTGACGACCGGGCTCCCTGGGACGTCGAGGGTCGCACCGTCACCGAACGTCGACACCTCACCGAGGTGGCGGGTTCGAAGGCCGCCACGCAGCAGCGAGAACCAGAGGAACCCGAGCAGCGGACCGACCTTGGTCGGACCGAAACCCTTCGACGGGTTCGGCACCTCGCCGCGAGCGAGCGCCGCGTCGGCCTCGTGGACCGAGACCGGGACGTGTCGCTCGGTGCGGAGCCGCTCGGCGAAGCCGACGTGGTCGCTGTGGCCGTGGGTCAGGACCAGGGCGCGCACGTCCTCGATCGATCTGCCCATCGACGCGAGCTCCTTCGGCAGATCCCGGTACAGGCCGGCTATCCCCGCGTCGACGAGGGTGACCTCGTTCGCCTCCTCGATCAGATAGGCATTGATGATGCTGTGATCTCCGATGCGGTGGATGCCCGATGCGATCCGCATATCGACCTCCC
>DAIOFZ010000123.1:0-3445 GCA_036745475.1 Actinomycetota bacterium | reverse complement strand
CAGCGGAGACTCGGGCGCCTCGGGCACATGAGCAGCGTGCTGATCTACGGCGGGGCGGCCCTCTCCCAGGTCACGCAGGAGGTCGCCGATCGCTCGATCCAGCTTGCGCTGGACTCGGGCATCAATCACTTCGACACGGCGGCCGACTACGGCGACTCCGAGCTGAGGCTCGGAACGTGGATGCCGAGGATCCGCGATCGGATCTTCCTCGCGACCAAGACGGGAGATCCGACCGCAACCGAGGCGTACGACAGCATCCGCCGCTCGATCGAACGGCTGCAGGTCACGCGAGTGGACCTGGTTCAGCTCCACTCCGTCGGGGCCTTCGACGATCTCGACCGGCGAACGGGGTCCGGCGGAGCGCTCGAGGGTACGATCCGCGCTCGCGAGGAAGGGCTCGTCGGCGCCATCGGCATCACCGGGCACGGGATGAAGGCGCCCGCGGTGCATCTGGAGGCGCTGCGACGATTCCGTTTCGACACGGTCCTCACACCGTACAACTACCGCCTCACTCGCCATCCGGAGTTCCTGCACGCCTTCGAGGCGCTCGTCGAGGAGGTCCGTGCGCAGGATGCCGGCCTCATGTTGATCAAGGCCGTCGCCCGCAACCTCTGGAGGGCTGGCGAAGAGCACCGGTTCGCCACGTGGTACGAGCCGCTGGAAGACCAGTCGACGATCGATGCGGCGATGGCCTTCGCCCTGGGTCGGCGGGAGGCGACGGGCGTCTGCACCGCGGGTGACGTGCGTCTCGTTCCGATGCAGATCGAGGCGGAGCAACGCATCGCCTCCATCCCGATCGATGAGGCCGCCGCCACCCTCGAGCGGGTGCCCGACCTCGAACCCCCGTTCGTGCGGCTCGAGGGGCGGGACGTGCCGGAGTGGCTCGAGCCCCTGCTGGATCGCTGACCTCGGCTCATGCGCATCGACGGATACGCGTTCGGCTCGATCCGGATCGACGGAGTGGAGTACGAGCACGACGTCGTGATCGCTCGTGGACGGGTCCGCAAGAGGAAGAAGAGGCCGTCGAAGCCGTTCCGCGATGCGTTCGGACACACACCGCTATCCGTCGAGGAGGACATCCCCTGGGACTGCCGGCGCCTCGTGGTGGGCACGGGAGCAGGCGGGGCTCTGCCCGTGATGGACGAGGTCACGGCCGAGGCCGCTCGCCGGGATGTGACGCTGGTGACCGTCCCGACCCCCGAGGCCATCCAGGTGCTGGAGGATGACCCCGAGGACACGAACGCGATCCTGCACGTCACCTGCTGATCGCGGCGCCCGCGGCGAGGCCGATACCGACTTCCATGTCGCGACCCGCCGATGGGTCGTGGGGTCGGCGAGCGATGGCACTGCGATCCGCTCCACACGCGGAGAGCACCACGGCACGGGTCCTGTGCTAGAAGAGGGGTGGCCGATCGCTAGGGGGATCCATGGGTGAAGAGGTCAGCACCGGACGGCCCTCTCGCGCGTTGCGGAAGATCCTCGTTCCGCTCGCGCTCGCACAGTTCATCTGCAGCTTCGCCGGCTCGAACATGAACGTCATGATCACCGACATCAGCGCAGACCTCGACACGACCGTGCAGGGCGTACAGGTCGCGATCACCCTGTTCCTGTTGGTGATGGCCGCCCTCATGATCCCCGGCGGCAAGCTCACCGACCGATGGGGCCGCAAGCGCTGCTTCACCATCGGCCTCACCCTCTATGGGATCGGCGCGCTGATGAGCGCAGTCTCTCCCGGTCTCGGCATCCTCATCCTCGGCAACTCGATCTTCGAAGGTGTCGGGACCGCGTTGCTGATCCCACCCGTGTACATCCTCACCACGCTGCTCTTCACCGATCTCACGTCGCGAGCCCGGGCCTTCGGGATCATCACCGGGATGGGCGGCATCGGCGCCGCCGCGGGGCCGTTGATCGGCGGGCTCATCACCACCGCCATCAGCTGGCGGGCCGCATTCGTCTTCCAGGCGATCGTCGTCGCCGTGATCCTCTGGCTGAGTCGCGACATCGTCGATCCCGTCGCGCCCGATCCGACCCGGTCCTTCGACACACTCGGCGCGATCCTGTCGGCCGCCGGCCTCATCCTGGTGGTGATGGGGGTCCTCGCCGCCGACAACGACCTCGCACTCATGGCGGTACTGGCGACCGCCGGCGCGATCTTCCTCGCCATGTTCTTCCTCCACATCCGGGCCCGCGAACGCCGACACGAAGAGCCCCTGCTGTCGACCGGACTGTTCCGCAATCGAACATCGAACCTCGGGCTGGTCACCCAAAACGTGCAATGGCTCCTGCTCATCGGCACCGCGTTCGTCGTCTCCGCGTATCTGCAGGTCGTTCGCGGCTACAACGCCATCCAGACCGGCGTGATCTTCACGGCCGCCACCGGAGGGATCTTGCTGTCGTCGCTCGCAGCCGAACGGCTTGCCAAGAAGTACGCGCAGCGGACGCTCATCGTCACGGGCTTCGTCACGACGATCTTCGGGGTCTTGGTTCTACTTGCCCTCGTGAATGGCTCGCCGAGCGCCTGGGCGTTCGCGCCAGGCCTCTTGCTCATCGGCCTCGGCGTCGGCGTGATGCTGACTCCCTCCGTCAACGTCGTGCAGTCCGCCTTCCCCGAGGAACAGCAGGGCGAGATCTCCGGCCTGTCGCGCAGCGTCTCCAACCTGGGCTCGTCACTCGGCACCGCGGTCGCCGGCACCATCCTCGTCTCGGGCCTCACGAACCGATCCTACGCCGCCTCGATGATCGCCCTGTCGATCATCGGTGTCGTTGGGCTCGGAGCGGCCCTGCTCCTGCCCACCCAACGGGCCCCGCACTCGCTCGACGTCTGACCGCGTGCGCCGTGGCCGCCTGACCGAAGGCAAGCGCCGTGGATCAGCCTCGTGACCGATGTGCCCAACCGCGGACGGATTCCAACGACCGGTAGTTGAGGATGCGCTCACGCGGGATCCCGGCGAGCGCGGCGATCGCCATCCCGAACGGGAGGAGTTCGAGCTCTCGCGCCGCGTGGGCGTCGCTCCCGATCGTGAACCACTCGACGCCCTCCTCGCGCGCGAGGGTGGCGAGCTCGACGTTCAGATCCTGGCGCCACACCGTCGCGTCGAGCTCCAACGCCTTCCCCAACCTCGCGGCCTCGGCGAACACCCGGGGCCAGTCGGCGACGAGGCCGACCCGCCGGCCGTACATCCGGGCCTTCGGGTGCGCGAGCACGTGCAGGCGCGGCTGGTTGAGGGCGGCGAGGTAGCGCTCGGTCTGGTCCTCCTTCGACCGCAGCTCGGAGTGGAACGCCCCCAGCACCAGGTCGAGGCCCGTGAGCGATCCCTCATCCATGTCGAGCGTGCCGTCGGAGAATAGATCGACCTCCATCGAGCGGAGCACGCGGAACGCGTCACCGTCCTCCTCGAACCCGTGGTTCAACGCGTCGATCGCGCGCGCCTGTTCCGCGAGCTCG
>DAIOFZ010000122.1:0-6441 GCA_036745475.1 Actinomycetota bacterium | reverse complement strand
CGAACCGCGACCCCTACTCGGCCCCCACCAGCTCGATCCGGGCCATCGGAGCCCCGTCCCCCTGCCGCTGCCCCAGCTTGAGGATCCGCGTGTAGCCGCCGTTGCGCTCGGCGAAACGAGGACCGATCTCGCTGAACAGCTTGTGGACGATGTCGCGGTCCGGGATCTGCTTGAGGACCTCCCGACGCGCCGCCACGTCGCCCTTCTTGGCGAACGTGATCAGCTTTTCGGCCACCGGGCGAACGGCCTTGGCCTTGGCCTCGGTCGTGTTGATGTGCTCGTGGACGAACAGCTGCGCGGCGATGCCGTTCAGCATCAAACGCTGGTGAGCGGGACCGGAGCCCAGACGGGGACCCTTCTTGGGCTTGGGCATCCCTACTCCTCCCGCAGCCCCAGGCCGAGCTCCTCGAGCTTGGCCTTGACCTCGTCGATCGACTTCTGGCCGAAGTTGCGGATGTCCATCAGCTCCGCCTCGGACTTCTCGACCAGGTCGCCGACCGTGTTGATGCCCTCGCGCTTGAGGCAGTTGTACGAGCGCACCGACAGGTTGAGCTCCTCGACCGTGATCGCGTAGTCCGAGGGCACGGAGTCGTCCTCGGCCGGCCCGACCTGCATCGACTGCGCCTCGGCCAGGTCGCCGAAGAGCTGGACGAGCTCGAGCAGCGTCCCGCCCGCGGACGCCAGCGCCTCGCGTGGCGTGATCGAGCCGTCGGTCTCGACGTCCAGGATCAGCCGGTCGCGGTCGGTCATCTGCTCGACGCGGGTGTTCTCGACCGCGTACGAGACGCGGCGGACCGGCGAGAAGATCGAGTCCACCGGGATCACGCCGATCGGATCGCGCGCGTTCTTGTTCTTGTCGGCCATCCGGTAGCCGACGCCGCGCTCGACGTTCATCTCCATCTCGAGCGACCCGCCCTTGCCGAGCGTGGCCACGTGCAGCTCGGGGTTCAGGATCTCCACGCCGGCGGGGGGCGCGATGTCTCCGGCAGTGACGGCGCCCGGCCCCTTGCCTTTCAGGTAGACCGTGACGGGCTCCTCGGACTCACTTCGGACCACGAGCTCCTTCAGGTTCATGATGATGTCGGTGACGTCCTCGGTGACCTTGGGGATCGTCGAGAACTCGTGCAGCACGCCCTCGATCCGGACCGAGCTGATCGCGGCGCCCGGGATCGAGGACAACAGGGTGCGACGGAGCGAGTTCCCCACGGTGTAGCCGAACCCGGGCTCGAGAGGCTCGATGACGAACTTCGAGCGGGTCGGCGAGAGAGACTCCTCCTGGATCTGCGGTCTTGCGACGATGAACACTTCTGCTCCTCCTCCGACGGGGGATCATCCATTCCTCCCCGCCGCGTATGACGCCCGCTTCGACATGCGGGCCTGCCGTGCGCGCTAGACGCGCCGGCGCTTCTTGGGCCGGACCCCGTTGTGGGGCACCGGCGTGACGTCCTGGATCCCCGCGACCTCCAGGCCGGTGGCCGCGAGCGAGCGGATCGCAGTTTCGCGACCCGAACCGGGGCCCTTCACGAACACGTCGACCTTCTGTAGCCCGTGCTCCTGCGCCTTGCGAGCCGCGGACTCCGCCGCGAGCTGGGCGGCGAACGGGGTGGACTTGCGGGAGCCCTTGAACCCGACGTTGCCGGCCGAGGCCCAGGAGATCGTGTTTCCCTGCAGGTCGGTGATCGTGACGATCGTGTTGTTGAACGTCGACTTGATGTGCGCCTGCCCGTGGACGACGTTCTTCTTCTCGCGTCGTTTGGTCTTCTTGGCCTTCGGCTTCGCCATGGGATCTCCCTACTTCTTCGTGGCCTTCTTCTTGCCGGCCACGGTCTTGCGGGGGCCCTTGCGGGTCCGCGCGTTCGTGTGCGTGCGCTGCCCGCGCACGGGGAGGCTCCTGCGATGCCGAACCCCCTGGTACGAACCGATCTCGATCTTGCGCTTGATGTCCTGGGCGACCTCGCGGCGCAGGTCACCCTCGACCTTGTACGTCCGGTCGATGAACTCGCGGATCTTGCTGACCTCGTCCTCGGAGAGGTCGCGCACCTTCGTGCCGCCCTCGACCCCCGAGCCCTCGACGATCTGATACGCCCGGGTGGATCCGATGCCGTAGATGTAGCGGAGCGCGATGTCCACGCGCTTGTCGCGCGGGAGGTCGACGCCGGCGATCCGAGCCACGCTAACCCCTCCTCTATCCCTGCCGCTGCTTGTGCCGGGGGTTCGAGCAGATCACGCGGATCACGCCCCGCCGGCGGATGACCTTGCAGCGATCGCAGATCTTCTTCACCGACGGATGGACCTTCATCGAACCTCGCCCCTCACTTGTACCGGTACACGATCCTGCCGCGCGTCAGGTCGTACGGCGACAGCTCCACCAGGACCCGGTCCCCCGGCAGGATCCGGATGTAGTGCATCCGCATCTTCCCCGAGATGTGGGCCAACACGTTGTGTCCGTTCTCGAGCTCCACCCGGAACATGGCGTTCGGGAGCGGTTCGGTCACCGTCCCTTCGACCTCGATCGCGTCCTTCTTCGGCAAGCTCCGGGTGATCCTCGTTTCCGGGCACGTCCGACTCGCCCACAAACGAGACGGAACCGCCTCCGGATGGAAGCGGGCAGCCAGTATACGGGGGTCTCGCGAGCACCGTCCACCTTGGCCTCGGCCGACCCCGTGCCTAACCCCGTGCCTCAAGACCCTCGTGCCCGGGTTCAACCCTCCGCGGACTCGAACAAGGTCAAATGGAGTCCCTGGGTCAGCCGGAACCGTTGGTTGCGGTCCCCCCATGGGGTCAGGACCGGCTCGGCCACGGGAACGGATCCGGCGCGGGCGACCGCCTCGGCGGCGGGTCCGAGCTCGTCCACGCGCACGGCGATCCGGACCCTGCCGCCCGTGGGCCCCCGGCTTCGATCTCGTCGACCACATCGGTGTGGCGCTCGTCGAACAGCTCCAGGGTGGCGCTCGGAACCGAGAGGATCACGCCGTGACCGCCCTGCTCCTCCAGGTCCATCAGGGTCGGCAGGCCGAAGACGTGTCGGAACAGCCGCACCGCGGCGTCGTAGTCCTCGAACGTGAAGGCGAACCGGAGCCCACGCGCCTCGGTCACCGAGCGGTGAGCACCTCGTGCCCGTCCTCGCTCACGGCGATCGTGTGCTCGAAGTGGGCGGACAGGGACCCGTCTTCGGTCACGACGGTCCAGCCGTCGGGGAGGAGGCTGGTCTCCCAGCCGCCCGCGTTGACCATAGGCTCGACCGCTACGACCAGTCCGGGCTTCAGCACCGGCCCGCGGCCGGGCCTGCCGTAGTTCGGGATCTGGGGGTCCTCGTGCATGTTGCGTCCGATCCCGTGGCCGACGTACTCGCGGACCACCTCGAACCCGGCGCCCCGCGCCACCTGCTCGACGGCCGCGCCGATGTCCGAGAGCCGGCCGCCCGGGCGGATCTGCGAGATCCCGGCCTCGAGCGCCTCCTCGGTCACCCGGACGAGCTTGTCGGCCTCGGCCGACGCCGGCTCGCCCACGATGACCGTCACCGCAGAGTCGCCGTGGAACCCCTCCCAGATCGCACCGAAGTCGAGCTTCAGCAGGTCGCCTTCGGCGACCGTGCGCTCCGCGGAGGGGATCCCGTGGACGATCTCTTGGTTGATCGAGGTGCAGATCGATGCGGGGAACGGGACACGCCCGGGTCCCGCACCGTATCCCTTGAACGACGGCGTGGCCCCCTGTTCGCGGATGTACGTCTCGGCGACCTCGTCGAGCTCGGCGGTCGAGATGTTCGGTCGCACGGCCGCGAGGACACGGTCGATCGTGCCCGCGACGATGCGTCCGGCGCGGCGCATCTTGTGGATCTCCTCCGGCGACTTGTAGACGATCACAGCACCATCCCCTCACTCGTAGGTGTCGAGCAGGTCGGCGATCGCCTCGATCGTGCGGTCGGCGACGACCTCCTCTGGCGCCTCGGCGTCGATGTCCCGAAGCAGCCCCCGTTCCCAGAAGTAGAGGACCAGCGGCTTGGTCTCCCGTTGGTAGACCTCGAGCCGACGCTGGACCGTCGCCTCGTCGTCGTCGGCTCGGTTCACGAGCTCGTGGCCGCACACGTCGCAGATCCCCTGCACTCGCGGCGGCTTGAACTCCGTGTTGTAGGTCCTCTTGCACTTCGGGCAGACCTGCCGGGCCATCAGGCGTTTGACCGCGACCGCGTCGGAGATCTTGAAGTTCAGCACGGCCGAGAGCGGGTGAGCCCGTTCCGCGAGGGCGCGTTCGAGCGCCTGGGCCTGGGGGACCGTCCGCGGGTAGCCGTCCAGGATGAAGCCCTCACGCCCGTCCGGCTGTTCGAGCCGTTCGAGCACCAACCTCGTGGTCAGGTCGTCGGGGACGTACTCGCCACGATCGTAGAACTCCTTGGCCTGCAGCCCGAGCGGCGTCCCGCGCGAGATGTGGTCCCGGAAGATGTCTCCGGTCGCGATGATCGGAAGCCCGTAGCGTTCGGACAGCCTCCTTGCCTGCGTGCCCTTGCCTGCGCCCGGAGGTCCGAGGAGGATGATCCGCACGAGGGCCTACTTCAGGAAGCCCTCGTAGTGCCGCATCAACAGCTGCGACTCGAGCTGCTTCATCGTTTCCAGGGCGACGCCGATCGTGATCAGCAACGAGGTCCCCCCGAACGGGAACTGCTCGATCGTCCAGAACGCGAGCACGACCGTGGGCAGCAGTGCAACCGTGGCCAGGAAGATCGAGCCCGGGAGCGTGATACGCGTCATGACGAAGCTCAGGTAGTCGGCCGTGGGCGGTCCGGGTCGGATCCCCGGGACGAACCCGCCGTACTTCCGAAGGTTGTCGGCCGTGTCCACGGGGTTGAACGCGATGGCCGTATAGAAGTAGGCGAAGAAGATCACGAGGAGCCCGTAGAAGATCATGTAGACGAAGCTCCGCTGGTTGGTGACGTAGTTGTTCACGAAGTTCGTGAACCAGTCCGCGTGGTAGACGCTCGCGAGTAGCGTCGGGAAGTACAGGACCGAGCTCGCGAAGATGATCGGGATCACGCCGGCCTGGTTGACCTTGAGCGGGATGTACGTGCTCCCGCCGGTGGTCATCCTCCGCCCGACCACGCGCTTGGCGTACTGGACGGGGATCCGTCGCTGGCCCTGCTCGATGAAGATGACCCCGACGATGATGGCCAGCCCGATGAACAGGACGACGACGAACTTCGCGTTGCCGGCCTGCAGGAGGATCGCCCGTCCCTCCTGGGGCAGTCGCGAGATGACGCTCGCGAAGATCAGGATCGACATCCCGTTGCCGATCCCGCGCTGGGTGATCAGCTCACCCATCCACATGATCATGGCCGTACCGGCAGTCATGACCAGCACGATCAGGGCGATGTTCTGAGCGGTGAACGTGCCCGCCGGGAAGATGTCGACGCCACCGAGCTGCGGCGACTCCGAGTGGAACAGGAACACGAGCCCGGTCGACTGCAACAACGCCAGCACGACGGTCACGTACCGGGTCCACTGGTTGATCTTCTTGGTGCCGGACTCGCCCTCCTTGTGCCAGGCCTCGAGCTTGGGGATCACGACGGTGAGGAGCTGCATGATGATCGAGGCCGTGATGTACGGCATGATCCCGAGCCCGAAGATCGCCATGCGCGTCAGGGCGCCTCCCGAGAACAGGTCGATGAACGAGAGGAACCCGGTGCTCCCTTGGGCGTTCAGCGCGTCGGTCAGGATGTTGATGTCGACGACCGGGACCGGGACGTGCGACCCCAACCGGTACACGGCGATGATGGCCAGGGTGAACAGGATCTTGTTCCGGAGGTCCGGAACCTTGAACGCGTTGACGAAGGCGCGGAGCACGGGTCCCTATCCTACCCCTGGTCGCGCAGGACCTCGGCCCTGCCGCCGGCTCCCTCGATCTTCGCCCTGGCCGCCTCGCTGAACGCATGCGCGCGGACGGTGAGGGCCTTGTCGATCTCGCCGCGCGCCAGGATCTTCACCGGCCGACCCTTGCGGACGAGGCCGTGCTCGAGCAGGGCCTTCGGGTCGACCTCGCCCTCGAACACCGCGCCGAGCGCCCCCACGTTGACGACGGCGTACTCGACGCGGTTCGGGTTCGTGAAGCCCTTGAGCTTGGGCACGCGGCGCTGGAGCGGCATCTGGCCACCCTCGAACCCGGGCTTCGGGTTGTGGCGCGCGCCCCAGCCCTTGGTGCCGCGGCCCGCCGTCTTGCCCCGCGTGCCGGCGCGGCCGCGGCCGACGCGCGTGGGGTCCCTCTTCGCGCCCTCGGCGGGCTTGAGGTGATGCAGCTTCACGACGACGTCCTTCCGCGACCCCGGGGAGCGCCGCCCTCGTCCTTCGCGCCGCCCCCTGGGCCGTCTCCCGGGACCTCTTCGACACGAACGAGATGGTGAACCTTCGCGATCATGCCGCGGATCTCGGGGCGGTCGTCCTTGATCACGCTGTC
>DAIOFZ010000121.1:0-6452 GCA_036745475.1 Actinomycetota bacterium | reverse complement strand
CCCGAGCACGGGTGATACCCTCGCGCGGGTGGTGGAGGTGAGCGTTCGAGCGCAGGTGGGCGAACGCGCGGTGGTGCCGCTCCTGTGCATCGCCGCGGGCATCGCGATCGGCGCCGCCACCTGGCTCCTGCTGGTCCGCGAGACCGAGCCGGCGGGGTTCGCCGCCCTCGCCGCGGGCGCCGCCCTCGTCGCCGGCGGTGTCCTCCTGCGCCCGGACGACCGTCTCGGGCGAGTGGCGCTCTCGTTCGGCGACCGCCTGTTCGATGGGTGTGTCCTGGGAGCGCTCGTGTGGGTGTCTCGGACAGAGGATGAGTGGCTGGCGGCCGGCGCGCTGCTCGCGCTCGCGGCGGGGTTCCTCGCCTCCTACATCCGCGCCCGCGGGGGCTCGCTCGGGTACGGGATCGAGGAGGGCGTGATCACACCGGCGCTCCGGTACGGGCTCATCGCGGCGGGTCTGATCGGCGGCTGGTCGTGGACGCCGTGGGCCGTGGCGATCCTGATGCTGCTCGCCTCCGCCGTCCGGGCGAGCCAGGTCGTGAAGGAGGAGCGCCTGTGATCCCGGTCCCCTATCTCGGATGACCTCTCCGAAGGAGGGAGACGAGGCCGAACCGGAGACCAGGCGGGAGACGCTCGGGTACTGGGGGTATCGCGGCGCTGAGTGGCTGGCGATGTCCCTGCCCGAGCGAACCGGTCGCCGCGTCTTCGAGACGGTGGGTCGTGTGGCCTATCGGCGGCTGGACGGGGTCCGGGCGACCGTCGCCGCCAACCAGGCGCGCGTGCTCGGCGCCGAGCCGGCCGACCCTCGCGTCGCCAATGCGACCCGGGAGGCGTTCGAGCTGTACGCGCGGTTCTGGTTCGACGCCTTCCGGATCCGGACGATGCCGGTGCAGGAGTTCAACGAGCGCGTCGTGATGATCGGCGCCGAGAACATCGACCGCGCACTCGAGGCCGGCAAGGGATGCGTCTGCGCCCTGCCGCACATGGGCAACTGGGACGCGGCGGGCCACTGGTTCGGCGCCAACGGGTACCGGATCGCGGCCGTGGCGGAGGAGCTCAGGCCGCCCCGCCTGTACGACCTGTTCCTGCGTCACCGGGAGGAGCTCGGCATGCGGATCGTCGGGCTCACCAAGGAAGGACACGTCGGGCAGCAGCTCAAGCAGCTCCTGTCCGAGAACTGGTTGGTGGCGCTCGTCGCCGACCGAGACCTCACGGGGCGGGGGAGCGAGGTCGAGATGTTTGGCGCCACCCGGCGGGTGCCGGCCGGACCGGCGCTCCTGTCGCTCAGTTCGGGCGCGCCCCTGATCGTCTGCCCCGTCTACACGCGCGACGACGGGTGGGAGGTCCGGATCGAGGAGCCGCTCGAGATCGAACGCACCGGCGTGATCCGGGAGGACGTCGCCGCCCTCTCGCGGCTGATGGCCCAGCGCTTCGAGCGGGCGATCGCGGCCAAGCCCACGGACTGGCACATGTTCCAGCCCGCATGGGACGAGTCCGCCTCGACGGCCGCCGCGCCCGCGACGCCGGTCGAGCCTCGGTGAGGATCCTGCAGGTCTGCCCCTACGACTGGGACGCACCCGGCGGCGTGCAGGTCCACGTCCGCCAGCTCGCCGCCGTGCTCCGCGCCCACGGGCACCGGACGACGATCCTCGCGCCCGGTTCGCGACCCTCGGAGGATGCCGGCGTCCGGGTCGTCGGGCGGCCCGTCCGCGTGCCCTACCGCGGAACCGTTGCGCCGATCTCGTTCTCGCCGGGGTCGTGGCGGCGGATCCGCTCCGCGATGCGTTCGTTCGATCCCGACGTGATCCACGCGCACGAGCCGCTCACGCCGAGCACCTCGATGCTCGCGGTCCTGGCCGCGAGCGCTCCTGTCGTCGCGACGTTCCACGCATCGCTCGATCGCTCCAGGCTGATGGAGCTCGCCGAGCCGGCGCTGCGTCGGGTGAGCGGGCGGATCGATGCGGGGGTCGCGGTCTCCGACGCGGCCGCGTCGTTCCTACGCCGCGTGATGCGCGTCCCCCTGGAGGTCGTCCCGAACGGCGTCGACGTCGGAGCGTTCGCGAACCCGGGCCGGCCCCTCGAGGGGCTCCCGGCCGGCCCGAAGATCCTCTGGGTGAACCGGCTGGATCCGCAGAAGGGGTTCGAGATCATGCTGCGGGCGTTCGAGCAGCTCGCCCGGGATGATGACGAGGCCAACCTACTCGTGGCGGGGGATGGGCGCGATCGCGTCTTGCTCCGCTCGCTGCCGGGGGATCTGCGGAGCCGGATCCTGCGCCTTGGGACGGTCCCGCACGAGGAGTTGCCGGGGTACCACGCCGCCGCGGACGTGTTCGTGGCGCCCGCCACAGGGCAGGAGAGCTTCGGGATCGTCCTCGTCGAGGCGATGGCCGCCTGTGTGCCGGTGGTCGCGTCGGACATCGCCGGGTACCGAGAGGTGGTCCGCGACGGTATTGACGGTCTCCTGGTCCCGCCGGGCGATCCGAACGCCCTCGCCGCCGCGATCCGGCGCGTCCTGTCCGAACCCGGGCTGGCCGCCACGCTGAGGGCCGCGGGCCGTGCGCGGGCGGAGGTCTTCTCCTGGCAGACCGTCGCGCCCCGACTCGAGGCCATCTACAACCGGGTCCTCGGCTCCACCCATTAGGATGCCGCCGTGCCTACCGGGCTGTGGATCGTCGCCGTGCTCGTCGCTCTGGTGCTGCTCGGCGGCATCTGGATCTACAACCGTCTGGTCAAGCTCCGCGCCCGTGTGAACAACGGGTGGTCCCAGATCGACGTGCAGCTGCGGCGGCGCTACGACCTGATCCCGAACCTGGTGACGACGGTCCAGGGGTACGCCACGCACGAGCGCGAGCTGTTCGAGCACGTCACCGAGGCGCGGTCTCGAGCGATCGACGCGACCGCGGTCCCGGACCAGGCGCAGGCCGAGAATCAGATCACGAGGGGGATCCGGCAGCTGTTCGCGGTGGCGGAGAGCTACCCCGACCTGAAGGCCAACCAGAACTTCCTGGCGCTGCAGGAGGAGCTCACCGGGACCGAATCGAAGATCGCGTTCGCGCGGCAGTTCTACAACGACCAGGTCATGTTGCTGAACACACTGATCGGCTCGTTCCCCTCGAACGTCGTCGCGAGGGCGTTCGGGTTCGGACCACGGGAGTTCTTCGACATCGAGGATCCGGTCCGGGCGCCGTCCCAGGTCGAGTTCCCCGGGTAGTCCGTGTACGAGCAGATCGCGGCGAACAAGCGCAAGACCGTCCTGCTCATCCTCGGCGCGATCGTGCTGCTGGGCGCGGTCGGGTATGCCCTCGGGCTCTGGGCCGCCGGGAGCGGCATCTACGGGCTGGTCGGCGCCGTGGCGCTCGCGATCGTCCTGTCGCTCGGCGCCTATTTCGGGGGCGACCGCCTCGTCCTGGCGTCGACGCGCGCGCGAGAGGTGACGCCCCAGGAGCAAGCTCGCCTGCACAACATCGTCGAGGGGCTCTCGATCGCGGCCGGCATCCCCAAGCCGAGGGTCTACGTGATCCCCGAGCAGGCGCCGAACGCGTTCGCGACCGGCCGCGATCCCGACCACTCCTCGGTCGCCGTCACCGAGGGGCTGCTCGGCACGATGAACCGCGTCGAGCTCGAGGGCGTGATCGGGCACGAGCTCTCCCACGTCGTGGACCGCGACATCCTCGTCGGGACGATCGTGGCCACGCTCGTGGGCGCCGTGGTGCTGATCAGCGAGTTCTTCCTGCGATCGTGGTGGTGGGGCGGCTTCCGCGGCCGACGCGGCAGCGACCGAAGCGGCGGTGGCATCGAGGCGATCGTCTTCGCGATCGGGCTGGTGCTGCTCGTGCTCGCGCCGATCATCGGGCAGATCATCCGTCTGGCCGTCTCCCGGCAGCGCGAGTTCCTGGCCGACGCGCAGGGCGCGCTCCTGACGCGGTATCCGCCGGGCCTCGCGAGCGCACTCCGAAAGATCGGGGCTGCGTCGGCGATCCCGATGCGTTCGGCGAACAACGCGACGGCGCACCTGTGGCTGAGCCAGCCGTCGCGGATCCAGGGCGAGGGCATGGGTCCGCTCGAGAAGCTGTTCAACACGCACCCGCCGATCGAGGAGCGGATCCGCCGGCTCGAGGAGATGTGACGATCCCGACGAGATCGGTCGGGGTCGTTGAGACACCTCCGAACGCCCGGTAGCATCTGCCCCCGCTGTCACGACCGGCGCCGGGAACGGGGCCGGCGTCATCCCCCATATCGCCCGCGAACCCCCCGGGAGTCCCGAATGTCCGGAAGCCATCACACGAAGTCGCCCCGAACCCGCCGAACCCTCACCCGCCGCGGCAAGCTCGTGGCCGCAGGAGCGACGGTCGCCGTCATCGCGGGCGGCACGCTCGGCTACTTCACGTTGTTCCCGCAGCAGGCCCCGGCGTTCGTACGAGACACGCTGCAGAGCGTCGGCCTGACAGATCCGAATGCGGGCGCGCCCGAGGCCACGTGTCCCCTGACCGGCGCGCCGGTTCCCGGGAGCGAGGTCCCGGACCGCCCGGCGCTCGCGATCAAGATCGAGAACGCCCCGGAGGCGCGACCGCAGGCCGCGCTGAACGACGCCGAGGTGGTCGTCGAGGAACCGGTCGAGGGTGGGTACACGCGGTTCATCGCCGTGTTCCAGTGCGCGGACTCGGACCGCGTCGGGCCGGTCCGCAGCGGCCGAACGACCGACCCCGACTACCTCCGCCAGCTCGGACCCGCCGTGTTCGGCTACGCGGGCGGGCGCAACGTGGTGAAACAAGAGGTGCCGAAGGTCGGGCTCGTCGACGTGAACTACATCGTCGCGGCCGGCGCGTACACGCGGGACGAGTCGCGGGCCGCACCCCACAACCTCTACACGACGACCGACGCGCTCTGGCGCGCCGGGAGGTCGAAGGAGGGGGCTCCCGACCCGCTGTTCACGTACGCCGAGACGTGGGACGGAGCAGCGAAGCGGATCCGGTCCGTGCACGTGCCGTACTCGGGCGTGTCCGACGTCTACTGGAACTGGAACGGCGGCAAGGGGGCGTGGTTTCGGTCGCACGGTGACGTCCCGCACGTGCTCGAGGGCGACGAGCGCGTGTCGGCCACCAACGTCGTGATCCAGGTCGTTTCGGTGACCGACAGCGACTTCCTGGACTCCGCCGGCAACCCCTCGCCCGAGGTCGACCTGACGGGCTCGGGCAAGGCGTACGTCCTGCGGGACGGCGAGGTGATCCGCGGCCGGTGGGAGCGCGAATCGCTCCACGACGTCACCACGTTCGTCACCAAGGACGGCACCGAGATCGCGCTCGCGCCCGGGCGCACGTGGGTCGAGCTGTTCCCCAGCGGGGTCCCGGTCGAGCTCGAGCGGCGCTGACCGGTCGAGCTCACTCGTCGAACAACTCGACGATCATCCTCGAGAGGAGGACGTCGAGGCCGAAGACGAACAACCCAACCGCCAACACGGTGAGGATGACGACGACCGTGTAGGTGACCACCTCCCTCCTGTTCGGCCAGACCACCTTCGCCAGCTCATCCCGAACCTCGCGCAGGAAACGGACCCATCGATGCTTCGAAGGCTGTGCCACGGCTGGGATCCCTTCAGGTCGAACGGACGGGTGGTAACCGGGTTGACCCGGGTACTACCGACCGCGCGTTCGAACCGGTGGGGTCCCGCGGAGTGTGGCGATCAGGATCGGAGGGAACGAGAGCGGCGAGTGAGTGGCGTCGGAGGGTCGGATCGCCGTCGTGGTGGCGAACAGGCCCGCTCCGTACGCGAGCACCAGTAGCACGATCAGGGCCGGCGTCGTGGGAGTATCGCGTGGCCGCGGTCGTTTGGGATGCTCGACAGCCGCTCGGAGCCGCACCCAGCCAGGATAAGCGGTCCTGCTGATCAGGCGCTGGTGAGAGGACCCGGCGGTACACTCAAGGAGCCGGGTCGAAGCACGACCCGCGCGGAGGAGGCATCCCCGGGTGGAGCGCACAACCGGCACCTTCCGAGTGAAGTCCGGTCTGGCCGAGATGCTCAAGGGTGGCGTCATCATGGACGTCACCACCGCGGACCAGGCCAAGATCGCCGAGGACGCCGGCGCGTGCGCCGTGATGGCCCTTGAGCGCGTCCCGGCCGACATCCGCGCCGAGGGGGGCGTCGCGCGCATGGCCGACGCCACCAAGGTCGAGGAGATCATGAACGCGGTCTCGGTCCCGGTGATGGCCAAGGCCCGCATCGGTCACTTCGTGGAGGCGCAGATCCTCCAGGCGCTCGGCGTCGACTACGTGGACGAGTCGGAGGTGCTCACGCCGGCCGACGAGGAGTACCACATCGACAAGTGGGCCTTCACGGTCCCGTTCGTCTGCGGCGCCCGGAACCTGGGCGAGGCCCTCCGGCGGATCGCCGAGGGCGCGGCGATGATCCGGACCAAGGGCGAGGCCGGGACGGGCAACGTGGTCGAGGCGGTCCGCCA
>DAIOFZ010000120.1:0-6595 GCA_036745475.1 Actinomycetota bacterium | reverse complement strand
GACGTCGATGTACTGGTGGGACTCCTTGTGCATCCGTTCCAGGTCGCCCTGGCCGGTGAGGACGACGATCGGGGCGCGATCGAGGAACGCGTCGGCGACCCCGGTCACCAGGTTCGTCGCGCCGGGCCCCAGTGTCGCGAGGCAGACGCCCGCCCGACCCGTGAGGCGACCGTAGGCGTCGGCCATGTACGCGGCCGCCTGCTCGTGCCGCGTGGGAACGAAGCGGACGGTCGAGCGCGACAACGACTCGTTCAGGTCGACGGTCTCCTCTCCGGGCACCCCGAACACGTACGGGACGCCCTCGGCCTCCAGGCAGGAGACGAGGAGATCGGAGGCCCTTCGACCGGACATATCGAGGCGAGTCTATGTGGCCGCTCGTGGGATCCGACCCTGGCATACTCCGATCCGTGATCCCGCTCCGGGACGCGAACCCGACCAGGCGCTTCCCCGTGGTCACCCTCGCGCTCATCGCCGCCAACGTCGCGGTCTTCCTGCTGTGGCAGCCGTCGTTCGGGACGCAGCTCGAACAGCAGACGTTCTACTACTGCCACGCCGAGATTCCGTGGGAGGTCTCGCACCAGGAGAACCTCGCGCAGGGGGGTCTGGAGGCGCGGGTCGCGCTCGACGCGGATCTCGGACCGGGCGCCGGGGCCGACGTGCAGCCGTTCCTGCAGCTGGAGTGTCCGGACAAGAACTGGTGGCTCGCGATCTTCGTCGCGATGTTCCTGCACGGCGGGTGGTTCCACATCGCCGGCAACATGCTGTTCCTCTGGATCTTCGGCAACAACGTCGAGGACCGGCTGGGCTACGTCGTGTACCCGCTCTTCTACGTGCTGGGTGGGCTGGCGGCCGCGGGGCTGCAACTCGCGTTCGCCCCGGACTCCACGATCCCGAGCCTGGGCGCGTCCGGCGCGATCGGCGGGATCCTCGGCGCGTACATCGTGCTGTTCCCGCACGCCCGGGTCTTGACGCTGATCATCTTCTTCTTCATCACGGTGGTCGAGATCCCCGCCGGCGTCGTGCTGGCGATCTGGTTCGTGCTCCAGCTGTTCAGCGGCGTGGGCGAGCTCGGGGCGGATGTGGGCGGCGGGGTCGCGTACTGGGCGCACGTCGGCGGGTTCGCGTTCGGCGCGCTCGTGGCCTGGCTGTTCTACCGGCGGCGCGGGGGGCTCGGTCCGACGGCGTACGGCGTCGGACCGGCCGGCAACCCGTGGTGATAACATATGTGTTATCATTGGATCTATGGATGCGGCCGAGACGCTTCGCGACGCTCGGCGGAGGGCCGGGCTCTCCCAGCGGGGGCTGGCCCGGCGTGCGCACACGCCCCAGCCAACGATCGCGCGGATCGAGTCCCACGCGGTCGTTCCCAGGGTGGATACCCTCGACCGGCTGCTCGCCGCCTGCGGGGTCACGCTCGCCACCGTGCCGCGCGCGGGCGCCGGGATCGACCGCACCCAGATCAGGGATCTTCGCGCGCTGTCGCCGGGCGAGCGGCTCCGACTCGCGGCTCGAGAAGGGCGCAACCTCGATCGCCTCCTTGCGGGAGCGACCCGACGATGAAGCGGGACGCCTTCGACCCCGTCTTGGCGCTCCAGACGCTCGACCGTCACGGTGTTGGCTTCGTCGTGATCGGAGGTGTCGGCGCACGTTTGCATGGTTCTCCGACCGTCACGAACGACACCGACATCTGCTACGAGCGCACGTCCGAGAACCTGGAACGGCTCGCCGCGGCGCTCCGGGAGCTCGGCGCGAACCTACGAGGTGTCGACGAAGACGTGCCGTTCCTGCTCGACGCGAAGACCCTTGCGGCCGGCGATCATTTCACGTTCAGGACGCAGGCCGGTGACTTCGACGTTCTCGGCACCCCTGCGGGTGTCGACGGCTTCGACGAGCTAGCGGGTCGCGCGAAGCCATTCGACATCGACGGGATCACGGTCCTCGTCGCGTCGATCGATGACCTGATCCGGATGAAGCGCGCCGCCGGCAGAGCGAAGGATCTGATCGAGGTCGAGGTCCTCGCCGCCGTCCGCGATGAGATCGACAGCGACAAGGGTTAACGAGCGAGCCCTCTACGCCACCGGCAGGGTGAACGCGATCCTCGCGCCGCCGCCCTCCCGCTCCTCGGCCCAGATCCGGCCGCCGTGCCGCTCGACCAGACCCTTGGCGATCGCGAGGCCGAGCCCCGCGCCCTCGCGGCTCCGGTCGCGTGCCGGATCGCCGCGCCAGAAGCGATCGAACATCGTCCGGGCGGCGCCCGACGGGATGCCGTCGCCCGTGTCCTCCACGGCGACCAGGACCGTCCCGTTCACGCGCTCCGCGCCCACGACGATCGAGCCCTCGGGCGGCGTGTGCCGGACGGCGTTCGCGAGCAGGTTCCGGAGCACACGCTCGATCTTCTCGGGCGCGACCTCGACGTCGGGTAGCCCGGCGGCCACCCGGCGCTGGAGGCTGATCCGTCGGGCGGTCGCCTCCGCCGCGAACGCCTCGACCGAGGACTCGACCAACGGTCCGACCGGCACGCCGTAGGTCTCGAAGCCGGTGTCGTCCGCGTCGATCTGCGCGAGCTCGAACAGGTCGTCGATGAGTACACCGAGCGCGTGGACCTGCTGCCGCATCGCCGGTAGGTAGTGCTCGGGCTCGACGACCCCGTCCTCGATCGCCTCGAGCATCGCCTGCAGGGAAGAGACCGGTGCTCGCAGGTCGTGGCTCGCCCACGCCACGAGCTGCCGCCGGGCGTCGAACAGCTCCTCGAGCCGCGAGGTCATCTCGTTGAACGCGGTCGCGACCTCGGAGAGCTCCGCCGGCCCGCCCCGGCCGACCCTGGTGGAGAAGTCGCCTCCCGCGACCCGTGTCGTCGACGTGCGCAGCTCGCCGAGCGGACGCGAGATCGAACGCGTCACGAGGAGCGCGCCGACGATCGCCACCACCGACGACGCGATCGCGACCGCGATCAGGACGGCGTCGGCGTGCATGTCGAACATCGCCACGCCCGAGAGCACCACGGCCGCGATCGGGAGCGCGCCCACGATCAGGGTGAGCCCGAGCAGGCGGGCGTGGACTGTTCGGAGGCGGCCGAGCGCGATCGCCGCCAGCAGGCCCACGCTGAGGATGCCCGCGGCCGCCGCCAGCGCGAGCTCACTCATGGCGTGAACCGGTAGCCGACGCCCCAGACCGTCTCGAGATGCCGGGGCTTGCCCGGGTCGTCCTCGATCTTCTCCCGAACGCGCCGGACGTGGACCGTCACGGTCCCCGTGTCGAGGCCGTCGTCGTAGCCCCAGACCCGGCTCATGATCTGGTCGCGGGAGAACACCCGGCGAGGATGGCTCGCGAGGAACCACAGTAGGTCGAACTCCCTGGCGGTCAGCCGGACCTCGGCGTCGCCCTTGCGGACCTCGCGGGCGGCCGCGTCCAGGACGAGGTCGCCGGTGTCGAGCCGCTCGACCGCCGGCGCCGACGCCCCCGAACGCCGCAGCACCGTCTTGACGCGCGCCACGAGCTCGCGGGGCGAGAACGGCTTGGTGACGTAGTCGTCCGCCCCCAGCTCGAGGCCGACGATGCGGTCGGTCTCCTCGCCGCGCGCGGTGAGCATGATGACCGGCGTCCAGCCGGTCGTGCGCATCCAGCGGATGACCGACAGGCCGTCGATGCCGGGGAGCATGAGGTCCAGGATGACGAGGTTCGGCTCGGCGGTCTCGATGACCGCTCGCGCCCGGCCCCCGTCCTCGGCCTGGAGCGCCTCGAACCCCTCACGCTCGAGGTACCGGACGATCACGTCGCGGGTCGTCGCATCGTCGTCGACGACCAGCACGGTCTCAGCCATGTGGCATCGAGGATATCCGTGGACCGCCGAAACGGGCGACCGGGGCGACGCCGCTCCGGGCGCCGCGCCGGCCGACCGGGTCCCTAACCGAGCCTGATCACCGGACACACGAACATCTTGACGATGCCGATATCGGTCGCCGCCCCGGCGGTGAGCGCGGCCGCGATCTCCTCGTCGCTGTCGAAGTCGCTGCTGTCGTTCGCGTCGAACGCTGCCACGGCGGCGTCGTAGTCCGCGAACTCGAGGCCGTGCACCATCCACCGGCCGCCGTTGTAATCGGCGTCGCCCGGCGCGGCGGTCGCCACGTTGGTCTGCACGCCGAAGAACTCGTAGATCGTGTCGAAGCTCGAGGCCGGCGCGCCGGTCCCGGTCAGGTCTGTGGGCGTGCCGACCGTCCGGTACAGCGTCCCGTCGACGTAGAACGCCGGGCCGCCGACACCACCGGATCCGGCCGCCGCCGCGACGGACGCCGAGCCGACGAGCAGGGTCGCGGCCGCCAGGGTCGCGAAGAGGGCTCTGCGCATGCCTTCCTCCTTCCGTGCGCCCGGAGCGGATCTCCAGGGCTCACGTAGGAGTACCCGGCGGCCCTTGCGCCGGCCTTTCGGGTCGATGAACAGAGCCTTACGAGGAGCGATCGCGTGCTTGGTCCCGCTCCCGCGCGGCGTCCCGGAGCGCTCGGAAGCGCTCGGTGAGGTCGTCGAGCTGATGGTGCGCGTTCAGGCCGCTCGGGTTCGGGAGGACCCAGAGCCGAGATCCGCCCAGGTCGTGCTCCTGCGGCCCGAGCGCCGCGTCGCGTCGTCCGAACCCGGTCCGGTACGCGCCGATCCCAAGGACGGCGACCAACCGTGGCCGGAACGGTGCGAGCCGCCGCTCGAGCTCGCGCGCCCCACGCCGGATCTCGTCCGCGCTCAGCTCGTCCGCCCTCGCGGTCGTTCGGGCGACGAGGTTCGTGACGCCGAGGTTCCAATCGAGCAGCGAGGCGTCCTCGGAGGGGGACAGGAGGCGGTCGGTGAACTCGGACCCGCGCAGTGCCTTCCAGAACCGGTTGCCGGGCCGGGCGAAGTGGTGCCCGACGGCGCCCGACCACAGCCCCGGGTTGATGCCCACGAAGACGACGTCGAGGTCCGGCCCGAGCACGTCGGGGATCGTTCGACCGCGCGCCGCCTCGAGGTCGGCTTTCGAGGGGTTCACGCGCTCAGCCAACCATGTGGTCGGTCGGGCCATCACGAGCGGCATGTGGTCATCTAGAGACGGCCTTCGATGTGGATGGGCCTTCGATCGGCCCACCGGAGCGGGGGACGCGGATGGATCACGAGCATCACGCACATCACGACCCGAGCCCTCCCTCGCCGGATGACGGCGGAGGGCACGGTTCGCACAACCAACATGCCGGGCACAGCCTCGCGATGTTTCGTGATCGCTTCTGGCTGAGCGTCCTGCTGACGATCCCGGTGCTCGTCTGGTCGGAGATGGTGCAGGACTGGCTCGGGTTCAGCGCGCCGACGTTCCCGCTCTCCGACCGGATCCCCGCGATCCTCGGAACGATCGTCTTCGTCTACGGCGGGATGCCGTTCCTGCGAGGCGGCGTCCGCGAGCTCCGCGATCGGCAGCCTGGCATGATGCTGCTCATCTCGCTGGCGATCCTCGTCGCGTTCGTCGCGAGCGTCCTGTCCGAGTTCGGAGTCCTGGATCTCGAGTTCTGGTGGGAGCTCGCGCTGCTGATCGACGTGATGCTGCTCGGCCACTGGCAGGAGATGAAGGCGCTCGGCCAGGCCTCCGGTGCGCTGGAGGCGCTCGCCGCGCTCCTGCCGGACCAGGCCGAGGTGATCCACGACGTGATGAGCCACACGGTCCCGGTCGACGAGCTCCGGCCTGGCGACCTCGTCCTGGTCCGCCCCGGCGGGCGGGTGCCGGCGGACGGGACGATCGTGGATGGAGCCGCGGCGTTCGACGAGTCGATGATCACGGGGGAGTCGAAGCCGGTCGGCCACGTGCCGGGCGATCGCGTCGTCGCCGGTACGGTGGCGACCGACGGCGCGATCCGGATCCGGGTCGACGCCGTCGGGGACGACACGACCCTCGCGGGGATCCGGCGCCTCGTCGGGGAGGCGCAGTCCTCGCGTTCGAGGGCGCAGGCGCTCGCCGACCGAGCCGCCGCGATCCTGTTCTACGTCGCGGTCACCGCCGGCGCGATCACGTTCGTCGCGTGGAGCGCGCTCGGCGAGACGGGCGAGGCGGTGGAGCGCGCCGTGACCGTGCTCGTGATCTCCTGCCCCCACGCGCTCGGGCTCGCGATCCCGTTGGTGATCGCGATCTCAACCGGCGTCGCGGCTCGAGCGGGGATCCTGGTCAAGGATCGTCTCGCGCTCGAACGGATGCGAACGGTGGACGCCGTGCTGTTCGACAAGACCGGAACGCTGACGAGGGGTACTCCGGTGGTACGCGAGGTCGTCGGTGTCGGCCTGCCGCGCGAGGAGGTCCTCCGTCTGGCCGCCGCGGTGGAAGCGAGCAGCGAGCACCCCCTCGCCCGGGCGATCGTCGAGGCGGGACAGGCGAACGGCGAGATCCCGGCCGCGTCGGCGTTCCGTTCCACGGCCGGTCGTGGCGTGGCCGGTATCGTCGGAGGGTCCTCGATCGAGGTCGGTGGTCCCGCCCTGGTTCACGAGCGAGGGCTCGGCGTGCCGGACGACATCGCCGAGGAGACGGCGAAGTGGCGCGCTCGGGGTGCGACCGTGCTGACCGTCCTGCGCGAGGGCCGCGCGATCGGTGCGCTCG
>DAIOFZ010000119.1:0-6708 GCA_036745475.1 Actinomycetota bacterium | reverse complement strand
CGAACCTCAGCTCGGCCCCGTGGTCCGCAGCGGCCGCGGCCATCATCCGGTGGTACCGGTACCCGCCCGTCCTCCGATGCGGGTTGCCGAGCGTGACGAGCGCGAGCCGCAGCTGCGCGACCTCGACGTCAGACCTTCGCACGGACCCCTCCGAACGCGTCCTCCGACTCCCACACGCGCACCGCCACGACCTCGGCCCCGTCGCCGCCGAGCGGCTCCGCCAGCCGGCCGTGGATCCACGCGGCGAAGACCTCGACCGTCACGACCTCGGCCCCGCAGACCTCGGACAGGTCGTGGTCGCGAGCGTCGTTGGCCACGTCGGCGAGCGAGCTGGTGACGACGTCGAGGTCGCACACCATGCCGCGCTCGTCCAGCCGTTCCCGTTCGGCCACGACCTCGACGCGGTAGTCGTGCGAGTGTCGCTCGTCCTCCGGCGGGGGCCGATCGGGCATCGCGTGGAACGCACGGAAGGACGTCGAGGCGCCGGCCTCGAACATCAGTACCTGAAGGCGACGTGCACCACGTCTTCGTCGCCTCGATCCAGCGCGGCGTAGGCGTCGGCGGCCCGTTCGAACGCGAGCTCGGTCGTCGCGAGCAGCTTGAGCGGGAGCTCGGTCATCAGTCGGGCGGCCACACGCCGCCGCCTCGGCACGTCCCATCGATCCGCCTGGCGCGAAGGGATCGTCGAGACCTGCGTGCTCCGGATCTGCAACCGGCGCCGATGGAACGCGCCGCCGAGCGGGAGCGCCACCTCCTTGTTCCCGTACCAGCTGCAGACCAGGGCCTCGCCCTCGTGCGCGAGGAGTTCCAGCGCGAGCGGAAGGGCGGCGGGGGTCCCCGTCGCGTCGACGACCAGCGGCACCCCCGCGCCCGAGGTCGAGATCTCCACGTCTCGCCGGATCTCCGAGGCGTCCACGGCCCAGACCCCGAACCGGATCGCGGTCGAGCGACGGTCGGCCCGAGTATCGACGCCGACCACGTCGGCTCCCGAACGTTGCAGCAGGGCCGCCGTCATCACGCCGACCGGTCCGAGCCCCAGGACCACGACGGGCTCCTCGATGCGCGCGCCGGCGTCCAGCGAAACCTGCAGCGCCGTCTCGACCAGGGGGAACATCGTGGCGACCCGCCCGTCGACCGCGTCGAGCGGGACGATCTCCGAGGCCCGCACCGTGAACCGATCCTGGTGAGGATGGAACGCGAAGACGGTCGAGCCCTCCTCGATCCCGGCCACCCGGGAGCGCTCCACCTCGCCCACGCAGCTGTAGCCGTACGCGAAGGGGAATCGGAAGCTGCCGGTCAGCGACGGGAGCGTCTCGTCGACCTCGACGCCGGGGTCCAGCTCCCCGCGATAGGCGAGCAGCTCCGTCCCGCCGCTGATGCCGGACCATCGCGTCCGGACGAGGAGCTCCTCGGCGGCCGGGGGGTGAACCTCCACGCGCTGGATCTCGACGCGGCGGGGGGCGACGAACCGGAGCGCGCGTCCCTCCACGCCCTTGCGGTACCCCTCATGGCCTGCATCGAACCCCCGCGATTGCGGCGAGACCCAGATGGGAACACACCTGCCGGTGTCCGCAACCACGATCGTCCCGAGAGAGGTCGCGAAGCTCACGCTGCCCACGCCGTTCGGCGGATGGGAGACCCACGCGTTCGAGTGGGAGGGGTCGATCCACCTGTGTCTGTGCCGCGGCCGGATGGATGACGGTGAGGACGTCCTGGTCCGGATGCACTCCGAATGCGTGACGGGAGACGCGCTCGGCTCCCTGCGGTGCGACTGCGGGATCCAGCTGCGGCACGCCTTCCGGACGATCGCAGCCGAGGGGCGCGGCGTGCTCGTCTACTCGACCGGGCACGAGGGGCGGGGGATCGGGCTCGCGAACAAGCTCCGCGCGTACCTGCTTCAGGATCGTGGGCTCGACACGGCCGAGGCCAACGAGCACCTCGGGTTCCGCGTGGACGAGCGGACCTTCGGTGACGTCGCGGCATGCCTTCGGATCCTCGGCGTTCGATCGGTCCGCCTGATGTCGAACAACCGGGACAAGGCCGCCGCGCTGGAGTCGGCGGGGATCCCGGTCCGGGCGGTCGTCGGCCTGCCGACGGCGGCGCACGCCCGCAACGTCCGCTACCTCTCGACGAAGCAGGTCGTGATGGGTCACGAGGCTCCGATGGGCATGCCTCTCGCCGAGGAAGCCGGTCCCCCTCCGGACGTCGGTTCCCTCCTCGGCGAGGTGCGGGCCACGACGACGCGCCCGTACGTCGTCGTGAAATACGCGCAGACGATCGACGGACGGATCGCCACGTCGACCGGGGACGCCCGCTGGATCAGCGGCGAGGAGGAGCGGCGTACCTCGCATGCCCTCCGCGCCGCGTGCGACGCGGTGCTCGTCGGCGTGGGGACGATCCTGGCCGACGACCCGCGGCTCACGGTCCGGCTGGTGCCCGGCGCTTCGCCGATCCGCGTCGTGTTGGATCCGCGGTTGCGGATCCCGGGCCATGCCCGCGTGCTCGAGGACGAGGGCGTGACCACGATCGTGACGACCGGCGCCTCGTCGGCGAAGCGACGCGCGGAGCTCCGTCGTCGCGGCGTCTCGATCGTCGTCGTGCCGGCGGGGCCGCAGGGCCTCGACCTGCATTCCTCGCTCGAGGCGCTGTTCGACGAGGGGATCCGGTCGGTGCTCGTGGAGGGCGGAGCGCGCGTGATCACGTCCTTCCTCTCACTCGGGCTCGCCGATCGGCTCGTGGTGGCGATCGCGCCGCGCGTGATGGGCAGCGGGACCGACTCGGTGAACGACCTCGGGATCACGGAGGTCGCGAGCTCGATCCGGCTCGAGCGCCGAGCGGTCCACGTCGCCGGCGAGGACGTCCTCATCGCCGGCGACCTGCCCGGCTAAGGGCGGAGCCGTCAACGCCGTAGCGGGGGTTCCTCGAACCTCGAGCGCAGCGGCAGCCCCGAGCGGCCGTCGTCCGGTCGGACCGCCAGGACCTGGTGCACCTGGGTTCTGCCGGCCTCGAAGTTGAGCGCCGAGGCCGCCATGTACAGGCGCCACACGCGCGCCCTGCCGGGCCCCACCTCGGCGACGGCCTCGTCCCACCCGTCCTCGAGGTTGCCCACCCACGCCCGCAGCGTGAGCCCGTAGTGCTCGCGCAGGCTCTCGATGTGACGGACCTCGAAGCCCGTGCCCTGCATCGTCGAGACGACGCTCCCGAGCTCGTGCAGCTCGCCGTCGGGGAAGACGTAGCGGTCGATGAAGCCGTTCGGCTGGAAGCGCGTGCGGCCGGCGTTCGGCGGCCGGGCGATCCCGTGGTTCAGGAGCCGTCCGCCGGGACGGAGGAGCCGTCGCAGCCCGCCGAAGTACCCTCGCAGCTGCGACAGCCCCACGTGCTCGAACATCCCGATCGAGCTGATCGCGTCGAACGGGCCGTCGAGCACGTCGCGATAGTCCTGGTACCGGATCTCGACGCGATCGGCCAGGCCGGCCTCGGCGACCGCCTTCTCGGCCCACTCGGCCTGGCGCCGCGAGAGCGTCACCCCAACAGCGCCCACGCCGTGGTTCGCTGCCGCGCGCAGGACCATCCCGCCCCAGCCGCAGCCCACGTCGAGCAGCCGCATCCCGCGTTCCAGGCCGAGCTTGCGCGACACGAGCTCGTACTTCGCCGCCTGCGCGTCCTCGAGGGTGACGTCCTCGCGCTCCCACACGGCGCACGAGTACGTCATCGACGCGCCGAGCACGATCCGGTAGAACGCGTTCGAGACGTCGTAGTGGTGGGCGATCGCGGCCGCGTCCCGTTCCCTCGAGTGCCGGACGCCGCCCAGACGGGCCTCCTCCGGCGGGACGGGGAGCCCGCCGAGCCCGGTCCGCACCACCGACGAGCCCGCGAGCCGGAGCACCTCCGCCCACTGCCGCGGGCCGAAGGCCCGCACGTCGGGCATCCGGTCGCGGAGCGCGGCGAGTGCCGCGTAGAGGTCGCCCTCGACGTCGAGCTCGCCCGACACGTACGCGCGACCCAGACCGAGCTCGCCCGGTGTGGCGATCAGACGCCGGAACAGAACGGGCGAGCGGACCAGGAGCGTGGCCGGCGCGTCGGCGGGGCCCAGCCGGCTCCCGTCGTACGCGCGCACAGCGATCGGGAGGTCGGGGCCGAGGACGGCCTCGAGGGCACGAGCCACCGTCACCGTTGCAGGGTACGGCGGGTATGGGCTTCGCGCTCGCGGCCGGTCAGCGCCCGCCGCGGCCGGCGGCCGAAAGCAGGATCTGCGTGACGAGGTACGGGCTCACGCCGAGCTTGCCCGCGATCCGCTCCGGCGTCATCCCCATCGCCCGATAGGTGATCGCGAGCCGCTCCTGCGCCGGGCTCCATCTCGGACGCGAAGGCCGGACGGAGGACGTGGGGACGAGCTCGGGGACCGAGGCGGAGGTCTGGGCCGGGGGCGTTCGCGGACGGCGCCGGGGTGAGCCCGCGGCCTCGGGTTCCTTCTTGAAGCGGCCCTTCGCCATCTCCCGCTCGGTCCGCTCGTCGAGCACCACGAACTGGTCGGCGGCCTTGTTCACCCCGACCGAGGCGATCGTGAGCCCCTTGGCGGCGCGCTCGCGGCACGAGCGTTTGGTGCAGTAGTCGTACCTCTCGGCTCGTTCGGGATGCAGCTCGTCGCCGCAGATCGTGCAGGTGGGCATGGCTCCTCGCAGGGTCGGGGGGATCGGCGGGCATTGGTTCAACAGTTCGGAACCCGCCGACATTCCCGTTGGGACGGCGGCAGCGGGTATACTCGTTGGGTGCCCACGTCCGTGGGCGGGTCCGCGGCCCCAAAGGTCGGCCGCCCGCGTTCAGCCCCAACCACTCGGCTGAAGGCTTACCGCTGGAGGCACGAGTGATCACGAACGAACGCACGACCCCGCCCGCCGAGATGCTCGCGCTCCTCGAGCCGACCATGCTCCGCGGCCTCGAACGCCACCTATCCGCCACCACCGAATGGTTCCCCCACGAGTACGTCCCGTACGAGGTCGGCCGCAACTACGTGGACGAGCCTTGGGAGGACACCGACAGCGCCCTCGGGATCGTCTCGCGCACCGCGCTCGAGGTGAACCTGCTCACCGAGGACAACCTGCCCTACTACCACCTGGCGCTGTGGGAGATCTTCGGACGGGGCGGGGTGTGGGGCGAGTGGGTCCGCCGATGGACGGCCGAGGAGGGCCGCCACGCGATCGTGCTGCGCGACTACCTGACCGTCACGCGCGGCGTGGACCCGGTGCTGCTCGAACGCGGGCGCATGGACCAGGTCTCGCGGGGCTACTACCCGGACGGGAACGGCGGCGCCCGCGCGCTCGACCCGCTCGACGGGGTGGTCTACACGACGCTGCAGGAGCTCGCCACACGGATCGCTCACCGCAACACCGGGACGTTCACGCAGGACCCGATCATCGAACGGCTCACGGCCCGGATCGCGACCGACGAGAACCTGCACTACGTGTTCTACCGCGAGCTCGGCAGGGCGGCGCTCGAGATCGCGCCCTCCGAGATGATGCTGGCGATCAACCGCCAGGTGACGGGGTTCGCGATGCCCGGGCTCGACATCCCCGAGTTCAAGCAGAAGGCGATCGAGATCGCGAAGGCGGGGATCTACGACCTGCGGATCCACCACGACGAGGTCGTGCTGCCGGTCCTGTTCACGCATTGGAAGATCGACAAGGTGACCGGCCTGTCCGACGAGGCCGAACAGGCCCGCGACGGCATCACGAACTACTTGACGATGCTCGACGCGATGGCGTCGCACTACGAGGAGAAGCGCGCGGCCCGCGGGTCGGGCTAGAGATCAGGCCGGATCCGGCGGCGCCCCCGATATCGAAATCAGTATCGGCCGGCGACACGTTCTCGCCTCGGGGTATCCTGGCGAAGCGCGATGGCCGCCTACGACTACCTCTGCATGGCGTGCGAGCACCGGTTCGAGGACCGGCGCCCGATGACCGCCACGGTCGATACCGCGCTCGCGTGTCCGTCGTGCGGCAGCGATCGCGTCCGACGGCAGTTCTCCTTCATCGCGGGCAAGGCACCGGCCTCCGGGTCCGGATCCCACGCCGCGGGCGGTTGCGCCTGCGGCGGGGCCTGCGCCTGCGGCGGCTGAACCACCCCGCGAGGTGACGAGCCCGTCGAGGTTCCGTTGCATTTCGGTCGCAGCCCTTGCCGTCCCTAGGCCGGCCGACGACCATCGCGTCATGGACGTCGAGACGAAGATGACGCTGGCGCTCGCCCTCGTCGGGTTCGGCGCCGTCGCGACGGGCGCGCTCGGGATCGTGCTCCCGCCGGGCGAGCGCATCGCTGCGGGTCTCGCGCTCGTGGTCGGCGCCGGGATCGGCGTCGTGGCGATCGCGATCGGGATCCGGGTGGCTGGCGAGGCCGACACGAGCTTCGCCAACGTCGTCCTCGTGGCCTCGGTGCTCGGCCTGGCGGGAACCCTCACGAGCCTCGCCCTGCTGTGGCGCCGGACCGCGGACCAACGCGCGGCGCGGACCTCAGCGGCGGGCGACGGCTAGCGCCAGCCGCTCGAGCGACGCCTCGGTCATCGGCTGCAGGACCGCGATCAGGTGGCCGATGCCGAGCTCCTCGTACGCCGCCACAGCCCCCGCGAGCTCGGCGACCGACCCGCCGAACGCCCGATCTTCGCCATCTTCCCCATCCGCCGGCCCGGCCGCCCCGAGCGCCGGATCCCGGATCTCG
>DAIOFZ010000118.1:0-6765 GCA_036745475.1 Actinomycetota bacterium | reverse complement strand
CCTGGCCGATACGGTCGAGTCGATCGCCGCCGACGTCGAGCAGACCGAGGCCGCCGACGACGACCGGCCCGAGGCCGACGCCGCCAACGACGACCGGCCAGAAGCCGAGGCCGAGCCTGCCGAGGAACCCGAACCCGCGGCCGAGGCCGCCGAACCCGCCGAGGCCCCCGAGCCGGCAGCGAGAGCCAAGAACGGCGCGGCGTCGCGAGCGGCCGCGGAGCCTGTCGACACCGAGGGTGGGCGTGATCCGTTCCGCGGCCCCGGCGACTGGTACGTCGTGCACACGTACGCCGGCTACGAGAACAAGGTCAAGACGAACCTCGAGTCGCGCATCCACACGATGCAGATGGAGGACAAGATCTTCGACGTCCACATCCCGATGGAGGACGTCATGGAGATCAAGGGGGGCAAGAAGCAGGTCGTCCAGCGCAAGGTCTTCCCCGGCTACCTCCTCGTGAAGATGGTCTACGACAACGACTCGTGGTACGTCGTTCGCAACACGCCCGGGGTGACGGGGTTCGTCGCGGCCGGGACGGGGAGCAAGCCCACGCCGCTGTCACGTCGTGAGGTGGAGAAGATCCTGGCGGTGAAGAAGGAAGAGGTGAAGCCGCAGTTCCGCCTCGGATTCGAGGAGAACGATGTGGTGCGGATCATCTCGGGACCGTTCGCGGACTTCAACGGCACGATCAGCGAGATCAACCTCGACCAGAGCAAGCTGAAGGTGCTCGTGAACATCTTCGACCGGGAGACGCCGGTCGAACTCTCCTTCGACCAGGTGGCGAAGGTCTGAGAACCAACCGAGCATGCGGGAGGCCGAGAGGCCGTTCGAACCGCAGGAGGTGACCGAAGATGGCGAAGAAGAAGGTGCTCGCCGTCGTCAAGCTCCAGATCCGCGCGGCCCAGGCGACGCCGGCTCCCCCCGTGGGAACCGCGCTCGGCCAGCACGGCGTGAACATCATGGAGTTCTGCCGGCAATACAACGAGCAGACCCAGCAGCAGGCAGGCCAGGTGATCCCGGTCGAGCTCACGATCTACGAGGATCGCTCGTTCACCTTCATCACCAAGCAGCCCCCGGCCGCGGAGCTCATCAAGCAGGCGGCCGGCGTCGAGAAGGGCTCGGGCGAGCCCAACCGCGAGAAGGTCGGGAGGGTCACCCAGGATCAGCTTCGGCGGATCGCCGAACAGAAGATGGTCGACCTCAACGCGAACGACGTCGACGCCGCGATGAAGATCCTCGCGGGGACGGCACGGAGCATGGGTGTCGAGGTCGTGGGGGCATGAGCGGCAGGGGGAAACGGTACACGCAGGCAGCCGAGGTGGCCGACCGCGAGCGCGAGCACTCGCCGGTGGACGCGATCAGGGCCCTCAAGGCCTTCCCGGACGCCAGGTTCGACGAGACGGTCGAGATCGCGTTCCGGCTGGGCGTCGACCCGCGCAAGGCCGACCAGCTCGTCCGAGGCACGGTCTCGTTGCCGAACGGCTCGGGCAAGTCCGTCCGCGTAGCCGCGTTCGCCCAGGGTCCGAAGGCGACCGAGGCCAGGGAGGCCGGCGCGGACGTCGTGGGAGGGGAGGAGCTCGTCGAGCAGGTGATGGGCGGGACGATCGACTTCGATGCCGCCGTCGCGACGCCGGACATGATGGCGGCCGTCGGCAAGGCCGGCCGGGTGCTCGGCCCCCGAGGCCTCATGCCGAACCCGAAGACCGGAACGGTGACGAACGACATCGCCAAGGCCGTCGAGGACATCAAGGGCGGCAAGGTCGAATACAAGACGGACCGCACGGGCAACGTGCACATGATCATCGGGAAAAAGTCGTTCACCGAGCAGCAGCTGATCGAGAACTACCTCGCGGTCGTCGACGAGATCATCCGCGCGCGGCCCTCGGCGGCCAAGGGCAAGTACGTGAAGACCCTCACGGTCTCCACGACGATGGGTCCGGGCGTCCCGATCGACACGAACCGGATCAAGGGGACGATGGAGGCCTCGCAGACGCCGAGCGGCTGAGGTCGCGGCGCGAGCACGAGGCCCCCTCACCCGGCGCGGATCGTCGAGGCACCTCCCGGCTCGGGCTCCCGAGGGAGCCGTGGCAACATGAGCGGGTGCGCGGGTCCCTCTCCGAACGCGAACAGGCGCCGCTGCCCGTCGAGCGCGAACCGTCTCGCCCCGAGGCCCCCCCGCGTTGGCCGCTCGTCGTGGTGGGCATCGTCGTCCTGTTCAACCTGGTCGTGCTCCGCGCCGAGGCTCGCCCGGTCCAGAACCTGAACGACGCGTCGGTGCATCGGTCGATGATCGCCTGGGCGAGCGACCGGATCGAGCAGGGACACCTCCCGCTCGACGGGTGGTACCCGGATCTCACGCTCGGATCGTCGAGGTTCCACCACTACCAGAGCCTGCCGCACGTGCTGACGGGGCTGCTCGCGCTCGCGATCGGCAGCGAGCGCGCGCTCTCGTGGACGATGTACCTCGGGATGGCCCTGTGGCCGATCGCCGTCTACGCGGGCTGCCGGTTGCTGGGGTGGGACCGATGGATCTGTGCGATCGCGGCGGCCGCCTCGCCGTTGATCGCGAGCGAGCCGACGCTCGGCTACGAATGGGGCAGCTACGCGTGGCGTGGCTACGGAACCTGGACGCAGCTGTGGGGGATGTGGCTGTTGCCGTTCGCGTGGGGCCTGTCGTGGCGTGCGGTCGCGAAGGGCCGTTTGTACTGGCTCGCGGCGCTCGTGCTGGCCCTGACGGTCGCGTGTCACCTGCTGACCGGCTACCTGGCGTTGCTGTCGCTGGGCGTGTTCGCGCTCGTCAAGTGGCAGGAGCTCCTGCGCAGGATCGGCCGCGCGGCCCTGATCGGGATCGGCAGCCTCTTCGTCGCCGCGTGGGTGGTCGTGCCGTTGCTCGCCGACCGGCTGTGGACGGTGAACGACGAGTACTCGCGCGGGAACATCTACTACGACTCGTTCGGGGCGAAGCGGATCCTGTCGTGGTTCGCGAGCGGCGAGCTGTTCGACCGTGGGCGACCGCCGATGATCACGATCCTGGTCGCGGTCGGGATCCTGGCGGCGCTCTGGCGGTACCGTCGCGACGAGCGTGCCCGCGTGCTCCTGTTCCTGTTCCTCGTCTCGCTGGTCCTCTTCTTCGGACGGCCGACGCTCGGACCCGTCCTGCGGCTGTTACCCGGCTCCGGCGACCTGTTCCTTCGGCGGTTCGTGTTCGGGGTGCATCTGGCCGGGTTGTACCTCGCCGGGTTCGGTGCGGTCACGCTCGGGCGGATCGCGCGAGACCAGCTCCGAAGGTTCCGAGCCCTGCGCGGCCGACCCGTGGCGATCGCGGCGCTGGCGGTCGCGGGTGTGCTGCTGTTCCTCGCCCCCGCCTTCATCGAACGCACCGCGTGGGCCTCGCAGGGGGCCCAATGGATCGGCGAGCAGGCGGTCGCCGACGACCGGGGCGGCGCCGACGTCGCCGCCCTGGTCGACATCGCGCGAGCACGGGGGCCGGGCCGGTTCTACGCGGGCATGCGGTCCAACTGGGGCTCGGCCTACAAGGTTGGCCAGGTGCCCGTGTACGTGATGCTTCTCAACGAGGGCACCGAGGGCGTCGGGTTCGTCCGGCCGACCTGGTCGCTCTCGACACCGTTCGAGTACCGGTTCACCGACACCAACCCGTCGCACCACGACCTGTTCGACGTGCGGTACCTGATCCTCAACGCGGGCAAGGAGCCCCCCGTCCCCGCGGAGAGGGTCGCCGAACGCGGCCGCCACGTGCTCTGGGAACGACCCGACCCCGGCTATCTCGACCTCGTCGACGTCCTGCCGGCGATCACGGCCGATCGGACGAACCTCGGGCTGCGCGGGGAGGACTGGTTCCGTTCGGACCTCCCGGCCAGGGGCGCGAACCCCGGCATCGCCTTCGAGGGGGACCCGGCGCCCGAGGCCACCGTGAGCGCCGACGACCTCCCGGACACGCCGGCCGGCGCCGTCGTCAGCGAGGACGTCGACCTTCGGAACGGGAGGGCTACCGCGACGGTAATCGCCGACCGGCCCGCGATGGTGATGCTGAAGGCGTCGTTCGACCCGCGCTGGCAGGTGACCGTGGACGGCATCGCGGCCGCGCCCGAGATGATCGCGCCCAGCTTCGTCGGACGGGCCGTGCCAGCCGGCCGGCACGTGGTCCGATTCGTGTACGAGCCGTTCCCGAGGTACGACCTCCTGCTGACGTTCGGGGCGCTGTCGCTGCTCGGCCTCGCGCTGCTGCCCGTTTGGTTCGCGCCACGCCGATCGGGCGGCCCGGCCACGACACGAGCTCCAGGTCGCGCTCGTTCCGTTGGCCGCATCCACAAGCAGGGAGCCGAGATGCAGCCGGACCCGAACAGACGGAGTCCTCGAGGACGATCACGTCTCGACCGTCGATCGATCCCTCCTGAGCGCGCAGACCGCGAGGTTGGCCCCTTCGGCGCCGACGCGTTGTCGTCGGGGCCGGCGGCTCGGTACCCTTGGATCTCGCCGCAGACAGCAGGGGTGCGTGAGCACGTAATCCCCGCGGGGCACCTGCCGAGGCGATCGAAGACGCATCGGCTCGAGCGCGTCTCCGCTGTCTGCGGGGACGCGTTTTTCGTTTCATGGAGGGTCGATGCCGAACGCTGAGAAGATCGCGAAGGTCGCCGCGCTCAAGGAGCGCATCCAGGGCGCCGAGGCGCTGCTCCTGACCGAGTACCGGGGTCTCTCCGTCCACGACGCGACCGAGCTGCGCCGGGCCCTGTCCGAGCAGGCGCGGTTCGCGATCGTCAAGAACACGTTGATGGTGCGCGCGGCCGCCGATGCGGGCGTCGCCGAGCTGGAGGCGCTCCTGGAGGGCCCGACCGCGGTCGCGTTCGTCCAGGGCGACGTGGTCGCGACCGCCAAGAAGTTCGTGGACGCCGCGAAGAGATTCCCGGCTCTCGTCATCAAGGGCGGCTACATGGACGGCAAGGTGCTCTCGGCGGCCGAGGCCCAATCGCTCGCGACCCTCGAGTCGCGCGAGGCGATGCTTTCCAGGGTCGCGGGGATGCTGAAGGCCGAGATGACCCGGGCGGCCTCGATGTTCGAGGCGATCCAAGGTCGGTTCCTCGGGGTGCTCGAGGCCTACAAGGAGAAGCTCCCAGGTGAGGCGACCGACGCCGCCGAGGCCGAGCCCGCCGCCGAGGCCGAGCTCGCCGCCGGATCCGAGTCGGCCGAGGGGTCCGATCCCGTCGCCGACGCGACGACCGACGTGGAACCAGCCGTGCAGCCGCAGGGAGAGCCAGAAGTGGAGCCGGAAGGGGCGCCAGAAAGTGAGGAGGAGTAGACGATGGCCAAGACCAAGATGACCGCCGACGACCTGCTCGATCAGTTCAAGGACATGACGCTGCTCGAGCTGTCGGACTTCGTCAAGAAGTTCGAGGAGACCTTCGACGTCCAGGCCGCGGCCGCCGCGCCGATGATGATGGCCGCGCCGGGGGGGCCGGGTGGCGCCGCGGAAGAGGTCGAGGAACAGACCGAGTTCGACGTGGTCCTCACCGGCGCCGGCGACAAGAAGATCCAGGTCATCAAGGAGGTGCGGGCCCTGACGAGCCTCGGCCTCAAGGAGGCCAAGGACCTCGTGGACTCCGCGCCGAAACCGGTTCTGGAGAAGGTCAACAAGGAAGCGGCCGACAAGGCCAAGGAGCAGCTCGAGAGCGCCGGCGCAGCCGTCGAGATCAAGTAGGCCGAATGCCCGGGCCGGGGGATCATCGCCAGATCCTCGAGGCTGCCATCGCTAGGTTCCGAGGGCGCGTTGCGGTCGGGCGCCGCATGGAGATAGATTCATCGTCGAGCAACCATCGTCGACAGGGGGCGTGGCATGACCGACGAACGCACGTTCGGGCAGAGACTCCGCGCGACACGGATCAAGGCCGGCTACTCGCAGTCGGACCTGGAGGAGATCTCCGGGATCCCGAAGGCGCGCCTCTCGCGGTACGAGAACGGGCACGTCGCCCCCTCGATCCAGACGCTCGAACGCCTCGCCCGGGCTCTGAACGTGTCGGAGGCCTCGCTCCTGGGGGACGACCGTGCCCTGATGGAGGAGTTCTTCCACGTCCTCACGACTCGCGGCGTCCGGATGGGCTCGAGCGAGCAGGCGATCGCGCTCGGGAGCGCCGTCGCCGACATCGCGCGTGCGCTCGGGATGGTGGAGGAGAGGGAGGGCGCCGTCGCGGACCGGTCGACCCTCTCGCCGGTCGGTGTGGCTGGTGCCGCCGCCTGGTCACCCGACGGCAGCTAGGCCCGCTCCCTCGACGGGTTCCGGAGGGTTGACCTCCGCCCCGAGTGGGGGTAACCTTCGGCCGATTTCGACCGGGTCCCCGCCCGGGTGTTGACGCTGCGCGCCCGCGCACGTAGACTGCTTGTTTGCCGTGCCGTCTGCATGCCCTGGGTCCAGGGTTGTCTACCCTAGGGGGGATCGTTCTTGCCTGACTCGCTGGTCTCTGTGCGCGACCGCGTCAGTTTCTCCAAGCTCGACGAGGCGCTACCGCTTCCCGACCTCGTGGGCATCCAACGGGAGTCCTTCGATTGGCTCCTGGCCGAGGGTCTGAAGGAGGTCCTCGAGGAGGTCTCTCCGATCGAGGACTTCACCGAACAGTTCCAACTGCATTTCGGGAAGCATGCCTTCAAGGATCAGAAGTTCACCGAGGAGGAGTGCAAGGACAAGGACGCCACCTTCTCCGCTCCGCTGTTCGTCGAGGCGATGTTCGTCAACAAGACGACCGGCGAGATCAAGGAGC
>DAIOFZ010000117.1:0-6792 GCA_036745475.1 Actinomycetota bacterium | reverse complement strand
GATCGCCGCCGCCAGCAGGATCGGGTAGATGTGCCGGAAAGCATGCCGCTCCCCCGCCACCACGCGCCCGGTCGCGAGCACCATCAGTCGGTACCCGCCACCTCGGTGAATTGGGAGAACTCGAGGCCATACAGGCCCTCGATGATGTGCCGGGCGATCGGCGCGGCAGTCGTGGCCCCGTGACCGCCCTGCTCGACCAGCACCACCACGACGTGCTCACGCCCACCGGCCGCGGTCATCGCCGCGAACCACGAGTAGTCCTGCTTGGGCGGGACCTCCGCCGTCCCGGTCTTGCCCGCCACCCAGACCTCTCCGAACGGGAAACCGGCGAACGCGCTCGCGGCGGTCCCGGTGCCGGTCATCGTGCCGGTCAGGGCGTCCCGAACGTAGCGCAGGTATCTCTCATCGATCCGAACGCGCTTGCGGCAGTTCTGATGGTATCGGCGCACGATCGTGTCGTCCGGCGCGACGACGCGGTCCAGGACGTGAGGGACGCATTCCTTGCCGTCGTTCTCGAGCGCACCGTAGGCGGTGGCGAGCTGCAGCGGCGTGACGAGCGTGTCCCCCTGACCGATTGTCATCAGGATGAAGTCGCCGGGGAACCACTCCCCCTCCGGGAAGGACTCGGGGTACTGCTCGTGGATCGACTGCTTCCACTCGGCGGTGGGGACCCGCCCGTCCTGTTCGTAGGGGAGATCGACCCGCGTCTGGGCGCCGAACCCGAAGCTCCCGAGGTCGTGCTGCAACGGTTCGTGTGAGACGACACCGTTCGCCTCCTCGTCGTCGTTCACGTAGAACATGTCCCAGTAGCGGTATCCCATCGGGTAGAAGACCGTGTCGCAGGACCTCGCGAGCGCCGTCGACAGATTCATGTATCCGAGATCCGCGGTGGTCCAGTTGTTGAAGACGTATTGCACCGCGTCGGGGTCGCTCTCCTCGTAGGGCGCGGTCCAGCTCGGCGGGCAGCCGTACGACCCGCCCGTCGTCACGATGTCGCGTTGCAGAGAGGAGGCCGCCACGAACGGCTTGTAGGTCGAGCCCGGCGGGTACTGGCCCTGGGTCGCGCGATTCACCAATGGGAAGCTGTGTCCGGCGCCGAACCGGCGATCGAACTCCTTCCGCGAGAAGCTGCGCGTGAACAGCGCGGGGTCGAACGTCGGGTAGGAGGCCATCGCCTCGATCGCGCCGGTCTGCGGATCGAGCACGATCGCCGTCCCGCCGTTCGCCCTCAGGTAGCCGCTGTCGGACTCGAAGATCGTACGGGCGTGCTCGATCCCCGCCTTCAGCGACTGCTCCGCCAGTTCCTGCGTCCCGGCATCCAGCGTGAGCCACACGTCGTCGCCGGCCACGGGCCGCTGGCGTCCGATCACGCCGAGGTTCTCCCCGGTCGAGTTGACACGGTACTTGACGAGGCCACGCGTGCCGGCCAGGTAGCGTTCGTAGATGCCTTCGATCCCCGAGACCCCGATCACGTCCCCCGGCGAGTAGTCGGCGAACCCCGGATCCTTGAGCCTGTCCTCCGAGATCTGGCCGAGGTAGCCGAGGACGTGGGCCCCCGCGGAGCCCAACGGGTATCTGCGCACCGGCTCGGAGAGCACGTCGACGCCGGGGAAGTCCTCCGGGTGCTCCTCGATGAAGTACGCGACGCGTTTGGGCACGTCGGTGGCGACCGGGATCGGGCTGAAGACGTAGTAGCGGGGGTCGTCCAGTCGCGCCCCGAGCTCGTCCGCGGGGATGTCGAGGAGCTGGGACAGGTCGAGGAGAACGCGCTCGGTCTGGTCCCCCAGCTCCTGCCGGTTGATCGTGATGACCACGCTGCCGCGATTCTGGACCAGGAGCGTGCCGTTTACGCCCTTGATCACCCCACGCGGCGCCGGGACCTCGATCAACCGAACAGCGTTGTCATCGGCCACCTTCTTGAGCTCCTCTGCGGCGAGCACCTGCAGGAACCAGAGCCGAGTGGTGAGCGTCGCGAACATCGCGAGTACGAGCGCGGCCAGGACCTTCACGCGCAGGCCCATCCGGGGTTCGGTCATGCGCTCACCGACCCCGTCACCATCGGGCGACCCGATGCGATCGCGACCCCTCGGCGGCCCGGCGCAGCAACGGGAACACCAGCGGGGTCAGGATGGCGTTGTAGATCCCGGAGAGCAAGGCCACGCGGAACAGGTAGAGCCAGCCGACGTCCAGCTGACCGAGTAGGAACGACACGATCCCGTGGAAGACGACGCCGGCGAACGTCCCCGCGGCCACGAGCAGCACCGGGGTGACGGGCGAGGGGCTCACGATGTACTGCCGAGCCATGCCGATCGCGTACCCGAGGAGCGTGAGGGTGAGCGCCGTGATGCCCTTCGGCGCGTCCAGCAGGAAGTCCTGCGCCATGCCGCCGGCGAACCCGGTGATCGCGCCCGACGAGGGTCCCTCCAAGAACGCGAAGCAGATCGCGAGCAGGTACATCAGCTCGGGCTTGGCGCCGAGCAGGTTGACCTCGGAGAAGACCGTGGTCTGGAGGATCAGGGCGGTCAGGATGACCGCCGAGAGCAGGAGCACACGACGCACGGATGAGGACCCTACCCTCGCGCGTCACGGGACAGCACCACGAGCACCAGTGAGAGCGAGGAGAAGTCGACCGCGGGACGGACCGTGATCAGCTTCTCGGTGGCCGAGTCCTCGTCCAAAACCCTCGAGACCGTCCCGATGAGGATGTTCGGTGGGTACAGGCTCTCGGCGACGCCGGCGATCCGATAGCCGGCGGTGACCACGTACTCGTCGGGCGCGGCATCCACGGTCGGGTCCACCAAGCTCATCTGGAGGTCGGAGGGACCGGAGCCCGAGAGCAACCCGGTCTCGCGCGACACGTCGAGCCGTCCGGCGACCGACGAGTCCGGGTCGATGATCAGCTGCACGACCGACGAGCTCGTGCCGACGCGCACCACGTGCCCGACGAGCCCGGCGCTCGAGACCACCGGCATGCCGTCGGAGATGCCGACGCTCGAGCCCTTGTCGATCGTGATCGTCCACTCGAAGTTCGAGACACCGTTGGCGATCACCTCGGCCGCCGTCGTCTCGATGCGGTTCCCGAGGCTCTCCCGCAAGCCGAACAGCGCCTCCAGCTCGGTGAGCCTCGCCTGGTCGGCCCTGCCCTCGGCGAGCTGGGTCTCGAGCGCATCGACGCGTTCGCGCAGGACGTCGCGATCGCGACGGATCGAGGGCAGCCGGACGAGCGTCGAGAAGAAGTTCCCGATCGGGTGCGTGACCTTGGAGACGACCTCCTGGAGCGGGCTGATCACGGCGAGCGCACCGTCTCCGAGCGACGCCAGGGGGCCGTCGCTGCCCTCTCGGTAGTCCACGGTGATCGTCACGAGCGAGATCGAGACGAGGGCCACGACCAGCAGACGGGTGCTGCGCGCCCGGGTGCGCAGGGCCACCGCGGACCTACCTCCGGGACGGGCTCACCAGGACCCGCTGGAGGACCTCGAATTCCTCGAGGCACTTCCCGGATCCGATCGCCACCGAGGAGAGCGGGTTGTCGGCGATGTGGACCGGCATCCCGGTTTCGTGCCGGAGCCGCTTGTCGATCCCGCGCAACAGGGCACCCCCGCCGGTGAGCGTGATGCCCCGGTGCATGATGTCGCCGGCGAGCTCCGGTGGGGTCCGGTCCAGGGTCGCCTTGATCGAGTCGATGATCGCGCTCACCGGCTCCTCGATGGCGGCCCGGACCTCGCCGTCGGTGATCTGGAGCGTCTTGGGGAGCCCCGAGACCAGATCGCGCCCGGGGATCTCCGCCACGAGCTCCTCGTGCATCGGGTAGACGGCCGCGATCGCGAGCTTGATCGCCTCCGCCGTGCGCTCGCCGAGGAGCAGGGAGTACTCCTTCTTCACGTGGTTGATGATCGCCTCGTCCAGCTCGTCGCCGCCGATCCGGAGCGAGGACGAGGTGACGATGCCTCCCAACGAGATCACAGCCACCTCGGTGGTCCCGCCTCCGATGTCGACGACCATGTTGCCCGCGGGCTCGTGGATCGGCAGGCCGGCCCCGATCGCCGCGGCCATCGGCTCCTCGATGATGTAGGCACGACGAGCACCCGCGGCGATCGTCGCCTCCTCCACCGCGCGTTGCTCCACGCCGGTGATGCCGGAGGGTACGCAGACGACAACCCGAGGCTTCGCCAGGAGCCGGCGCTTGTGCACGCGTTGGATGAAGTAGCGCAGCATCTTCTCGGTGATGTCGAAGTCGGCGATCACGCCGTCCTTCAACGGGCGCACCGCCTGGATGTGCGAGGGCGTCCGCCCGATCATCCGCTTGGCCTCGTTGCCCACGGCCAGCACCGCGCCGGACAACGTGTTGATCGCGACCACGGAGGGCTCGTTCAGGACGGTCCCTGCGTGCCGAACGTAGACGAGCGTGTTCGCGGTCCCGAGGTCGACAGCCATGTCCTGACCCAGGAACCCGAGGATCCCTTCACCGCCCGCGCTTCGACGGCCTTGGGATGCGGGAAGTTCGCGACGAACCTTATCGGCCATGGTTCGCGCTCTTTGTACAGGACGCCTTTTGGGGTGGCAACTCTCGACCCCACGTGGAGACAACCTTAGGGTTCATGCAGCGACTGACCTGCGGTTTCCCTTGCCCTCTACCCACCGGGTAGGGTTCGTCGAGCGTTGATCGAGGGCGGGTCGGATGCGTGCTGCGATCGTGTTCCCAGGTCAAGGGTCACAGTTCATCGGCATGGGGGATGTCTGGACGACCCATGACGCCGCGCGAGCGGTGCTCGACGACGCAACGAACGCCATCCGGCGCGACGTCGTCGCGGGGAGTCGAGACGAGGACGCGCTCGCGACCACCGAGTTCGTGCAGCCGGCGATCCTCGCGTGCGACGTCGCGGCGTTCCGCGTGCTCGAGGCGCTCGGCATCGGGTTCGTCGGCACCGCGGGACACTCGCTCGGCGAGTTCGCCGCGTTGGTGGCCGCCGGCGTCCTCGAGCTGACCGACGCGCTGCGGATCGTGGCGGTCCGCGGGCGGGCGATGCAGGCGGCGGGTGAGGTCCGGCCCGGGACGATGACCGCCCTCCTCGGCGTCGGGAGCTCGGACGCGGCGGCCCTGTGCGACGAGGCTCGCGGCGTCGACGTGCTGCTCGTCGCGAACGAGAACTCGCCGCAGCAGGTGGTGATCAGCGGGAGCGTCGCAGCGATCGAACGTGCTGAGGCCCTCGCCGCCGAACGAAGGCTCAGGGCCGTGCGCCTGAACGTCGCGGGGGCGTTCCACTCGCCGTTGATGGAGCCCGCGGTCGAGCCGCTGTCGGCGGCGATCTCGGAGGCCACGTTCGCCCCCCCGCGGTTCCCGATCGCCTCGAACGTCACGGGCACCCTCGTCACCGATCCCGCCGAGCTCCGCGCCCTCGCCGAGCGCCACGTGGTCTCCCCCGTCCGGTGGGAGGCGAGCGTCGGCGCCCTTCGTGAGCTGGGGACCGACACGTTCGTCGAGGCGGGGCCGGGAGATGTGCTCACCAAGCTCGCGAAGCGAACCACGCCGGGGGCACGGGCCGTCGCGGTCGGCTCGCCCGAGGCCGCGTCCGCACTCGCCCGGGAAGACGCCTGAGCCGCCTGGCCGCGCTCGGCCGGGCGTCGATGAGCCGTAGTGCCGCGTCGCGCACCACCCCCGGGCGATATCCTCGATCATCGACGTGGGCGGCGACCGTCGCCCCGAGGGGGGATCGTGACCGCGCAGCGACACGCCGCCGTCGCCGGCCTGGGCTCGGTCCTGCCGGAGCGGATCGTGCCGAACGAGTGGTTCGAGGCGTTCATCCAGACCAGCGACGAATGGATCCGAGAACGCACCGGGATCCGCGAACGCCATTTCGCCGCCGACGACCAGACCACGTCCGACCTCGCCACCGACGCCGCCACGCGAGCACTCGAGGCGGCGTCGATCGCGCCGGAGCAGCTGGATCTCCTCATCTGCGCGACGCTGACCGGTGACACCCCGATCCCCTCCACCGCCGTGTGGGTGCAGCGCAAGCTGAGGATCGCCGCGCCCGCGTTCGATGTGAACGCGGCGTGCGCGGGCTTCTCCTACGCGTTGTCGACGGCGACGGCCTTCATCGAGTCGGGCCAGGCCGAGACGGTGCTCGTGATGGGCGCCGAGGTGCTCTCCCGCGTGATGAATTTCCGCGACCGAACCACGTGCGTGCTCTTCGGCGACGGCGCGGGCGCGGTGGTGCTGCGGCGTTCGGAGGAGCCCGGGGTGCTCGGATCGGTGCTCGGCGCCGACGGACGCGCCGCGGAGATCCTGATCATCCCCGGGGGCGGCTCCGCCGAGCCCGCGAGTCATGACTCGGTCGACGCGAACGACCATGCGATCAAGATGCCGAACGGGCGCGAGGTCTTCAAGCGGGCGGTCGTCGAGATGGCGAATGCGTGCCGCCAGCTGCTCGAGAAGTCGGGCTTCGCACCGGATGACGTCGACCTGCTGATCCCCCACCAGGCGAACGCTCGGATCATGATCGCGGTGGCCGAACGCCTGAAGATCCCGATCGATCACGCGGTCGTCGACGTCGAGTCCGTCGGGAACACCTCCGCCGCCTCGATCCCGGTCGCCCTCGATCGCGCCTGGCGCGCCGGTCGGCTCCGCGAGGGTGACCTGGTGCTGCTCACATCGTTCGGCGCCGGGCTCGCGTGGGGCGCGAACCTGATCCGCTGGACGGAACCGGAGAGACCATGACCGTGTCCGTGTCCCCTGCCAAGGTCGCCGTCGTCACCGGTGGTTCGCGCGGTATCGGGCGCGCGTGCGCTGAG
>DAIOFZ010000116.1:0-6940 GCA_036745475.1 Actinomycetota bacterium | reverse complement strand
GCTTCCCGGGCTCCGACTCGTCCCGGCGCCGGGCCACACACGCGGCACGCAGGTGATCGTCGTCGAGACTGGCGGGCGTCCGGTCGTCGTCGGCGGCGATGTTGCGGTTTGGTTCGGCGAGCTCGAGGAGCCGCACACCGAAGGCCAGCTGCGGGTGCGCGGCCTCGACCCCGAACTGGTCTGGCTCGCGCACGAGCACGAGCCGTGGCGACCCCGCACCGTCTGAGGGGTCGCTCGGAAATCGGGGTGGACCGATATCGAGTCGAGCGCTTTCGCCAGCTCGCCTGACGGTCGGGGACTGTACCCGCCTACTCGCGGCGGCTGGTGAGGTACGCGCCGGCGAGCACGAGGCCGGTGCCGACGAGCGAGATCGCCGCGATGGTCTCGTCGCGGAAGATCACGCCGAGCGCGATCGCCACCACGGGCAGGAAGTAGATCGCGACGGACCCACGGGTCGCTCCGACCCTTCCCACCAGCGTGGTCATGGCGACGAACGCCCACCCCGTCCCGAAGAACCCGAGCGCGACCACGGCCAGGGTGCTCGACCACGCGAAGTTCGAGTCCGGCAAGGAGACGAGCGCGGCCGGCGCCAGCAGCACGAGCGCGACCAGCTGCGCTCGCAGGAGCACCGGGAGGGCCCCGTAGCGGTGCTGGAGCGGCACCGCGATGTTCACCGCGACCCCGTAGCACAGGACCGCCAGGAGGACGAGCGAGGCCCCGAGCGCGGTCGCGTCGGCGTCGCGCGTGGCCGGCCAGAGCACGCCGACGACGCCGAGGAAGCCGACGGCGATCCCGATCAGTTGCCGGCTCGCCGGCAGCCGGCGCAGCAGGATCGCGGCCGTGACCGCCGCGAAGATCGGAACCGCTCCGTTGAGCATGCCCGCGAGCGACGAGTCGATCCACTGCTGCCCGATCGGGAACAGCAACAGCGGTGCGGCCATCCAGACCGCCCCGAGAAGCGCCACCCGTGGCAGGTCGCCGCGTTCGACCGGCCGATGGGACCCGCGGAGCAGCGAGAGCGTGAGCGCGCCGACGGCCACCCGCCCGAACGCCACCACCCCCGGCCCGAAATGCTCGAGGCCGATCTCGATGAACAGGAACGACGAGCCCCACATCGCCGCGATCGCGGCCAGGAGCCCCCACTCCTGGGGCCCGAACGCCTCCCGCCTGGTTCCCTGGGCGGTCTCGATCAGCGGGCGCCTGCTGCTCATGTGGCCTTCCGCCTTCCCCTCCGGCCGCCCTCCGGCAGGCCTCCTGCTCGTCCGAACCCGCCGGGGGCCGTCAGCCTTCCCAACGCGCGACGGGTCCTCATCGTGAGAGCAGGGTCTCCGCGACCGCGTCTCGGACCTGGGTGGTGCTCGCGGCGTCCGGGTCGTCGCGCGTCGGCCGCAGGTCGTAGGTGACGGTCCGCCCCTCGGCGATGACCGCCGCAACCGCAGCCTCGAGCCGGTCCCCCGCCGCCGTCTCGCCGATGTGCCGCAGCAGCATCGATCCGCACAGCATCAGGGCCATCGGGTTGGCGCGGTGCAACCCACGGTATCGCGAGGCGGTCCCGTGGGTCGCCTCGAACACCGCCACGGCGTCACCGAGATTGACGCCCGGGGCCACGCCCAGCCCGCCGACGATCCCCGCGCACAGGTCCGAGAGGATGTCGCCGTACAGGTTCGGCAGGAGCAGGACGTCGTGGTCCTCGGGACGCTGCACGAGCTGCATCGCGAGGTTGTCGATGATCCGGTCCTCGAACCCCACGTCCGGGTACTCGCGTGCCACCTCTCGGACGGCCTCCAGGAACAGGCCGTCGGAGAACTTCATGATGTTGGCCTTGTGCCCCGCGGTGACCTTCCGGCGGCCGTTCGCCCTGGCGTACTCGAACGCGAACCGCGCGATCCTGCGGCTCGCGGTGTCGCTGATCGCCTTGATCGACAGGCCCGAGTCCTGCCGGACGCGCTTGCCGGTCGTCCGCTCGATGAAGGCGATCAGCTCCGCCGTCTGCGGTGCCCCCTGTTCGAGCTCGATCCCGGTATACGAGCCCTCGGTGAGCTCGCGCACGACCACCACGTCCGCATGGTCGTACCGGGACCGCACGCCCGCGTACAACATGCATGGGCGCACCGCCGCGTACAGGCCCAGGGCGACCCGGAGACCGACGTTCACGCTTCGGAACCCGGCCGGCGTGGCGAGCGGCCCCTTCAGCGCGACGCGGTTGCTCCGGATCGACTCGATCACCCGGGGAGGAAGCGGCGTCCCCTCGGCCTCGAGGGCCGAGAGCCCGGCGGGCTGGACGTCCCACTCGATCTCGACGCCGGTGGCCTCGATCGCCACGCGGGCGGCGTCGACGAGCTCGGGCCCGGCCCCGTCGCCGGGGATCAACGTAATCCGGTGCACCGTCATGCGGGGATTGTGATGGGATGATGACCGGAGCGACCATCATGACCCTTTGGCCCGACGGCGGGGAGCGTCCGGTGAGCGACAGAGGCCTTCGCGAGATCGTGGCAGCCCAGACCCGGCTGTCCGATATCGACGGGCAAGCGGGCCGCCTGTGGTACGTGGGCTACGACATCCACGACCTGGCCGGTCGAACCTCCTACGAGGAGGTCGTGCACCTGCTCCACGAGCTCCGCCTGCCGAACCAGTCGGAGCTGGAGGCGCTCACCGACTTCATGGTCGAGGAGCGGGAGGTCTCGAAGTTCCTGCGGGACGACCTCATGCCGACACTCGCTCAGCAGACCTCGCCGATGTCGATGCTCCGTACCAGCGTCTCGGCCGCCTCGGCCTACGACCCCGACGGGTGGGACGACTCGGTGGACGCGGATCGACGCAAGGCGCTCCGCCTGATCGCGAAGACCCCGACCCTGCTCGCGATGTACCACCGGATGCGGACCGGTCAGGAGATCGTTCCGCCCAACACCAAGCTCCCGCACGCAGCGAACTTCCTCCACATGCTGCTGGGTCTCGAGCCGTCCCAGGAGGACGCCGAGGTGATCGACACGACGTTCGTGCTCTACGCGGATCACACGATGAACGCCTCCACCTTCACGGCTCGGATCGTCGCCTCGACGCTGTCCGACATGTTCTCGGCGATCACCGCGGCGATCGCCGCCCTCAAGGGGCCGCTCCACGGCGGCGCCAACGAGGAGTCGATGAAGATGCTCGAGGAGGTCGGGTCGCCCGAGCGGGCCCAAGCGTACGTCCGCGACCGGCTCGAACGCCACCAGAAGGTGATGGGGTTCGGCCACGCCGTCTACAAGACGATGGATCCGCGGGCGGTGGTGCTCAAGCGCCTGTCGAAGGAGACGGGCGAGCGGCACGGGGACACCTCGTGGTACGAGATCTCCGAGGCGATCGAACGCACCGTCGGCGAGCAGAGGGGTCTGTTCCCGAACGTCGACTTCTACGCCGCGAGCGTGTACCACACCCTCGGCATCCCGACCGACCTCATGACGCCGATCTTCGCGGTCGCCCGGATGGCCGGATGGACGGCCCACGTGCGCGAACAGTACGCCGACAACCGAGTGATCCGGCCCGGATCGGAGTACGTCGGACCCGGCGACCAGTCGTGGGCGCCGATCGAGGAGCGGTAGCGCTCAGGCAGCAACCGGAGGCGGCGGCGCCGCGGGCTGCGAGCCACCCGTCGCAGCCGCGTCCCAGACGCGGTTCAGGTGCTCCTGCACGTAGGCCGCCATCCCGATCCAGATCACGAGCGCGAGGATGACCACGAGCGCCGGCGAGATCTGCGATTGGATCCCCCGCTGCTGCTGCATCTGGACGACGTGCTCCGACGTGTTGTAGTAGGCGATGAACGGCGGCACGATCAGCAGGAAACCGGGGATCACGGCGAGGAGCGAGCGAGACGGGCTGATCGTCTGGTCGCCGGTGTAGCGCAGGATCTCCTCGTTCACCTTGTAGTACCAGTACAGGCCGTAGATGCCGAACGTGATGATCGTGAGCCCCAGCACGCCCAGCGGATTCCGCTTCAGATAGGGCTGTCCCTGGATCGTCACCGTCTCGGCCACGTCGCCTCCCCCGTCGGCTGCTCGGCGAGTCTATGACGGGCCGGGGGCGGGGCGTGGGAACAGCCCCGCTCCCTCGATCACGTGCCGGACGGACTCCTCTCGGCCGAGGCCCATCACGTGCACGCCCGAGATGCCCGGCATCGTCCGGAGCCCCGAAACGATCTCGACGCAGTGCGCGGTCCCGAGCGCCTCCGCCTGGGGCCCGGCATCCTCGAGGGCGCGGAGCAGGGCGTCCGGAACGTGGACGCCGGGCAGGTGCTCGTTCATGTATCGGGCCTGCTTCGCGCTCCGAAGCGGAGCCACGCCGACGAACACGGCGGACCGCTCGAACACGCCTCGCACGCGAACGACCTCGGCCCACGCCGCCAGCCGGTCCAGGTCGTAGGCGATCTGCGTCATCACGAATCCGGCGCCGGCGTCGAGCTTGACCTCGAGCCGGGCCGGGTCGTAGTGCTCGGCAAGAGGGCTGTCCGCCACACCGACGAAGTAGCGGGGCGCCGGGGCGATCTCGGTCCCCGATGGGAGCTTCGAGTCCTCACGGAGCGTCGAGGCGAGCGCGATGAGGTCGAGCACCCCGAGGTCGTCGACCGTAACCGCGTCGCGCTCGTCACCGACCGACAGCGGGTCGCCGGTGAGGCACAGCAGGTTGCGGGCGCCCAGCCCCCAGGCCCCGAGGAGATCGGCCGCGATCGCCAGTCGGTTGCGATCGCGGACCGTGAGCTGGAGGGTAGGCTCGAGTCCCGTCCTGGCGACGATCGCGGCACCCGCGACCGGCGACATGTGCGAGCTCGCTGTCGGGTTGTCGGTGATGTTGACGGCGTCGGCGTAGCCGACGAGCTCGCGCGCCTGGCGTTCGACCGGTCCGGGATCGCTCGACCTCGGGGGGACCACCTCTGAGGTCACGCAGAAGTGGCGCGAGCGCGCGAGCGCCTCGAGCCGGCCGGCCGATTCGCTCAACGTTGCTCGGAGAGCTTCTCGGCCGCGGAGACGGTGTTGAGCAGCAGCATCGCGGTGGTCATCGGACCGACGCCGCCGGGGACCGGTGTGATCATCCCCGCGACCTCCTTCACCTCGTCGAACGCCACGTCGCCGACCAGGCCGTGCTCGGTCCGGTGCACCCCGACGTCGATCACGACCGCGCCCGGCTTGATCATGTCGGCGGTCACGAGCTGCGGTCGTCCCGTCGCGGCGACCAGGACGTCGGCACGCTGCGTGTGCTCCGCCAGGTCGCGCGTCTTGACGTGACAGACCGTGACGGTCGCGTTGCCCCGGATCCAGTCCTGCGCGAGCAGGATCGACAGCGGCGCCCCGACCAGATCGCCGTAGCCCGCAACCACGATCTCGGCGCCCTCGAGCTCGACCCCGGAGCGGAGCAGGAGCTCGACGATCCCGTAGGGGGTCGCCGGGGGGAACGACGGCTCGCCCCGGACCATCAGCCCGACGTTGAGCGGATGCAGGCCGTCCACGTCCTTGCGTGGATCGATCGTGATCTGCACGTCGAGCTCGCTGATGTGCTTGGGCAACGGGAGCTGCACGATGATCCCGTGGATCTCGGGGTCGCGGTTCAGCCGCCGGATCGTCGCGAGGAGCTCGCCCTCGGTGATGAAGCCGGGAAGGTCGACCTGCTCCGAACGCATCCCGACCTCGGAGCACGCCTTGTGCTTGGCCCCCACGTAGATCCGTGAGGCCTCGTCGGCGCCCACGAGCACGGCCGCGAGCCCCGGCTGGATCCCGCGGTCGACGAGCGCCATCACACGTTCGGCCACCTGCGCCTTGATCTGCGCGGCGACCGCCCTGCCGTCCAGGATCGTTGCCGTCACGAGCCGAATCCTACCGACGGGCAGGGTGCCGAGCCCGCAGGACCCGACCGACCCGCGGACCGAGGGTCAGGCCCTCGCGATAACCCAGAGGGGGGTCTCACCCTCGTCCTCGATCTCGTCGGCCTGCAGGATGTCGAAGCCCGCTCCTCGAAGGAGGCCGCGGTTCGTGTCGCCGTCGAAGTGACTCCAATACATCGGCGCCCCGTAGAAGTCGGGGACGTGCTCGGCCGGGTTGTCGCCGCTCCCGAGCGTCCCCGCGAACAGGGCGCCCGGCTTCAACCAGCCATGGATGCGCGCGAGCAGTGACGCGTGTACCTCGCGCGGCACGTGGATCAGCGTCCAGAACGCCACCACCGCGTCGAACGATGCCGGCGCGAACGCGGGATCCACCATGTCCGCGCGCACGAACCTCGCGGCCAGCGCGTTCCGGCGCGCGAGCTCGAGCTGGCCGGCCGAGATGTCGACCCCCACGACGCGGGCACGGGTCGTGAGGTCCGCGGTGACGAGCCCGGCGCCACAGCCGAGGTCGAGGACCGTGCCGCCCTCCGGGATCGGCTCGAGGACGCGGGCGAGGAAGCCCCGGAAGTACGTCTCGGGGCCTCGGCCGGCGCGGATCGCCTCCGCGTACCGATCCGCGATCGCGTCGTACCCCGACTCGACGATATGACGGGGATCGTGGGGCATGCGCTCAGTGCCGGAAGTGCCGCCGCCCCGTCACGACGACGGCCATGCCCCGAGCCTCCGCCACCGCGAGCACCTCCTCGTCGCGGATCGAGCCCCCGGGGTGGATCACGGCCGTCACCCCGGCGTCCGCCGCGACCTCGACCGCGTCGGGGAACGGGAAGAACGCGTCGCTCGCCATCACCGAGCCCTTGGCGCGGTCGCCCGCCTTCCGCACGGCCAGCACCGATGCGTCCACGCGTGACATCTGGCCGGCCCCCACGCCGACCGTCGCGAGCTCCCGCGCGAACACGATCGCGTTCGACTTCACACGCATCGAGACGACCCACGCGAACCGGAGGTCGCGCCATTCATCCTCGGTGGGTCGCCGCGTCGACACGACCTGCAGGTCGGCCGCGCTCTCGGGTGCGGCGTCGGCGTCCTGCA
>DAIOFZ010000115.1:0-6983 GCA_036745475.1 Actinomycetota bacterium | reverse complement strand
ACGAGCACATTCTCGACGTCGGGGAGAATCGCCGCGATGGCGCCTGCAAGGCCATGCCTTCGGCGCTCCCTTGCGCAGCGGCGCCAGAGCAAACCCGTCAGACCGACGCCGACGGCGCCGTCGCTGATGTGCGCCGCGAGATAGCGGTAATCACGATGAGGCATCGCATCCAAGACACCGTGCGAGACAGCTCCCGCCACCAGCGCTGCGGGAACCGAACGACAATGGCTGCCCAACGCAAAACCAGCGACGAGATGAATCCCCCCTGACGCCAACGTGGGCCTCCTCACAACCCCACCACGACCGGACGGAAGCGCTACCCGGCCGGAGCGCTCGGGATCAATAGGGCGACCAACCGTTCGGCTCTCCACTCCTCGTGAGCGAGGGGCGGGCCGCGGCTTGGCGGGGGTCGAGGGCTTGCGTCCCGGCGCGCTACGTCCTAGCGCGCCGGGAGGGAGTCGAACCCCCAACCTTCTGATCCGTAGTCAGATGCTCTATCCATTGAGCTACCGGCGCTCCGCACCAGCATACCGGCGCGGCCCAGCGCTCCATGAGGCGGGGGGCGCCGAGCACCCGCTTTCGGTCCACTTCAGGCCGGCTGGGATCGGATGAAGAACTCGGTCCCTTGCTCGGTCGGCTTGGCGTCCAGCACGGCATCGTCGAGCTTCGGCGCGAGCTCCTGCGCCACGACGACCCGAACGCCCTGGGCCTGGGCCTCGGCGTCGGCCGGACCGGGTTCGTTGATCGCCTCGAGCGTGATCCCGCCCTGACCGTTCGTCCTCGTCTCCGGGACCAGCCTGATCGTCTGTCCGGAGCTCTCCTCGCGGGCGAGGATGTCCCGGAAGGCCGATGCGGCCGTATCGGTGATCTGGAGCATGACGCTCATCCCTTCGCGGTCGCGATCTGGATGCTTACCCCACGCGACCGGATGGGACACCTCGACGAGCCTTCGCCAAAAACGTGGTTGATGGCGTGCTGCCGGGGGCCCTGTGCCATGCTTTGCCGGATGCCCAGGGAGAGCTCGGCCTCGGGGAGCTGGCGCCGCGAGCTCGCGAACGCGCTGCGTGACAAGCGCGCCACCGTGGGCGTGGTGGGGCTCGGCTACGTCGGGCTCCCGATGCTCGTATTCGCCGCGCGCGCCGGGTTCCGGGCCGTCGGTCTGGATGTGGACCCCACGCGTGTCCAGGCGCTGTCCGAGGGGCGTTCGTACGTCTCCGACGTCCCGAACGAGGTGCTGGCCGACATACGGTCGAGCCTTCGGGTCTCCACCAGGCCGAGCGCGCTCCGCGCCTGCGACGTCGTCCTGATCTGCGTTCCGACGCCGCTGGCCGACCACAGCCCCGACCTCGGGTACATCGAACGGGCGGGGCGCTCGGTCGCCGCGTCGCTTCGACGGGGCGTCCTGGTCGTCCTCGAATCGACGACCTACCCGGGAACCACCGAGGAGGTACTCCGACCGATCCTGGAGGCCTCGGGCCTGCGAGCGGGCCGGGACTTCGCCCTCGCCTACTCGCCCGAGCGGATCGACCCCGGGCGCGAGCTCGATCACATCGCGAAGACCCCGAGGATCGTGGGGGGACTCACCAAGGGCGACGGCGAGCTCGCCGCCCGGTTCTATCGATCCTTCATCCACGAGGTCGAACTGGTCTCGACCCCCCGAGAAGCCGAGATGGCCAAGCTGATCGAGAACACGTTCCGCAACGTGAACATCGCCCTCGTGAATGAGCTCGCGTATCTGTCCAAGGATCTCGACGTCGACCTGTGGGAGGCCATCGGCGCGGCGTCCACCAAGCCGTACGGCTTCATGCCGTTCTGGCCGGGGCCGGGCGTCGGAGGACACTGCATCGCGATCGACCCCTCGTACCTGTCGTGGCGCGTCGGGCAGCGCACCGGTCACCGGCTGACCTTCGTCGAACACGCGCAGGAGGTCAACGCGAAGATGCCGGGCTTCGTCGCCCAGCGCGTATCGCAGGCGCTCAACGACCAAGGCAAGCCGCTGCGCGGCTCGAAGGTGCTGGGCATCGGCGTGACGTACAAGCAGGACGTCAACGACGTCCGCGAGTCGCCCGCGCTGATCGTCCTCGAGCGGCTGCGGGCGGACGGGGCCAAGGTGGAGTATCACGACCCGTTCGTACCGTCGATCGTGCTGGCGGACAGGCGGTTCGGGTCGAAGACGCTCACTCCTGAACGCCTTGCGTCGCAGGACGTTGTCGTGGTGCTCACCGGGCACTCGTCCGTCGATTTCGGGGAGGTCGTCCGCCACGCACGACTTGTGATCGACACGCGAGGCGTGACGCGCGGCAGGCATCCGAACGTCGTCCGGCTGTGAGGGTCGGCTACTGCGCCCGCTCGGACGTCGCGCTCGGAACGGTGGCCCGCTCACTCCGGACCACGTCGGCGACGATCCGATCGAACCCGAGGGTCGGCCGCCATCCCGTGAGCGCCTGGATCTTCGAGATGTCCGGGACGCGCCGCTCCATGTCCTCGAAGCCCTCCTCGTACGCCTCTTCGTACGGGATGTGCACGACGCTCGAAGTTGAGCCGACGGCGTCGATGACGATGCGGGCCAGGCGATTGATCGACATCTCGAAGGGCGCACCGACGTTGAACACATCGCCGACCGCGCCCGGATGGTCCAGCAGCGCGACGAGCGCTCCGACCACGTCCACGACGTGGCAGAAGCACCGGCGTTGCTTGCCGTCGCCGTACACGGTGAGGTCGTCCCCCTCGAGCGCCTGACGCACGAACCGAGGCAGGACCATCCCGAACTCGCCCGTCTGACGCGGGCCGACGCAATTGAACAGGCGCGCGACGATCGAGGGGACGCCGCGGTCGCGCCAGTACGCGCGCGCCAGGATCTCGTCGATCGCCTTGGCCGTCGAGTAGGACCACCGCGCCACGAACGGCGACCCCAGGATGCGATCGGCGTCCTCGTGCAGCGGACCGGACGCGTTCTTGCCGTAGATCTCGGAGGTCGATGTGATCAGGATCGTGCGACCCGAGGACGCGGCGGCGTCGAGCACGATCTCGGTCCCCCGGATGTTCGTGAGCAGCGACTCGAGCGGCCGTTCGACGATGAGCTTGACGCCCACCGCCGCCGCGAGGTGGACGACGACCTCGGCCCCATCCACAAGCTCGCTGACCGAAGCATGATCGAGGATCGTTCCACGAACGATCCTGAACCGTGGATCGCCCTCGAGGTGCGCGACGTTGCGTAGGGACCCGGTCGACAGGTCGTCCAGCGCCACGACCTCGTCGCCCCTTCCGATCAGCCGATCGGCGAGGTGCGACCCGATGAATCCGGCACCGCCGGTGATGAGATAGCGCATGCTCCTCCTGCCCGTCCCGAGCCGAGTCATCGTAGTGGCCATGACAAGAGACGGCGGACTCACCAAGGAACGTCTCGGGGTCGGTGTGCCATAGACTTCCCCAGCGACCACCCTGCCGGCATGGCTAAAGGGGCCCTCCATGGCGATCCGAGACGGACGAGAACGATCGCGCATCGCGCGCTTCCGTTCGCTCCCAGCCGCTGATCGAACCCTTTTCGTGATCGCCCTGCTGGCGATCGCCTCGGTTCGCGTGGGCCTGTGGTTGACCTCGTTCCGGCGTGTGCGTCGTTCCCTCACGCGCATCGCACGTCCGACAGGATCACCCGATCCGACCCCGGGCGAGGTCGATCGGATCGGATGGGCGGTTGGCTCGGCGGCTCGCTTCGTCCCGGGCGCGACCTGCCTGCCGCAGGCGCTGGCGGCCGAGGCGATCCTCCGTCGACGGGGACACCCGGCGGATATGCGGCTCGGCGTGAAGCGGGGCGACGACGGCGTTGAGGCGCACGCCTGGGTGGAGTCCTACGGCAGGGTCATCGTGGGCGACGGCGACCTGGATCGGTTCGAGCCACTCGAAGCCTCGGACACTGCTCGCCCGGGCTAGGGCCAGACGCTGTCGCGGGTAGGGGCGGCAGGGAGCTCGCCCTTACCGTTCGAGCCTTCGCCGCGCTTGCCGGAGTCTTCGTGCCCGTAGTGGTAGCGGTAGGCGTAGGCGTACCGGCCCGCATACGAGTAGTAGCGTGCCTTCGAAGGGTCGAAGCGGTTCAGGACCGAGCCGATCACGTTTCCCCCCACCTGCTCGAGCTGGTCGATCGCGTGTGACGCCGCTCCACCGGTCGTCTCGTCGGCGTCCACGACCACCACGACGCCGTCGACCCGTGGAGCGACGATCATCGCGTCGCTGACGATCAGCGCCGGCGGGGTGTCGATGACGACGTAGTCGGCGTTCGAACGCAGGTGCTTCAGCACCAACTCCATCTCGTCGGAACTGAGGAGCTCGGCCGGGTTCGGGGGCACCGGCCCGCTGGTCACGATGCGCAGCGAGTCGAGACCCTCCACTCGCCGGGCGACGTCGGCGAGCTCCGCCTGACCGGCAAGGACCGAGGAGAGTCCCCTCTCGTTATCCAAGCCGAAGAACCGGTGCAGCCGGGGCTTGCGCAGATCGGCCGAGAGCGCCAAGACACGCTTGCCGGTGAGCGCGAGCGTGGTGGCGATGTTGGCGACCGTCGTGGTCTTTCCCTCGCCCGCGTGCGGGCTGGTCACCGAGATGACCCGCACGCTCCCGTCGCGCGAGATGAACTGCAGGTTCGTTCGCAGCGAGCGGTAGGCCTCGGCGGCCGGGCTCTCCGACGCCGACGACGTGACGAGCCTCGCCTGCGCTCGCTTCCGCCAGCCGGGGACCCTCGGCACGACGGCCAGGACCGGCGCCCTCACGGCCGCCTCGAGCTGAGCCCGGCCGTGGATCCGGTCGTCCATCCGCTCGCGCAGGAACGCGAACCCCACCCCGAGCACCAGGCCGGCGACGAAGCCCAGGGCGACGTCCTGGCGGTGGTCCGGGCTGGAGGGCAACGTCGGGACCTCGGCCGGCTGGATCAGCGTGCCGGGCGTGATGTCGGGCGCCCCCAGGGAAGCGACCTGGGCGTTCAGGCCGGCGATCTGACTCGAGAGCTGATCGACCTCGTTGGCCGCGACGGTCTCGTCGGAGGACCCAGCCGGGGCGTCCTCCAGGGCCGTCTGGGCGTCCTCGAGGTTGCTCCGCAGCTCATCGATCTGGGTCTGGATCGCCTGCCGAGCCTGCGCGTACGCGTCGACCGCGACGCGGGTTCGGTACGTGAGGTAGGCGTTCGCGTACGCCTGCGCGCCGTCCTGCGCCGTCTCGGGATCGGGGTGGGAGTACCCGATCTGCAGGATCTGGGTGTTGGCGGGCACCTCGACCGAGAGCGATCCCGACCCGGCCCGGCCCCCCATCGCCTTGTCGGCCAGGACCGCGACCGCGGTCGACTGCACGACGTGGATCTCGTTATCCATGTTCGCCAGCGTCCAGTACGGGTTCGTCGTCAGGATCTGGCTCGCGGTGAGGGGCGTCACCTGGACCTCGGCCGTCGAGGAGTAGATCGGGGTGCGCCGGTAGCTGAAGAACACAGCCGATCCCGTCGTCAGCGCGACGATCAGCAGGATGCTCCACTTCCTCCGCCACAGGACCCCGAAGAACGCCCTGAGGTCGACCGCGGATGTGGACGTGTCAGCCATCGAGGGGGTCCTCACGGAGGTTCAGGATACCGAGGCCGTCCACGGCCGCAGGGGGAGACTCGAGGACGACTTGGGCCTCGGGGACCTCGACCACCTGGTCCGACCCGATCTCTACGCCCGTGGCCCGCGGATGCTCGAGCCGGAGCGTGGCCAGCAGCGCACCGCCCGCGAGCGCGGCGGCCGCGATCGTCCCCACGACCACGGTTCCGTCCGAGGCGACGAACAGTCCCAGCGCCAGGATCGAGCAGGCCGCCTGCGCCGCGATCGCCACGAGCGCGACCTGGACGTGCGTGAGGCCCGTGGCCGCGAGACGGTGGGTCGTGTGATCGGTCCCTCCTCGCATGACCGGCCGCCGGTCCCGCAACCGCGCGATCACGACCAGCGTGGTATCGAATAGCGGGACGGCGAGCGCGAGGATCGGGATGGCGACCCGGATCACGCCCGCCTGCCCGATCAGGTCGAGGTTGAGCCCGATCGCCGCGAGCAGGAACCCGACGAGCAGCGATCCCGCGTCCCCGAGGAAGACCCTGGCGGGCGGGAAGTTGTGGGGGAGGAACCCCAGGCACGCGCCGGCGAGCGCGACCGCCAGAGCCCCGACGAGATAGTGGTCCTCGTACGCGGAGATCCCGAAGAACGCGAACGCGGACATGGCGGCGACGCCGGGAGCGAGCCCGTCCATGTTGTCGAGCAGGTTCAGGGCGTTGGTCACGACCACGACCCACACGATCGTGAGCGGCAGGTCCAGAACCGCCGTGCCGAACACCCCCCCACCGCTCCCCGTCACGTACAGGGCGACCGCTGCCGCGATCTCGACGGCGAGCTTGATCGGGGGCTGGAGCCCTCGGGCGTCGTCGACGAGACCCAAGACGGCGATCGCGATGGCGGCCACCAGGATGGTCGCGATCTGGATCGAGCCCCCCGCCGCGACGACCCCCGTGACGCCGAGGCCCGCGGCGACGGCGGCACCGCCGAGATACGGGGTTGGATCGACGTGGGTTTTGTGAGGAGCCGGATGGTCGACGAGGCCGAGCCGGATCGCGGCCCTGGCGGCGAAGGGCGTCGCGAAGAGCGTGACCAGGCACGGGATGGAGAATGCGAGGCCGTACCGGACGGCGTCCGGGAGCTCGTCGAAGGCCTGCAGCATCCGCCGGATGCTACGGCCGTTGCCCCCTGAGGGCAACGGATCGGGCGAAGATCTCCTCCAGGATCAGGCGGTAGGCCCGGGTTGCCCGGGGGCGGTCGAACCGCTCCTCGAGCGCCTTGCGGGCGTTCCGGCCCATCTCGCCGGCGTCGGAGTCCCGCATCCGGGACACCGACATGGCTGCGGAAATGGTGAACTTCACCAAGTCCCAGATCCTGAGCCAGGCCGGTACGGCCATGCTGGCCCAGGCCAACCAGGGCCCCAGT
>DAIOFZ010000114.1:0-7094 GCA_036745475.1 Actinomycetota bacterium | reverse complement strand
TCCTGGCCTCCGCTCAGGAGGCCGCGGCCGAACCCTTCGCCCGCTCCGAGCCCGCGCTCCTGGAGGCCGCGCGGTCGTTGTCGTTCGGGGAGCTGCGCCGGGTCGTGGACGTATGGCGCATCGCGGCCGACTCCGATCGGGCATTCAAAGACGAGGATCGGCTGTACGAACGCCGGTGGCTGCACGTCGCACCAACGATCGATGGGATGGTGCAGGTGGCCGGAGAGCTCGATCCCGAGGCGGGTCAGACCCTGATCACCGCGCTCCGCGCGGTCGTGGACTTCGAGTCCCGAACGAGCGCTGCCCCCGACGCCCGAACGCCCACTCAACGACGGGCGGAAGCACTCGGCGAGATCTGCCAGCAGTGGCTGGGCTCGCTCAGTCGGCCGACCATTGGCGGCGAACGGCCGCACATCGTCGTGACGATGAACGTGGCCGCGCTGCAGCCCGGCGGCGGTCCGTGCCATCTGGACGACATGGGTGCCGTCACCCCGGCGACGGCCCGGCAGCTTGCGTGCGACGCCAACGTCAGTCGGGTGATCACGCGAGGCGCGTCCCAGCCGATAGAGATCGGAAGGAGGACGAAGGTCGTGTCGGCTCCGCTCCGGCGCGCGGTCGCGGTCCGAGATCGCGGCTGCAGGTTCCCCGGATGCGGACGCCCGCCGGGCTGGTGCGACGCACACCACGTTCGTCACTGGGCCGATGGCGGCGAGACCTCTCTCGCCAACCTGGTCCTGCTGTGCAGGCCGCACCATCGAGCCATCCATCGTGGATTCCGCGTCGAGATGGTCGACGTGCGGCACGCGTTCGCCCGCCCGGATGGGACGCCGATCGACGATCGGGCGCCGCCGACGTGATCCCTCGGTGGTCCGCAGAGCGATGTGGCCGCTCGAATGCGGCCTCGCTATAGGCCGGTTCGTTCCTCGGCCAGGCGCGTCCCCTCGATCCGGGCGCGGATCTTCTCGAACGCCACGTCACGCGACGTGGAGTCGTCGTCCCCGAACGGCGAGAAGCCGCAGTCATCGGTCGTGCCCAGCCTGTCCTTCGGCAGGCGGTCGGCGGCTTCGAGCACGCGATCGCGCACCTCCTCGGGCGTCTCGACGCGCGGGTCGATCGGGTCGATCACGCCGACGAAGATCCGCTGTTCGGGGCGCAGGTGATCCGCGATGATGGCGAGGACGCGGCCCGGGTCCTGCTCGCCCGCCATCTCGACGTAGACGTTGCCGACGTTCAGCCGGAACAGGTCGGGCAGCAGTTGCGCGTAGTCGACGTCGGCGCTGTGCGTCGAGTCCTGGTCCCCGCCCGGGCATGTGTGCACCCCGATCCGTTTCCGCTCGTCGTCGGAGAAGCCTTCGAGGACGCGGTTGTTGAGCGCAACGAAGTCGCGAAGCAGCCCACCCGATGGATCGAGCTTGCACGCGAGCCGGCCTTCCGTGAAATCGAGCTGGACCTTGTACGCGCCGGCGTCGAGCGACGAACGGATGTCCGTCTCGCTCTCGTCGACGAGGTCGTCCAGGAACGCGTCTCGGGAGTAGCCCCCGATCCCGTCATGCGGGTACAGCAGGCTGAGCGCCGAGGCGGCGATCACGGCCTGCTTGACCGGGACGTGGGCGCGCTTCTTCGCCTCCCGCAGGTAGGTCGAGGCGTACGTCCCGAACCGGAAAGGTCCCGACGCCAGCACCGGCAGCTGCCGCGTGTGCCCGTCCGCGAACGGGATCGCGACACCGTCGGCCGCGAGGTTCGTCACGCCGTCGAGCGGATAGGTCACGAAGCTCGACTTGGTCTGCTCGCCATCCGAGATCACGGGCGAGCCCGTTTCCTCGAGGCGCCGGATCGTGTCCTCGAGCGCCTCGTCCTGAAGCGCACGGAGCTCCTCGGGCGAGATCGTCCCCTCGGCGAACGCGGCCTGGCCGTCCATCAGCGTCTTCGGTCTCGGGATGCTGCCGATGGGCTCGGTCGGGATCATCTGGGCTCCTCGGGTGCGTGGCCGATCGATGCGCGCGAGCGCGTACGATACCCCTTCCGTCGGACTCGCGAGGAAACGTCCTGAAGGAGCCGCCCCCACCGATGACGCAGCTCTCGGCACGATCGGTGACGGACGCCCCGGCGGCTACAGAGCTGGCACCCAACTCGGCGGCGCCCGAGCCAAGTGCGAAGCCCGCCGGCCGCACGGTGCGGATCTTCGGGCGCAGCTACCCGTTCGTCGCGCCGAACTTCCGCGACCCGCGGCTCCACCTCGCGGCGGTGATCATCTCGATCCACGTCCTGGGCCAGATCGGGCTCGGGTTCCGCGTGTCGGTCCCCCAGATCTTGGTGGCGATCCTGGTCTGCGCCGTCATCGAGGTCGGGTGGACCCTCTCCAAGACGGGCACGCTGGTCTGGCCGGCGAGCGCGATGCTGACCGGCAGCGGCGTCGCGCTGATCCTGCGTCTGAGCGACATGCAGAGCAACGATCACTGGAGCTGGCGCGGCTGGTACGTGTTCGCGCTCGTCGCCGGGTTGTCGCTGCTCACGAAGTACGTGATCCGCTATCGCGGTTCGCACATCTTCAACCCGTCGAATGTGGGCCTCGTCGCTGCCTTCCTGCTCCTGGGCAGCACCCGGATCGAGCCGCTCGACTTCTGGTGGGCGCCGTTCGACGGCTGGATGATCGCGGCCTACCTCATCATCCTCGTGGGAGGTCTGCTGATCACGGCTCGCCTGCACCTGCTCGGGATGTCGGCGGCGTTCTGGCTCACGCTCGCGGTCGGCATCGGCATCCTCGCAGCCTCGGGACACTGCATGACCGCGCGGTGGTCGTTCGAGCCCGTGTGTGGGGCGCACTTCTGGTGGGTGATCGTGTTCTCGCCCGAGATCCTGATCTTCTTGTTCTTCATGATCACCGACCCGAAGACGACGCCGGGCGGGCGGGTCGCGCGGGTCGTGTTCGGGATCGGCGTCGCGATGGTGTGCACGTTGTTGATCGCGCCGCAGACGACGGAGTTCGGCGCCAAGGTCGCGCTGCTGGCCGGCCTCGTCGTCCTGTGCGTCGCGCGCCTGTTCTTCGAACGGTTCCTGCCGGCCCCGGGCTCCGAGCGCGACCGCCTCGGCGCGTTCGCGCGTGCAGGCAGAGACGGAGAGCGATACCTGACGCCCGGCCGCGCGCTCGGGCGTGGTGCGATCGTCGGGGCGACGGTCGTGCTGGTAGGTGCGACGGTGGTCGCAGCGGGGGCGCCCGCCCGGGAGTCGTTGGTCACCGCGAGCGCCTCGGCGGTGTCGGGGCCCGTTGGGCGGCCTCAGCTGGACGTGCACCACGTCGATCCCTCCACGCTCCCCCAGGTCACGCTCGACCCGGACGTCACCGATCGCGGCGACCTGTCGCGGGCCGACGCCCAGGCCATCGCGCTGACTCTTGCCGAGAACCTCGAGGTCGAGGCGCAAGCGTTGCGACGTGGCGAGCGGAGCCTCCTCTCAACGGTGGACGACGGTCAACGCCTGACCACGCTGCAGCAACGCGTCGACGCCGTCATCGAGACCGGGCGCGCCGTCGTTCCCCACTACACGTTCGATGAGCTCCACGTCGTCCTCATCCACTCGGCGGGCCAGTCCGGGCTCAGCCTAGGGTTCGAGGCGATCGGGACCGTCGAGGAGGTCACCTACAGGGTCGACGGGTCGGAGGGGTCGCGAACGACCTCGCCCTTCGCGCGCACCTTCGTGCTCAGCCGGCCGACGGGCGAGCGTTGGCTGATCGTGGACATGCAGCCGATCGACTGATCCGCGTACGGGTCAGTGCAGCTCGGCCAGGTCCTTCTGCGTCACCTCGCCGGGCAGCTTGCCCAGGATGATCATGGCCAGGACCTCGTCCGTCGTGACGTCCGTCTTGTTCACAGTGCCGACCAGCTTGCCCTGCAGCATCACGCTGATCCGGTCCGACAGGTCGAACACGTCGTGGATGTCGTGGCTGATCAGGAAGATGCCGAGGCCCTCCTGGCGCAGCTGCCTGATGAGGTCGCCGACCTGCCTGGTCTCGGCCGGGCCGAGCGCGGCGGTCGGCTCGTCCATGATCAGGATCCGAGCGTTGAAATGGACGGCCCGCGCGATCGCGACCGACTGCCGCTGGCCACCGGAGAGCGACGCGACCGGCACGACGAAGTTCTGGAACTTTGGGTTCAGCCGGCCCATCAGCTTGCGGGTGGCGTCCTCCATGGCGCTGTCGTCGAGGTTGCCGAAGCGCGTCGTCAGCTCACGCCCGAGGAACACGTTGCCCGGAGCGTCGATATTGTCCGCGAGCGCCAGCGTCTGGTAGATCGTCTCGACCCCGAGGGCCTTCGCGTCGCGCGGGTGAGAGATCGTGCACGGCTCGCCCCCGATCAGGATCTGGCCCGAGTCCGCGGGATGGGCTCCCGAGAGCGTCCGGATCAGCGTGGTCTTGCCGGCGCCATTGCCGCCGACGAGCCCGACGACCTCGCCCGGGTACAGGTCGACGGTCACGTCGTCGACCGCATGGACGCCGCCGAACGCGACCCGGATGTTGCGCAGTTCGACGAGCGGCGGCCCGCTGCGATCGATCATCGCGCGGCCCTCCTGCGGACGATCGTGTCGAGGGCGACCGCGAAGACGAGGACGATGCCGACCACGATGTCCTGCAACGGCGCCTCGACCCCCATCAGCACCATGCCCGACACGAGCGACTGCATAACGAGCGCACCGAGCAGCGCCCCGACGATCGTCCCGATGCCGCCGCTGAGCGACGTCCCACCGATCACCGCGGCGGCGATCACGTTGAGCTCCATCCCGGTCCCGAGGCTGCTCACCGCCGCGTTAAGCCGGGCGATCTGGACCGCGGCGGCGAGGCCGACCAGCAGGCCCATCAGCGTGAACGTCTTGACGATCGTGCGCTTGGTCTTGATGCCGGCGAGCTCGGCCGCCTCCGGGTTGCCGCCGATCCCGTAGACGAATCGCCCGAAGCGCCGCCGGGTTGCGATGAAGGTCATGACGATCCCGACGCCGATCGCGATCAGCACGGGGTATGCGAGGCCGAGCGAGATGTTCTGGCCTGCCTTGCCGGCCTGCGCAGCGAGCGCCGGTGGCAGGTAGTAGCGATTCAGGAACCCCACCAACACCAGCAGAGCCCCGCACACGATCACGGCGATCGCGATCTCCGCCCACATCGGCCGCAGTCGGAACCCGTATCGGCCGCGCTGCCGCCGCCTGGTGAACTGGAGCAAGACGATCCCCACGCACGCCCCGACGGCCAGGATCCAGCTCCACGTCCCGCCGACTGTGCCGGTCGAGCCGCCGCCGAGCTTGCGGAAGAGCGTGTCCATCGGAGCGATCGTCTGTCCGCTCGCCATCCACCACGCGACGCCGCGCCACACGAGGAACCCGCCGAGCGTCACGATGAACGACGGCACCCCGACGTACGCGACGATGCTGCCCTGGAACGCCCCGATCGCCGCACCGAGCGCGAGGCCCACCGCGATGGCGATCACCCACGTGAGCGGGTGGTCGAACCCGATCCATTCGGGGAGCCAGTCGTGCTGCACGACGGCCATCGCCATGCCGACCGCCGCCATGACCGCGCCGACGGACAGGTCGATGTTGCGGGTGACGATGATCAGGACCATGCCGGTCGCCATGATGGCGACGACGGCGGTCTGCACGGAGAGGTTCCACAGATTCCGAGGCGTGAGGAACGTGTGGTTCGGCGTGATGATATGGAAGACGATCCAGATGATCGCCAGGGCGCCGAGCAACCCGACGAGCCGGGCATCGATCTCGGCGGCCCGCAGCGTCTCGCGAAACGAACGCGGCGGGCGCTCCTCCCGCTCAGGCGCCGACTCGGGCTCTCGCTCGGCCGCGGAAACCTTGGTCTCAGCCACCGTCCCGAATCCTACGCCAGCGGGGCGCTCGCCTCACCCTGCAGGTGAGGCGAGCGCCTTCCGTTCTATGAGTCGTCTGACCCGTTTCGCTAGCTGCACACATCCACCGTGCCGGCCTTGACACCCTGGCACAGGTCTTCCGGCGAGATCCAGCCCGCGTCGAGCACGACGTCGAGATTGTCCTGCGTGATCGCCTGCGGGGTCAGGAGGATCGAGGTCATCTGGTTCCCCCCCGGCGAGTCGAAGGGCTGCGTGTTGGCGACGTCCTGGAGCGCCGTGCCCTGCGCCATCGCGCACGCCGACTCGCCCGCGGCCTTGCCGAGCTCCCGGGCGTCCTTCCAGACGTCGACGGTCTGCGTCCCGAGGGCGACGCGGTTCAGCCCGGCCGCGTCGCCGTCCTGTCCGGACACCGCCACCGAGCCCGCGAGACCCTGGGCCTCCAACGCCGCCACGACGCCGCCCGCCATGCCGTCGTTCTCGGCGAGGACGGCATCGACGTTGTTGTTGTTGTCGGTCAGGAACTGCTCCATGTTCGTCTGGGCGATCGCCGGGTCCCAGTTGTCCGTGTAGGACTCACCGACGTTCTTGATGTCACCCGAGTCGAGCGCGTCCTGGAGGACCTCCTGTTGGCCCGAACGAAGGAAATCGGCGTTCGCGTCGGCCGAGTTCCCCTTGATGAACACGTAGTTGCCCTTGGGGACCACGTCATAGACGGCCTCCGCTTCCAGCCGCCCGATCTCGACGTTGTCGAACGTGACGTACAGCGAGCCCGGGTTCTCGATCAGCCGGTCGTACGCGAGGACCGGGATGCCCTGGTCGAGCGCGCTCTGCACCGCCGGGAGGATCGCCTCACCGTCCTGCGCAAGGATGATGAGCGCGTTCGCGCCCTGCGAGATCAGGTTCTCGACGTCAGCGAGCTGCTGCTCGGCCGACGACCCGGCGTCGGAGGAGATGTAGTCCGCGCCGCAGGTCTGCAGGGCCTCTTGGATCGCGGGCTCGTCCCACTTGGCCCACCGTTCCTCGTTGTAGTTGTTCCAGGAAACCCCCACGGTGACGTTCCCGTCGCCGGAGGCTCCTCCAGTCGCTCCCGTCGATCCGCCACCGCCGTCGTCGTCGTTCGAACACGCGGCGAGAAGCAGAACCGACAGGGCGAGCAACGCCAACAACCGACGCTTCAACGCACTTCCCCCCTTCTGGACGGTGCCTCCCCGTGACGCACCCATCCTTGGTTCT